>NZ_JBXWQD010000031.1:0-1217 GCF_059612205.1 Ruegeria sp. CDSA089 | reverse complement strand
TGGGCCTCCCCAACTGAACTGGTCCACCGTTATGTTTAGGAAACGGAGGACCACGAATGGCAAACAAGAGACCAAAGCCCGAAGAGATTGTCTCGAAGTTACGGCAGGTTGAAGTTCTGATAGGGCAAGGCATGTCCCGTCTTGATGCGATCAGGCAGATCGGCGTTGTTGAACAAACCTATTACCGTTGGCGAAAGAAGTACGGCGGAATGGGTGTAGATCAGTTGAAAGAACTGAAGCGGCTTCAGAAAGAGAACGAGCGGCTGAGACGCGCGGTTTCAGATCTGACTTTGGACAAACTGATCCTCACGGAGGCGGCCAAGGGAAACTACTGAGCCCCGCTCGTCGTCGCGCCTGCATCAGCCATGTACGCAACCAGCTGAACGTTTCCGAGAGACGCGCCTGCCGCGTGCTTGGACAACACCGGTCCACGCAACGGCGCGTCCCACAAGGTCGCGCAGACGAAGACCGATTGGTGGCCGACATGATCGAGCTGACCCGTCAATACGGCCGATATGGCTATCGCAGGATCGCTGCATTGCTGAGAGAGGCTGGATGGTCTGTCAGCGATGGGCGAATTGAACGGCTTTGGCGACGAGAGGGGCTGAAAGTGCCAGCGAAACAACCGAAGAAAGGACGGCTCTGGCTGAACGATGGCTCGTGTGTTCGGCTGAGGCCGGAGTATCGCAATCATGTATGGAGCTATGATTTCGTCCATTGTCGAACCGACGATGGCAAAGCTTTTCGGACGCTGAACATCCTTGATGAGCACAGCCGGGAGTGCCTAGCGATTAGAGTGAAGCGCAAGCTGAACTCGGTCGACGTGATCGACGCCCTGACGGATCTGTTCATATTTCGAGGAGCACCCCGTTTCATACGTTCAGACAATGGGCCAGAATTTGTCGCCCAGGCTGTCCAAGACTGGATCGCCGCAGTTGGCGCCCAGACGGCTTACATTGAACCTGGCAGCCCGTGGGAGAACGGATACTGTGAAAGCTTTAATGGCCGGTTCAGGGACGAACTGCTCAACGGCGAGATCTTCTACAGCTTGGGCGAAGCTCAAATTCTGATCGAACAATGGAGGCGACACTACAACACCAAACGCCCCCACAGTGCTCTGGGCTATCGCCCGCCAGCGCCTGAAACCATCGTCCCGATGGATCACACGCCGATGATGCACTAACAATCAATTTGGACCAGTCAGATGAGGCTGCTCA
>NZ_JBXWQD010000030.1:0-1427 GCF_059612205.1 Ruegeria sp. CDSA089 | reverse complement strand
ACCGTGTTGGTTTCTGGAGTATGCTTTGGCGCACTTGCTTTGAGGTTTTGAGCCTGACGCGGTGGCGACGTTAAGCATTTGATCTGGGGGATCAATTTTAGTCTGACCGGGCTGTGTAGGGGATTTCTGACACTGGTTGCGGGAGCAGGATTTGAACCTGCGACCTTCAGGTTATGAGATAGCTTACGCCCACCTGCACCAACTACGCCCAAAAACGCTGATTTACCCTATCTTATTGGAAACACTGTTTTATTATTGACGATCGGCACGCTCCGTTCCTACCTCTTACGCCATGAACCGCTTCCAGTTGCTTCCACAATGCTTCCACGGGGCGATGACAGAGAAAGGATGAGGGATGCCCAAACTGACCAAACGCGCTGTAGAAGCCCTTCCCGTTGAGGCGAAAGACTACTTTGTCTGGGATAGTCAAATTGCCGGGTTTGGTGTCCGCGTCATGCCCTCTGGGGCAAAGACCTATCAGGCGCAATATCGCAAAGGCGGACGAACACGGCGGGTTTCCATTGGACGGCATGGCAAGATCACCGTCGACGAAGCGCGGAAACTGGCAAAGGAACTCATGGGGCAAGTGGCTAAGGGTGAGAACCCAGCCGAAGAGATTGCCCAGCATCGCCGCGCACCAACGATTGCTGCCTTGTGTGAGCGGTTCTTTGATACTCATGTCAAGGAGCGCTGCAAGCCCTCCACCCAAGGCGAGTATCGCAGGGCTATCGACCTGTTTATCGTTCCCGCCATTGGCAGCTTCAAAGTGGTCGATGTGGAGCGAAAAGACATTGCCGAGCTGCACCACAAGTTCCGGGACAAACCCTATCAGGCCAACCGGACATTGGGCGTTCTGTCCAAGATGTTCAATCTGGCGGAAATCTGGGGCTTTCGGCCTGACGGGTCAAACCCTTGCTGCCATGTCCCGAAATACCGCGAAGAGAAACGGGAACGGTTTCTGAGCCAAGACGAATTGCAACGACTCGGACAGGCTCTGACAGATTCGGAGCGGGATGGATCGGAGACATCCTTTGTCGTCGCTGCCTTTCGATTGCTGATCCTGACTGGATGCCGCCTTGGTGAAATCCAAACCTTGCAATGGTCTTTCATCACAGACGCAGGAATGGAGCTACCAGACACCAAGACGGGCGCGCGGCGCATTCCCCTGCCCCAAGCAGCCCTAGCGGTTCTGAACGCCCTCCCACGGCTTCCTGACAATCCTTATGTCATCGCTGGGGCCGTTCCCGGCCACTACGCCACTGATCTGCAAAAGCCATGGCGTCGTATACGTAAGCGGGCCGGTCTGAATGACGTTCGCATTCATGACCTGCGCCATACCTATGCATCAAATGTCCGTCATCAGAGGTTTTGGGCCAGTTGGCGGTCTGACCTAAGAGAGGATCTGGCTCATCCGGTTCGCGTGATTA
>NZ_JBXWQD010000029.1:0-1503 GCF_059612205.1 Ruegeria sp. CDSA089 | reverse complement strand
TGTCCGTCATCAGAGGTTTTGGGCCAGTTGGCGGTCTGACCTAAGAGAGGATCTGGCTCATCCGGTTCGCGTGATTATGCCGCGGATTTGCGGTGAAGCAAGCGACGCGTTTCGATTGTCTTTCGTTTGATCCTTTCTCGTTGTCTCAGAATGGTCTGGCCCCGTCCGAAGTAGACGTCAGCGGGCGTGAGGTTTTGCAGGCTTTCGTGGTATCGACGGTGATTGTAGTGCTCGACGAAGGCGTCAATCTGCTGCGTGAGATCGCCAGGCAGATAGTAGTTTTCCAACAGGATGCGGTTCTTGAGGGTCTGATGCCAGCGCTCGATCTTGCCTTGGGTTTGCGGATGATATGGCGCGCCACGCACGTGATCCATTTGCTGGTCTTCCAGCCAATCGGCCAGTTCGCCGGAAATGTAGCTGGACCCGTTGTCACTGAGCAGACGCGGTTTGTGCAGCACGGTTGCCTGATCACAGCCCGACGCCTGTAGCGCCAGGTCCAGCGTGTCTGTCACATCCTCAGCCTTCATCGTCGTACAAAGCTTCCAGGCAATGATGTATCGGCTGTAGTCGTCCAGGATCGTACTGAGATAGAACCAGCCCCAACCGATGACCTTCAAATATGTGAAGTCTGTCTGCCAAAGCTCGTTCGGTCTCGCTGTCTTGTCCCGGAACTCATCCGCAGCGGACAGAACCACATAAGCCGGGCTGGTGATCAGATCGTAGGACTTGAGGATGCGATAGACCGAAGCCTCTGACACAAAGTACTTTTCTGTGTCGGTGAAGCGTACAGCCAACTCACGCGGGGAAAGCTCACTTTCCTTCAGGGCCAGATCCTTGATCTTCTCGCGCACTGGCGTGGGAATGCGGTTCCAGACCAGTGACGGCGTGGGTCTGCGATCTTCAAGCGCCTCGGGGCCACCGACGAGATATCGGTCGTACCAGCGATAGAAGGTGGTCTTCGGAATGCCCAGCTTTTCCAAAGTGCGTTTGGTCGGCAGATGCGATTGCTCAACCAAGCGGATGATTTCCAGTTTTTCGGATGCAGGATATCTCATTCGTCGTCGTCCCCATCCGCGATCATGCTTTTTTTGAGAAGCCGCAGTTCCAGGGCCTGTTCTGCCACAACTTCTTTCAGATCGCGGGCTTCACGGCGCAGGTCTTTGACCTCGGTCGATGTCGCGGCACGTGCCGTGTCACCTGCCAGCCGCTTTTTGCCTGCCTCCAGGAACTCTTTGGACCAGCTGTAGTAGAGGCTCTGGGCAATGCCTTCACGGCGGCAGAGCTCCGCAATGCTGTCCTCGCCCTTGAGGCCGTCCAGAACGATCCTGATCTTTTCTTCTGCGGAATACTGTTTGCGGGTCGCACGGCGGATGTCTTTGACAACTTTCTCGCCGTGGCTCGGCTTGGTTCCGGGTTTCTTTCTCATCTCCACTCCTTAGCGGTTACGATGAGCCAGAAACCCTCTCTTATCAAATCAACCTAAACTGTCCCATTGGCGCTGAC
>NZ_JBXWQD010000028.1:0-1588 GCF_059612205.1 Ruegeria sp. CDSA089 | reverse complement strand
GGGGCATTTCTCGGAGGGTTTAGCCCCAAGCGCCTACAGTCGTTCCATGTTCTGATGAGCTGGCTGGGGTGGTAGGAATCCTTGCCGTCCGATGATTGTTATCGGCTTTTTGGCGAAGCCCGAGAAACTGGGGCGGTTCCGGGGGCAATTCTGACCGCTAGAGAGGCCGTTAGAGGGTGCCAGCAGGTGCTGACGAGACCGCTAGAGGACCGTCCACTGGCGCTGGCTGGACCGCTGACGACTGGTTCCGGGTGCTGAAGACTGGTCGCTGGTGCTGGCGGTTGGGGGGCTTTGGCTTGGGTGCTAACCCTCCCTCTGCAAAAACTGAGGCATCCTAAACCAAGGGTCCTTGGGTAAGAAGTCTTCCACGTGCCTAATTGCCAGTTCCTCCATTTCGTGAATTTGCCCATCCGCATTGGCAATCTCGTTCAAAAGGGCGACGACTTTTTCGCGAACCTTCTTGTGATTGCAATCTTTGCTTTCCAAAGTGAACCTCCGCAGTCCTTCAGTAAGCTGTTGCAATGTTAAATCGTCCAGCTTGACCCGGAAAACGTCTAACGCGGCATTTACGAACTTCTCATCATACCCCCAATCATCGACAAAATATGAGCGTATAACATCGAGCTCGTCGTCCGTTATGCTTCCATCGGCTGCAGCAATTTTCAAAGTCAGAGGGGCAAGTAAATCAAACAGCCCTACTGCCAGCACATCGAGTGGGGTGTTGATAAACTTTGGAATGACTTCCACGCGCTCGCTATCGAGCCCCTTCATTAGCCGAATTATTCCGAAGTAGGCCCCGCCAGAAACGACGCTGGCTGCAATTATCCATCCGATGGGAGTAACTGCTGCTGCGATCCCAAAGAACCCAAGTATGCTAGTTGCGGTCGTGCCAAAAAACGTGGAGGCAACGGTGGCTGATCCAGCGAATCCTGCTCCTGCTGCGGATGCTCCTGCGACGTCCCAAAGCTCAAAAGCCGCATTTCGTAGGGTCAATGTTTGATAGGCTTTGTCTCCGATTTCTAATCGCGCTTTGAAACGAAGGGGGTCGGCAACTACGCAGTCCGCTGAGTTCAATGCGGCCCTCGATATGGCGTCAGACGGGTCGATCACTTTTCTGCCCATAATTATTCCGGCTCATAGACTTAGGTTTTCAAAAGTTCGAAACGCGCCAAAGAAGTTCGAATACTTCGCTCAGCAGCTTTGTCCGCAATGTCCACGGCAGCACCCACCGTCATTCCAAAAATAACTAATAGCGGAGTTACGACTGGTCCGAGCACCCACCCAATCACCGGGATAGAACTAACAAGTGCCCCGGCTATCGCTCCGAAGACAGCACCGAAGCTTGTGTTCGGATATGTCTTGATAACTTCAAGAACCGTCTCAAGAACCTTTTGGCCGATCTTGATGACCGTCTCCCCTACGCGGATTACCTTCGTTGCGATTTGAAACAGAAGTACCTTTGCGTCAGCCGAGACCGCCAAATTGTCGATCTTTGCCTTCAGTTCTCCAGACTGTCTGACGTCAGCGCCAATGGGACAGTTTAGGTTGATTTGATAAGAGAGGGTTTCTGGCTCATCGTAACCGCTAA
>NZ_JBXWQD010000027.1:0-1861 GCF_059612205.1 Ruegeria sp. CDSA089 | reverse complement strand
CTGTCGGCCCTTGAACCGTGTTTTCGGTCGTCCCTGCGTCGAGGTCACCCAGCACCCGTTCTCATCCTCTGCTGTTTGCGATAGGACGGAGTTGGCCCTCGAAAGGGCCTCCTCGTAGTGATTGTCCATGATGTCCTGAAGCCAGATTTCGCAGTCGTCTCTCAAGAAGAAGTGCTGACCATCCATTATATGACCTCCACTTCGTTGAACCGAACGTCATCAGCAATATGATCACTGATATTCACGGGCTCAAAGTCTGGACCATGGATTTTACCTCGCTCGATCCAGTAACCGGACTTGACCCAGACCGCGCGTTGATAGTCTTTGCCGCCCCACTTGGCCTTTGTCTTCCGCCAATCGAGCTCATCCATGAGGTGCTTGGTTTGGTTGATGTTTCCTTTGAGGAGCGTCTGGACGAACGCAACCACTCCTGCTTCAGGCAAGGCGACGAGCCCGCTAGCATTCAGTTCTTCCTCCAACCGATCAACGATGGTGTCTCGGCTGGTCTGGTGCAGGCGTTCCATGGTTGGGGTCTGATGGTCGGCGATGTTAAGGCTCTTGGCGCTGAATCCTTCCGACAATTGTCTCTGCATCAAGGCGTTATAGACACTGGCCACGTTCGCCGGATCATCCAGGAACTGATGAACCTGACCGACAAGGTTCGAAAAATCATTGGCACGAGAGCCCCCTGATCGACCGTCATGGTTCACATCCATTACGAGGTAACGCCGCTCATCCTCACCGATCCATGACGGCCAGATGTTCGAGGTGAACAAGAAGCAGCACGACTGCTTTGCGCGTTCAGCTTCAATCCCCTTCCGCTCTATCAGAACGTAAGGGTCCGTGATGAAGGTCTTGATTGCGTTTTCCTGCGGCGATCCCGGCTTGATTTGGGTTTCCTCACACACCACAAGTTTGCTTGTCAGAACCGTGGCGTTGAACTGCTGCGTTAGCTTGCTGACGTTATTTGGAACGACGGTATTCGAAGTGCCAAAGAGTTCGGTCAGAATGCGTGCCGTTGTACTTTTCCCAGTACCTCTTCCACGCGAATACAGGAACGGAGCCCAAGCTGGCTTTTCTCCCTCGTTCTGAAGGCTCCATGCCAGCCAGTTCAGGAACTGCTCACGGTCATGCTCAAGTTGAAAGAACTCATCGAAGAACCGTCCGATGATGCCAAGCTCAGCGGAATTGATCCTGAGTTTGCGATATTCAGGTTCGACCCACGTGTTGGCTGCGACCGCACCCCGCGACCGTATCAGTCGGTTCGGGTTTCCGGCCTCACAGATTGCCGTTCCGTTCCAGACCTGAAACGACCGGTCGACGTCGGTATGCTGTGCTTCGATCAGAAACTTGAATAGACCTTTGACCAAGTCTTTGCTCAGTGGAACTTCAGGATGCTCGTCTCGTACCCGGTTCAGGATCATCCGCTCCACGTCATTGCGCGACAGTGGAACACTCAGATTCTCCACGTCGAAGAACTTGTTGTCCCTCCGAACGATCTGATCGCCATAGGCCTTTGCTAGACGTTGAACTTGCTCGGTTACCTCCGCTCCAGAAACTGGATTATTATTGGTTTCCATTGATGGTTATCTCCCATCATTGATGCTCCTGGCTTAGCCACGCACCCCGTATCAGGAGACGGCTGATTAGACCGTTTATGGGGGGCACGCACCAGGTGCATAATCGTGTTCTTTCCTTCTATAGTGTGCCCTGGAAGAATTCATGGGGCGAAAAGTGGCCTGAAACCCCATATTTTTATGGCTAAAATGGACTTCTAAGGTGCATTTTTCCTGCTGATGCAAAAAACGACCGAATTTGGCCGTGAAATTCACCTGAAATAAACGTCGATATCGGTCGCCAA
>NZ_JBXWQD010000025.1:0-2419 GCF_059612205.1 Ruegeria sp. CDSA089 | reverse complement strand
TGACCGTTGTTGAACTCCGCGCAGGCTTGTGCCGCCAGATCAACCTTCGCCTGAAAACCGGGCGGAAGTTGTGAAACATCAGCAGCGACAGCTGGTGAGGTCCAAAATAGGCCCGAAACCAGCACAATCCCTGATGCCAGCCCTTTCAACAGGCGCACTTTTTGGGAAGCAGGTTGGAGGGTTGCGTCAGTTACATTGATCATACCTATAGTCCCCGTACTCCAGCCAGTTTGCCGAGCCTTCGCTAAAAATCAAAAACTCGGACCTGTCTTCCCCAAGGAGGGCGACGACAAATCCGGTCGGCGGCTCAGAATTTCCGAAGTAACTGTAGGCAGTCATGGCTCTGATCGACTCGCCATTGACCGCTACTCGCGCGTCCCACTCTCCGTCCGGATTGTCCAAAATTACGGGCTCGATCACGCGCTCTATCGCTCCTCCACCACAATAGACGATGCCTTCAGGCGCTTCGTAGGAGGCCTCCTGGCTAACATTCGAGTTGCACGCAGAACGAAGGGATCGAATTGCTGCGCTGGAACCTTTCAAGTCAAAAATTCCGTAGCTGACATCTTGATCAATCATCGACAGATTAACCGATGCATTGGCCGCAAGCTGGTCCAGAACAAAACCATAGTCCGGCTGACTATTGAAACTGACCTCGACGGGATAGTTGTCGACGATCTGCACGGCAGCGTTTTCTGCGCCAACCTGAAATGCTCCAACTTCGGTGGTGCCGTTCTTCAAGAAACGAATGGAAAGCCCCTGCTTGTCCGCAATGTCCTGGCTGTCCTCGAATCCAGCCGGAGCAAAGCGAATACGGTTACACTGAAGTTCCAGCGTCATGTTTCCTGTCTGAATAAACGCATTCGGGTTGGGCCCGGAGCTGAAAGACCACTCCGCTGATGCTGTGGTCGCCACTGCCATCAGTAGCATTCCAATGGAAATGGTTTTGCAGCTCATTTTTTTCTCTCCATTGAGTTACGGTTCGCACTGTCGTCCAGCAGAAGTTCCAGCCAATTGCCCGGACAGCCAAATCAGGAAACAGATTCGCCGTATTCGTTTGCGCCTTCTTGGGAAGGTCGTGTCAGCCACCAGATCATCAGAATGGACAGAACGAACTGAAGGATTGAGACAACAACGATACCGGTCACACCCAAAACTGCCGCAGGTCCTCGCAATGCATCGGGATTTTCGGTCCCTTGCTCCAATACCGAAAAGAACGCCACCCCACCCAGCAAAACAAAAAGCGTTGTAATGCTGAGCGCCATCGGCAACAGCAAGTACCAGCCAGGTCGCCCTGTATCGTGCAGCCTTCTCCAACCGACGGCGAGCATGGGTATAATGACGGCCAGTTGAAAAACGGAGGACAGAACCTGAGAGCCTTGGCCCGTTTCGGGGTTGGTTCCAAAAAGGACCGAATCCAACATGGCTAAAGCGGCACTCACGAGAACCACAAACAAGAAGAACCACCAGTATTCTGAGCGTAAAGCCCGACCGGAAAACTGGAAGTATTTCGAAAAACACGTTTTAACGGCTTCACCAAATCCCATTTTTCACTCCTTTATTGACTTTCTGTGCGCCGAAAAACGCTTCGCCGCTCAGAAGAACTCACGCGACCCTAAGGATGCGCCCACGAACCTTTTTGTTTGAAGGCAGAGGCCTATCGTACGAGAGCGTAAAGAAGTTTACGCGCGGAAAAAATGTTGATTTATTAAAAAATAGATTCAAACATGCGAATTCGACACAACTTTCATTTTACCTCCGTTGTTGTCGTTGTTGCTCGCGTTGCCGGGCCCTTCCAGCCGCTAGAGTGAGTGCTGGCGGTTGGAAGACTTTCTAAAGTGATCGTGCTTAGGAGGACGCGATGCTCAGACTCAAAATAAGAACCCTCTCTCCAAAGCTCGCTCTAGCTTTTGCCAGGGCCATCATTCGGCCATCACACGTTGTTGGCTATCTCGGTAGTCAACAAAATATCGATCCGCCGACAAAGCCGGCAAGCGGCGGGTTTTGGGCAAGGTAGTCACAAGATCAAGGCATGTCCCATTGGCTGCCCAGACGCGAGAGATTCAAAAAAGCACATCCAATTTCATTATTTTCAAGGGAACAAGAGGGAGAAGAAAATGTCCAGCAAGATGGTGATGGTTGCAGGCGCAACTTGTTTCGCATTGCTTGCAGCCTGCGACGATACGAGTACATCAAGCGCGTCCGCCGACCTCACGCCGGCTCAGCAGGCGTGTTTGCGAGATGTAGCCAGCACAACGAACAATTCGCAAGTCGTGGTGCTCTCATCCGCGTTTAGCGAGGCAGGAACACAGGTCACTGTAGGCGTTGGCGAGGATCGTGCTCCTTGGAATTGCATTGCTTACAGTGATGGCACGACAGCTGGTATCGAGTTCCTGGGCGACGAAGGCGCATTGTGACC
>NZ_JBXWQD010000024.1:0-2630 GCF_059612205.1 Ruegeria sp. CDSA089 | reverse complement strand
GAAACCATCGTCCCGATGGATCACACGCCGATGATGCACTAACAATCAATTTGGACCAGTCAGATGAGGCTGCTCACAGTGTTGGAAACTAGTACCAAGCGCGGGCTCTCTTTTTTACGATCACGATCCTCCTCGTTTGACACTCTCGCAAAAAGACAAACAGTCCTGATCCTAAGATTAGCGTGACACCAAGCGGGATGGGGAGATTTTGTATTTCTACCGACCTAAATTCCTTTCTCTGGTCACAATACGGACTGACCATTCCAAAAATTTCCTACCGCCACCTTGAATTTCTGGACCAATCATTCCAAATCATCCGCATGAGCAAAGAAACTCTCCCAAATGGCGACATCAAGCCATCCGCAGGTCCAGGTAGACCTCGTGCCTTTGACGAAGCTGAGGCATTGGAAAAAGCCTTGTGCGTATTTTGGCACAAGGGCTACGAGACCGCGTCCCTGGACGATCTGACCAAGGCCATGGGTTTGAGTCGGTCTAGCTTCTATGGTGCGTTCGGCAACAAGCAGGCTTTGTTTCACAAAGCCCTCAGCCACTATTCAAGGCGTGGTTTGAAAGAGCTGCGTGACGTTGCTGATGCAGGCGGAGATGACCCTGTTGGTGCGATAATGGAAGCTTTGGCGAACCCGCAAGGCGGCCGTGATGGCTGCATGCTTATCAACTGCCTGACGGAACTTGCTCCTCATGATGATGAAGTGGCGGCTCTCGGGCGGCAGCATTTGGAGAAAATTGACGAGATTATTGCGAGAGCGCTTGAGCCTTCGGATCCGGGACAGGCCCTCAACAAGGCACGCGCCTTTGCGTCCCTTGCAATCGGAACACTAGCCTTGCGCAAGGCGGGCGTTCCCGCTGAGCAGATATCGCAAACCCTGAAACAAGCCCGGTTGGTGATTTCGCCATAAGGCCTCCCGCCACCATAAGGAAATGAAACCTAAAACAAACTCAATCATGAGACAGTGACCCTATTATTGGACTGATTGGTCCAATAATATCTGAACGAAGTTTACCAAAGAAGGAAGCAGCAATGGCTGATGAAAAACTGTTCTCCGGCATCAAAGCTGGTGCAATCGAGCTGAAAAACCGCGTTGTCATGGCGCCATTGACCCGCAACCGGGCAAGAGCCGAGGATGACAGTGTCCATGAATTGCAGGCCAAGTACTACGCCCAGCGGGCGGGTGCAGGTCTGATCATCACGGAGGCTTCGCAAATCTCGCCCCAAGGCAAGGGCTATGCCTGGACGCCCGGCATTTATTCCGAAGCGCAGATCGACGGCTGGAAAAAAGTGACTGAGGCCGTCCATGCCAAGGACGGGAAGATTGTAATCCAGCTTTGGCATGTGGGCCGGATTTCGCATTACAGCTTGCAGCAGGATGGTGGCGCCCCTGTTGCACCATCCGCAATTGGAGCTAAGGCCAAGACGTTTGATGGTGAGCAGTTTGTTGAAACATCTGAACCGCGGGCTCTGGCCATCGAAGAAATTGCTGGCATCGTTGCGGACTACCGGAGGGCCGCGGAAAACGCCAAAGAGGCCGGTTTCGACGGTGTCGAGGTCCACGCAGCCAACGGATACCTTATCGATCAATTCCTGCGGGACGAATCCAACAGGCGTGAAGACGAATACGGCGGTCCTGTCGAGAATAGAGCACGGTTCCTGAAAGAGGTTATGGACGTGGTTGTCGATGTCTGGGGCGCCGACCGCGTTGGTGTGCGCCTCAGCCCATTCTCGGACGCCAACAACATCTCCGACAGTGACCCGCAGGCGACATTCACCCATGCGGTCAAATTGTTGAATGGCTATGGGCTGGCCTATCTCCATCTCGTGGAGGGACAGACTGGCGGCCCGCGCGATATTCCGGAAGGTGGCGATCTGAAGGCGCTCTATGAATTGTTTGACGGTGCGAAAATGGGCAACAACGCTTATGACCTGGAAATGGCGGTTGAAGCGGTTGAAACCGGAGCCGTCGATCTGGTGGCCTTTGGCCGGCCGTTTATTTCCAACCCTGATCTTGTCAACCGGTTGGAGAAAGGCGCCGCTCTGAATGAGCTCGATCCAACTACCCTCTACGGCGGCAATGAAAAAGGGTACACCGATTACCCGGCACTAGCAGAGGAAGCGGTTGCCGCAGAGTAATACATCGCTCTAGCCTCCGTAGTGACAGGCAATACAAAATAGAGTGAGCGCGCCGATTTGGACGCGCTCACCTCGCGGTTACGGCAATATCCTTTTTTGAAGCCGGGATCTAACACAAGCCTACGAATGAACTGCTTCCCTATGATCAGGGTTGAATATTTCCAATCAGAATGCACTTTTGATTGAGAGGCGCCCGGTTTTAGTTGAAGAAGATGTGCGGTGACTACCATCAATTGAACGCGTTTCTCGAACAGCGCATTGTTATGGGCAAATCGTGCAAACTTATGCGCAAATGGCGCGCAATATTTTGGGCGAATGTCTTCAATTTTTGTGAGTAAAATCAATGGCGGGGATGCAGCGTTATGAGCGCCCCTACAGATTTGTAGGTTTGCGCATAACACTTCGCCCTGTCTGACGTCAGCGCCAATGGGACAGTTTAGGTTGATTTGATAAGAGAGGGTTTCTGGCTCATCGTAACCGCTAA
>NZ_JBXWQD010000023.1:0-3837 GCF_059612205.1 Ruegeria sp. CDSA089 | reverse complement strand
ATAAAAAAGCCCCGCTTTTGTTGCGGGGCTTTTGGGTTCGTTTGTCTAGGCGGTTACGCGCAGGCTTGTACGGCGCGTTTGGTCATGACGCTGACCAGATGTGCGCGGTAGTCTTTACTGCCATGCAGATCGCCAATCATGTTCATCGAGTTCACCTTGAGACCCATCAACGCGTCGGCGCGGAACTCTTTGGTCAGGGCTTCCTCAGCCTCGGACCAGCGGAACACGCCGTCCTCGCTGGCACCGGTCACGGCCACGCGGACACCATCCGCAAACCGCGCCAGATAGACACCCACCAACGCAAAGCGCGAGGCCGGCTGCAGGAACTTCTGATAGCTCGCCGCCTGCGGTACCGGGAAGCGGATGGATGTGATGATCTCACCCTCGTCCAGCGCCGTGGTGAACATGCCCTGAAAGAAATCATCCGCCGCGATCTGCCGCGCATTGGTCACAATAGTTGCGCCCGAGCCCAACACACCCGCCGGATAACAGGCCGCCGGATCGTTATTGGCCACCGAGCCACCAATGGTGCCGCGATTGCGCACTGCCGGATCCCCGATTTGCCCCGCCAATGCTGCCAGCGCCGGATAGCTTGCCACCGCCTCGCGCGCCACCGTGGCGTGGGTCGTCGCCCCACCGATAGCGACCGAGCCATCATCCTCGATGCAAACCCCTTGCATCTCGGCAATCCCGCTCAGCGACACCAGCGCCGAGGGCGCCGCCAACCGCTGCTTCAACGTCGGTATCAGCGTCTGACCACCCCCCAACGCCTGCGCATCCTCAGCCCCCAACGCAGTCACCGCATCGGCGATGGTCGAGGGCTTCTCAAACTCGAAATTATACATTCCGCTTTTCCTTTCCAAAATCAGGACACGGCACGCCCCGCCCTTCTTCTGTTCAAAAATACCTCGGGGGTCCGGGGGCTGGCCCCCGGTCCACCCTCTCAACTCAGCTGTTCATCGCCGCCCAGACGCGCGACGGGCTGACCGGCATGTCGATGTGATCCACCGCTTTGCCGCCCGAGTTCATCGCATCCAGAACCGCATTGACCACAGCCGGCGGCGAGCCAATGGCCCCAGCCTCACCACAGCCCTTCACACCCAGCGGGTTATGCGTGCATGGCGTCTGGCTGGAATGATCCACGCCGTAGAAGGGCACATCATCGGCGCGCGGCATGGCGTAATCCATGAAGGACGCGCTCAGCAGCTGGCCATTCTCGTCATAGGCGCAGTTCTCCAGCAGAGCCTGACCGATACCCTGACCGATACCGCCATGCACCTGACCATCCACGATCATCGGGTTGACGATATTGCCAAAGTCATCGGCGGCGGTGAAGGCCTCGATGCTGACCTTGCCGGTCTCGGGGTCCAGTTCGACCTCGCAGGCATAGGCGCCCGAGGGGAAGGTAAAGTTGGCCGGGTCGTAAAACGCGGTCTCCTCCAGCCCCGGCTCGACCTCCAGCGGGTAGTTATGCGGCACATAGGCCGTCAGGGTCACATCGCCCCAGGCCACCGATTTATCGGTGCCCGCCACGCTGAACTGACCATCCTTCAGCTCAATATCAGCCTCCGACGCCTCCAGCAGGTGAGCGGCGATCTTCTTGGCCTTGTCGATCACCTTCTCGGTGGCCTTGACCATGGCCGAGCCGCAAACCGCCAGCGAGCGCGAGCCATAGGTGCCCATGCCAAACGGGATCTTCGAGGTGTCGCCATGCACGATCTCGACCATCGATTCATCGATGCCGATCATGTCGGCCACAACCTGCGGGAAGGCGGTCTCATGCCCTTGCCCATGGCTGTGTGCCCCCACCATGACACTGATCGAGCCGGTGGCATTCACCCGCACGGTCGCCGCGTCATACAGACCCGCGCGCGCGCCCAGCATGCCAACGATGTTCGAGGGCGCAATGCCACAGGCCTCGATATAGCAGTTGATGCCCAGACCGCGCAGCTTGCCCTTGGCCTCGCTTTGCGCGCGCCGCGCGGCAAAGCCTGCCAGATCGGCGGCGGCCTCAAGCTTGTCCATGGTCCCGTTGTAATCCCCGGTGTCATAGGTCAGAGCGACCGGCGTATCATAGGGGAACTGGGTGATGAAGTTCTGACGGCGCAGCGCAATGGGATCGACCCCCAACTCGCGCGCGGCTTTGTCGACGACGCGCTCCAGCTGATAGGTCGCCTCGGGCCGGCCTGCACCGCGATAGGCATCCACCGGCACCGTGTTGGTGAACATTGCCTTCACGTTCACCTGAATGACCGGCGTCTTGTAATTGCCCGCCATCAGCGTGCCGTGCAGCCATGTGGGCACGGAACTTGAGAAAGTCGACAGATAGGCGCCAAGGTTCGCATAGGTGTTGGTGCGCAGACCGACAAAGTTATTGTCCGCATCCAGCGCCAACTCGATCGTGCTGACATGGTCGCGGCCATGAGCATCGGACATGAACGCCTCGGACCGGCTGGCCGACCACTTCACAGGCCGGTTGCAGGCCTTGGCCGCAAAGGTCACAAATGCCTCTTCCGCATAGTGGAAGATCTTGGTGCCAAAACCACCGCCCACATCCGGGGCCACCACGCGGACCTTATGCTCGGGCAGGCCCAGCACAAAGGCGCACATCAGCAGACGGATCACATGCGGGTTCTGCGAGGTGGTATAGAGCGTATACTCCTCGGTCCCGCGGCTGTATTCCGCCACCGCCACGCGCGGCTCCATCGGGTTGGCAACCAGACGGTTGTTCACCAGATCCAGCGTGGTCACATGGGCCGCATTGGCAAAGACCTCATTGACCTTAGCGTCATCCGCCTCACCCAGCTGCCAGTCATAGCAGATGTTGTTCTTCAGATCGTCATGGACCAGTGTCGCGCCCTCCTGGGCGGCGGCCTTCATGTCGATCACGGCGGGCAGTTCTTCGATATCCAGATCGATCGCCTCGGCCGCATCCCGCGCCTGTTCCAGACTGTCGGCCACCACGGCTGCAATCGGATCACCCACATGGCGCACTTTACCCTGTGCCAGAATGGGGTGCGCCGGTTCCTGCATGGGCGCGCCATGCTTGTCGGTCACCTCCCAGCCGCAGGGAATGCCGCCTACGCCTTCGAAATCCTTGCCGGTGAACACCTTGACCACACCGGGCATGGCCTCGGCCGCCGAAGTGTCGATGCTGGTGATCCGGCCATGCGCGATATCCGAGCGCAGGAAATACACATAGGCCTGTCCGGCCACGTTGATGTCGTCGGTATAATTGCCCGCTCCGGTCAGAAAGCGCACGTCCTCGCGCCGCTTGGAACTGGCTCCGATGCCACTGTCTTTGGGCATTGCTTGATCTCCTCCCTGGAAAAGAATTTTCGACGAAAATTCTTGCCCGCCGCCCTATTCGGCAGCGATGTTGCTCACGTCCTGACCCGATGCGGCCATGATCGCCTTGACGATGTTATGATAGCCCGTGCACCGGCACAGGTTGCCTTCCAGATAATGCCGGATCTCGGCCTCGGTCGGACGCGGATTGTCCTTCAGCAAGGCCGCCGCACTCATCACCATCCCCGGCGTGCAGAACCCGCACTGAAGACCGTGATGATCCTGAAACGCCTGCTGGATCACGTTCAAAGACCCATCCGCAGTCGCCTGACCTTCAATCGTGCCAACCTCAGACCCGTCCGCCTCAAGCGCAAGCATGTTGCAAGACTTCACAGCCTGGCCATCAACATGCACAACACACGCACCACATTGCGCCGTGTCACACCCAACATGCGTCCCTGTCATCCCCAAATGATCACGCAAAAATCCAGACAATAACGTCCGACCCTCAACTTCACCGCTCACAGCTACGCCGTTCACAGTCATCGA
>NZ_JBXWQD010000022.1:0-4133 GCF_059612205.1 Ruegeria sp. CDSA089 | reverse complement strand
GGCTGGATCACCTCCTTTCTAAGGATGTTCCTAGCATCACAGAGCTTGCTCTTGATCGTGGAACACTTAGCAGAAGATCAACAAACAAAGTTGATCAAACTCATGGACCGAGCCGTCCTCATATCTCTTCAGAAAATCAGGATCTTGCGAATGGCGTGAGGTCCGGCAAGGGGCCTTAGCTCAGCTGGGAGAGCGCCTGATTTGCATTCAGGAGGTCAGGAGTTCGATCCTCCTAGGCTCCACCAAGCCTTTTGCAAAGCAAAGGGCGTTGTCGCGGCAGTTGCTTTTGCTTGCAAAAGCAATGAGAGCGACTTGCAGTCGGCCCCTATAAAAGTGGGTCGGTAGCTCAGGTGGTTAGAGCGCACGCCTGATAAGCGTGAGGTCGGAGGTTCAAGTCCTCCTCGACCCACCACTTTCCTTCGATTTGACCGTTAAGCACTGATTTGAGTGTTTAGCCGTCCAATCGGACGTCGCTTCTTCGGAAGCATTGACATCGTATAGAGAGAAATCAATCAACACTGTTTGATCGTGCCGAGTGAGGCACTGATCTCGGTCGTTTCTGCCATTTGGCAGAAGGCGCAGTTTGGGTCTAGCCGGCCCTGTCTGCGTATCCCGATCGAAACGAACAGAGTTGTCCAAGTCTAATATACTAACCCGAGCGACCTGCGTTGATCAGCTGCACGGCTGAGAGACCATATGGGGTTGCTCATTTGTCCTCGTCCAAGTGGCGGGGGCGGGAAATGTATGTTTTTGGTTCAGAAGAATGACTGCCTTTAGTTACCAGCTGGGCGGTCTCGATTGATACATAGTCTGCGAAGAACGAAGTTCGTAGCAGACATCGTGCTCAAGTAGCCGAATAGGCGGTAGCACAACTATCGTGTGTCTTTCTTTTTCTGGATCAAATCAAGCGCGAGAAGGGCGTTTGGTGAATGCCTTGGCAGCAAGAGGCGATGAAAGACGTGATACTCTGCGATAAGCCATGGGGAGCTGAGAATAAGCTTTGATCCATGGATCTCTGAATGGGGCAACCCACCTGAATGTTTGTTATTGTTAGTTTTGCTAATCAATAATGAGCATGAACAGGTACTTAAGACCTGAATACATAGGGTTTTAAGAGCAAACCCGGGGAACTGAAACATCTAAGTACCCGGAGGAAAGGAAATCAATTGATACTCCCCTAGTAGCGGCGAGCGAACGGGGACCAGCCGAGCCAGATAAGTGACTAGAACACGTTGGGAAGCGTGGCCATAGCGGGTGACAGCCCCGTATAGGAAGCTTTGATGGACGTATTAAGTAGGGCGGAACACGTGAAATTCTGTCTGAAGATCGGAGGACCACCTTCGAAGGCTAAGTACTCCTTGCTGACCGATAGCGAACCAGTACCGTGAGGGAAAGGTGAAAAGCACCCCGACGAGGGGAGTGAAACAGTACCTGAAACCGAACGCCTACAATCAGTCGGAGGATCCTCGAGATCTGACGGCGTACCTTTTGTATAATGGGTCATCGACTTGGTCTTACGAGCAAGCTTAAGCCGTTAGGTGTAGGCGTAGCGAAAGCGAGTCTTAATAGGGCGCATGAGTTCGTGGGATCAGACCCGAAACCGAGTGATCTAGGCATGGCCAGGTTGAAGGTAAGGTAACACTTACTGGAGGACCGAACCCACATCCGTTGAAAAGGATCGGGATGAGCTGTGCCTAGGGGTGAAAGGCCAATCAAACTCGGAGATAGCTGGTTCTCTGCGAAATCTATTTAGGTAGAGCGTCATCCGAATACCCCGGGGGGTAGAGCACTGGATGGGTAATGGGGCCCCACAGGCTTACTGATCCTAACCAAACTCCGAATACCCGGGAGTACTAGATGGCAGACACACTGCGGATGCTAACGTCCGTAGTGGAGAGGGAAACAACCCTGACCTACGACTAAGGCCCCCAATTCATGGCTAAGTGGGAAAGCAGGTGGGACGACCAAAACAACCAGGAGGTTGGCTTAGAAGCAGCCATCCTTTAAAGATAGCGTAACAGCTCACTGGTCTAAATAAGTTGTCCTGCGGCGAAGATGTAACGGGGCTCAAGCCATGAGCCGAAGTCTAGGGATGCGTAAGCATCGGTAGCAGAGCGTAGTGTGACATAGTCTCATTCCTCCTTCATGCCTTCGGGCAGATTGGAGGAGAGAGGCTTTCGATGAAGCGGGCGCGTGAGCGATCCCGTGGAGAGATCACTAGTGAGAATGATGACATGAGTAGCGACAAAGAGTGTGAGAGACACTCTCGCCGAAAGTCCAAGGGTTCCTGCTTAAAGCTAATCTGAGCAGGGTAAGCCGGCCCCTAAGCCGAGGCCGAAAGGCGTAGGCGATGGGAACTAGGTTAATATTCCTAGGCCAGGAGGATGTGACGGATCACAGGTGTAGTTCAATCTTATCGGATTGATTGGGCTGCTGAGTGGTTCCTGGAAATAGCCCTCCATCAGACCGTACCCTAAACCGACACAGGTGGACTGGTAGAGCATACCAAGGCGCTTGAGAGAACGATGTTGAAGGAACTCGGCAAAATACCTCCGTAAGTTCGCGAGAAGGAGGCCCGGTTCCTAGGCAACTAGGGGCTGGGGGCACAAACCAGGGGGTGGCGACTGTTTATTAAAAACACAGGGCTCTGCGAAGTCGCAAGACGACGTATAGGGTCTGACGCCTGCCCGGTGCCTGAAGGTTAAAAGGAGAGGTGAGAGCCTTGAATTGAAGCCCAGGTAAACGGCGGCCGTAACTATAACGGTCCTAAGGTAGCGAAATTCCTTGTCGGGTAAGTTCCGACCTGCACGAATGGCGTAACGACTTCCCCGCTGTCTCCAACATCGACTCAGCGAAATTGAATTGCCTGTCAAGATGCAGGCTTCCCGCGGTTAGACGGAAAGACCCCGTGCACCTTTACTACAGCTTCGCACTGGCATCAGGATTGTGATGTGCAGGATAGGTGGTAGGCTTTGAAGCAGGAACGCAAGTACCTGTGGAGCCTCCCTTGAGATACCACCCTTCGCACTCTTGATGTCTAACCGCGGTCCGTTATCCGGATCCGGGACCCTGCGTGGCGGGTAGTTTGACTGGGGCGGTCGCCTCCTAAAGCGTAACGGAGGCGCGCGAAGGTTGGCTCAGAGCGGTCGGAAATCGCTCGTTGAGTGCAATGGCAGAAGCCAGCCTGACTGCAAGACTGACAAGTCGAGCAGAGTCGAAAGACGGCCATAGTGATCCGGTGGTCCCGAGTGGAAGGGCCATCGCTCAACGGATAAAAGGTACGCCGGGGATAACAGGCTGATACTGCCCAAGAGTCCATATCGACGGCAGTGTTTGGCACCTCGATGTCGGCTCATCTCATCCTGGGGCTGGAGCAGGTCCCAAGGGTACGGCTGTTCGCCGTTTAAAGAGGTACGTGAGCTGGGTTTAGAACGTCGTGAGACAGTTCGGTCCCTATCTGCCGTGGGTGTAGGAGACTTGAGAGGAGTTGCCCCTAGTACGAGAGGACCGGGGTGAACGATCCACTGGTGGACCAGTTGTCGTGCCAACGGCAGTGCTGGGTAGCTATGATCGGACAGGATAACCGCTGAAGGCATCTAAGCGGGAAGCCCCCCTCAAAACAAGGTCTCCCTGAGGGCCGTGGAAGACCACCACGTCAATAGGCCGGAGATGTAAGCGCAGTAATGCGTTCAGTTGACCGGTACTAATCGCCCGATAGGCTTGATTTGATCCAGTAATGGAAAGACAAATCAAAAACATACACCTCAGTAAAACATGGATGGCTGTGTCGCACCAAGCGACACTGTTGATTGGCATAACAACCGTGCGGGAACGCGCCTTTTGTAAACAAAAGAAGCTGCCTCCCGCATGGTCGCTTTCTTGCACAGCAAGAAAGTCGACCGAGGGCTTTTCCTCGGTTTGGTGGTCATAGCGCAAGTGAAACACCCGGTCCCATCCCGAACCCGGAAGTTAAGCACTGCCGCGCCAATGGTACTTGGGCTTAAGCCCCGGGAGAGTAGGTCACCGCCAAACCTAGAAAAAGCCCAATTCTCTCTAACACGATGAAAACAAATCTGACTCTGACGCGGGATGGAGCAGCCCGGTAGCTCGTCAGGCTCATAACCTGAAGGTCG
>NZ_JBXWQD010000021.1:0-9530 GCF_059612205.1 Ruegeria sp. CDSA089 | reverse complement strand
AATCACGCGAACCGGATGAGCCAGATCCTCTCTTAGGTCAGACCGCCAACTGGCCCAAAACCTCTGATGACGGACACTTCTACGCAAAGGTGGATTTGGTCGGAATGTAAAACCCGGCTTGTCTTGCCTCGCAGTAAATGCATGAGCAGGTCTGCATTGCGCAGACCTTCCCGTGTTGTGAGCTTGCTCATATGCCACAACAAAAAATCCAAAAAGATAAACTTTGTTTTTCAAGTCCTAAGTTGAGGTAGCTTCGCTTGTACCGCGAGAGGAGAAAGTTGGTGACAAACAATAGGCCGTTCCCACTAAGTCGAATTGCTCAGCGCATCACTCTGGCGAATATCTCATTCTTAATCTTGGCTTATTTGATGTCGCCAACCAAAGTACAAGCCCAAAGCTCACAGGCCTGCGTGGAATTAGGTTCTCCCCGGATAGAGTACGCTTCTGGATCTGAAAGCACTCGCGTTAATCAAACAATCTCAGCGACGGAACGCACGTGTCTGCCGATCCCAAACGGACCCATAACAGGACTTACAATTGGTAACTCCTCTATCACGTCCTCAGGTGAAATTGAGTTGTATGTTCCTGGCCAAAATACCGTTCCAAGCAATGCTTCAGTTTTAACTCTTCTGAATGTTGATGTCGCGGCAGGCAGCGGAGACTTTGTATCCCGGGAAGCGTTGGCAACAAACATCAACGGGAAGCTCAGAGTGAACCTCATTGGAACTTCGATTGGTTCCGGCAGATCAATGACGTTTGTTCCGTTCAACGGCGCGAATATCGACCCCACTGAAGTTTACTTCCAGTCAGACCGACCGTTAACCTACGACAACCTGACTGTTATGGGGGCTACCGAAGTGGTTTTCGGGGCGTACTATATCCAAACCCGGGTTGCTGAAGCTTCTGATTTCACACTGACGAATAGTTCGATTTCTTCAACTAGTGACATGACGATAGCCGCAGGCACGACTGTTCGGCTTGATGCCGCAAGCAGTTTGAACACCGTAAACTTTGAGAATTTTGGCACGCTTGCCGGAACGGGAACCGTGAACGCATTCAACTTCACAGTTAAGAACGGAGGGGTGCTTTCGCCGGGCTTTTCAATTGGTACGCTCAACAATAGTGGCGGAATCGCTTTTGAAACTGGGTCAAGACTTTTAAGCGAAGTCGATCCGACGGCCGGTCAGAAAGCTGACTTGGTGTCATCCAGCGGGCCCGTGACAGGGATTAACCGCGCCACCATACAAGTCGAAGCCGTTCGTCCCGGCCTGACTGCGCAGGACTATGCTGCTGGCAACGACTACACGGTTTTTCAAGCCTCGAGTTTCGATGGAAACTCCCCAACTCTTGTTGCCGGAGGATCTCTGCCCGCCCTATCCAGTCTGAGTATCTCAAACACGCCAACCGCGGACGGTAGAATCGACTTAGCGTTTTCGACCCTCTCCGTCTCGAGTTTGCCACAACATCCATCAGTTGTTGGATCTCCCAATGCAAGCAACCTTGCTGGTGCGGTGGCCAACACTACAAACACGTCACCTGGAACTAATCTGACCAATGGCTCAACCTTGGGCAACACCGTTAACACGCTTACCAATTCAGGCTTGGCTGGGTTTAACCGTGTGCACGCAGAACCCTATTCCTCCAATTTGACCGTTGGGCTTGAGCAACTTGACCTGATAACCAACACTGTGCTGAGCCACGCTGACTGCCGCAAGTATCAAGCGGTTGGCTTCAGCAATGCGGATCAACCCGTTGCAGCAGGCGAAATCGACACGGCCCAGAGCCCGAGTGGCGCAATTGACTGCTCTGATCGGCGCTGGTGGATCGACACGGCCTATGTGAGCGGGGACGTTGATGGAAGCAATGGCCTTGGGACATTCGACTATTCGCTGGGCACGATTTTGGTCGGAGCGGATGTCGCAAGCACCGATAGAGGTGTGGTCGGCGTGTACGCAGGTTTTGGGACATCCTCCATGGATGAACACGATCAAGTCGATCAGGACTTTTCGACCGACAGCTATCATGTGGGCGTGTATGGGCGTACAACAACCGGAACTTGGGAGTTCTCCGGACTGATCGGTTACATGTTCGGTGAAACTGATGCCAAGCGGAACAACCCTTCTGTTGATGGCTTTACGGGGGGCGAGGCTAAATCGGATTTGGACCAAGAGGGAATCCACGCCGGTATCCAGGCACGGAAGTTGTTTAACCTGGAGAGCGGTGCAAGGGTTTCTACGGTTTTCGGATTGAACTACGGGCGTATCCAACAAGGTTCAGGCACAGAGACTGGCGGTAGTGATTTCAATTACTCGATTGAAAAAGCGAACGCAGAATCGCTGGTCGCTTCTATTGGAATTGACTACCAGCGGGATTTCTTGACAGAGAATGGTGTGCTAACCCCAATCGCCTTTGCTCGTTACGAGTATGATTTTTTTGCCAACAAAGACAGTGAACACGAAATCACTGTCACCAGCCCGATATTTGGGACATTCACGCAAGTCGGACAAAACCGAGGCGCCAATGGTTTCGTTCTTGGGCTTGGACTGGGCTATCAGATTTCTGATCTGGCAAGACTAACGGCAGGGTATGGTTACTCAGTTCGTTCCAACGGCCAAGAGCATGGCCTCGGTGCAAACTTAAGTGTTCGGTTCTGATTAGGGTGGAGCAACGAAGAGGAGTGGTAAGTTAGCTGCAACAACTTGCGGAAGCTATCGTGGCAATGTGAGCGTCATTCTCTAGCGATCAAAATTTGGGGATATTAAAAACATAAAGCCGCGATTTCTTGGCGTCGTCTGTCAGGATATAGAGAAGCCCTCTGGTCTCATCGAGGGCGATCCCTTCGGGATGTTTAACTTCTTTTTGTTTTCCATCTTCTGTGAACGTCAAACTGATAGACTTTATGGACTTGGACTCTGGATTGTAGACGAAGATTTGACGGCCTTTGTCACTCACAATCCAAAGAGAACGTAAAGACGGGGACCATGCCAGGCCGCTCAAATCCAGTTCATCATCATCTACACGCTCGGAGATAAAACCTGCATCGCGGGCTAAAGGAATCATCTCAACAATTTCATCTAGCTCTGGTGATACGACCATTAACAACCTTGGTTGTCCCTCAATGCCAATGAAGACCCGCCCGGATTCCGGGTCGACGGCGATGCCCTCAGGTCCCTTGTTCAAAGGGTTACCGACGAGCAATTCAGCGGCGTCCGAGTAGCCTTTGAGAGATGTGAGAGAGATTGTAGTTAGTTGAATGGGGTCAGTCGGGTGAACGACTAGAATTGATCGATCAGTTTCCTGAAGTACTAAAACAGACCCATCTTTTCGTGATGCGACGCCCTCCAAATCTGATCCCGCCAATGAAGGCAGCTTGAATGAGTTTCCTAATGCCCCGTCGATTCCAAGTAGGTGCAGTTTAGGTTCAGCGTCGCTTACTGACCATAAGAAGCCTTCCGCGTTGGACAGAGACAATCCGGAAGGCTCCGAGAAGCCTTCCGATTTATCCGCCACCTTGAAGGAGTCGATGAGAGTCAAACCGGGACTCTCGGCGTGGGCGAGCTCGATCCATGCCAGAAATGAAACAGTCGCGCTTGCAAAAGAAGCTAGTGTTCCAAGCTTGGGGAAGCACCGTGAAAACCCAAGTTTCGACCGAAGTGGCTTGTATTCTGTCATTGGATCTTCTCGCGCTTGGACCACATCTCCGTATCAGCGTTCGTATCACAGTCTGGATGCGATGTCCGAAGAGTGCATTGTAATCTCTTTACCTGATCCCGACTGTTGCGATTGAATTGGACAAGAATTGTCTTTGGCGGAACGTAATCTGCTAGAGTAAGCAGGAGGGAAGTTAAGTTGAACAAGACGTTCCCACTTATGGCCGTGCTATTGATGGTGCTGTTGCCAGGCGCTGCGGTGTCACAAGTCGACCCCGCGACCTTGTTGGCCGGTACTTCGGAGTCGGAAATACTTATCGAACGACGTTGGATACAGTTTCGGGGCAAACAGGAACTGTATTTCTTTACTCTCGACGTTATCGTAACAGTCATATTGACTGGACTGATCGTTTATCACCCTGTGAGGCGGAGAGCCCGCAGAAGTGTCAGCGATATCGTCATGCCGCGACTGTTCTTCCTATACGCGCTTGTTGGCATGGCGGTTGGGTTTTTGGTCGTACAGCACGGATCGATGATCGGGTTCGTGATTTTTGGAATAGGAGCTCTGTTAAGGTTCCGATCAAATATGGATGACCCGGTCGACACGGTGGAAATGATTATAGTCACCGTGCTTGGGCTGGCGGTAGGGCTGGGCTTACCCTTGATGGCCACACTGGTGGCGGTTGTATGTTGGTGTTTCATTTGGCTCGGTGGGCGAAACAAGGGCGTGGAGATTTCGCTCAAGGCTTCAGACGAAGAGCACTCATTGAAAGTCAGCGGAGCCATTGAAACCATGGCCGCAGACGCTGGCTGGAAGCTAGTCAGAAAACACCACGTTCCGGGCAAATCTCGCGTTTCTTTGCTTTTCATCACCTCGGGTGGACTTTCGGAAGCCCGGATCGAAGAGATGATAAACGATTTGGTGCCTGAAAAAGTTGAGCTGAAACTCAACTTCTAGTCATTTAACAAGGTCCAATCGTTTCAACACGGCATTGGGGGATCTTATTTCTTTCGGAAGCGACTTGAAGTCCACCGACCTTTCGAAATCAGGCCCTCGATATACTGCTATCTCAAACTCTCCATTCAACTGGAACGTAACATGAGTGAAGCTGTGAGGTGATCTGGCTTTTGAGCCGATAAGCCGTCGCGGGCCACCTCCCAAACAAGCTTGAGAGACGTAAGCCACGCCGTCTTTCCAACCTGGATAGAAGGCATGATGGTGCCCTGACAAATGCAGAACGACACCGCTTTCCAGGTAGATTTTTTCAAGTGTTGGGTCACCGATGATTTCGCGTTCACGCTGGATCGCGAAAGGCCAAAGAGGGAGGTGACTGAAAGTGACAATCGGGTCTCCATTGGCCCCCAGCTCCTCAACTCGGTCTTGTTGGTCGCCGGATAGAGGCCCAAGGGTCGTAGCGTCCAAAGATGCAAACGTTACACCCTGCATCTCAAACGCATAGAAGAACGGGTAGTCATCCGAAACCAGGAAATCGACATCTGGCTTTCTTGGTGCCCATTCCTCTGCGTATATTTTTCTTTCACGCTCGAACCCTCGGTAGGCGGAGGCATCATGGTTTCCAGGCGTGACTGCAAATGGAATTCCGGCAGCCGCTAAAGGATCTGATACGGCCTTGTGAAACGCCTTCCACATCTCCCTGACCTGTTTGTCTGACAAATTGGGAATTCGTTGTCCCGCGACCATATCGCCCGTCGAAATCACCAGATCGGGATTAATTTCGATTATCCGCTTAATCGCCTTGTCGACGCGCGCATCGTATTTTACCGAGCCATAGCTTCCGTTCAGATCCGATATGACGATGACATCCAATGCCGCCGCTTTGCAGGTTAGCAGAGCGGTCCAAATGAACACCGCAATAAGAGCAGACCACCTACGGTTCATAACAGTCCACAGCCTCTACCTCGGTGCCGTTTCTCAAAAAGAATGCGACAGGATCCAAGTCGAACATCAAATCGCCATTTGAACAATTGTCCTGGAGGATGGACGTTGCCAGCTGGGTGTTTTTTACAACTTGTGCAATCTGCCTATCTGACAACCCAAGGCTCTGCGACAGCCAGCCGTAGACGGGACCTTGAGATTTAAGATCATTATTCAAAGAAACCAAGCGCCGATACGTACTTGGAGAGAAGTGTCGCATTTTCTCCAGCATTTGAGTGGACTTCGCGAAGTTGGCATACGCTACCCGCCCACCAGCATCGTTGTCGTTTAGATTGCTGCGACGGATCAATAACGCCTCGGCGGGAACATCTCCATCGTTTGGCTCATGGTGCTTGGCTTTCTTATGCTTCAGTTCTCCGTCTTCGACCCAATACCAATAGGGTGTGAAGTCTATGTTTCCCACGCGGTCCTGCTGGCTAAAGATGAAGTCGAGGAGCACGATCTCGGTAAGCTCTTGCATCCAAAAGGTCATCTGTTGGTCACTGACATCGGGACCGAGATCCTTGTTGATCATCCGGTCTTTACGGCCTTCTTTAACGCCCTCTGCAATTGCCTCTGGCATGGGTTTTGAAGAACGCAAAGCTAGGAAAGCGGGGGTTTCCTGAAAATCGCGGTTCTGACCTTTCCCCCATCCAGATTTGCGCGTGCCGTTGATTTCCGAGCCGTATCTATGCCCAGGACTATCAAGCAGTACACCGTATATTTGCGTTCGATCTGCGGTGAATAGATCATCGGTCGGTTGGTATGAGTTCGGGTCGGCATCCGCAGCTGCAAAGATCCGCCAGCCTTCATGGTTCATTCGCCCGCCATGAGAGCCACCAGAAATCGCAAGGCCAGGCTCTGCAACCTCGGAAAAATGCGTCTGGGCGTCCATGCTTCGCCAAACGGCGACTGGAACTTTTACAGTCGCGTCGAAATATCTGGAGAAATGATAGTAAAGCAGCGACGAGGTGGAAAAGGTTCCACTGGTGCCCTTTTGGTTCATGGTGGATTTGAATTTGGCCACCCTGTCCTTGGCTAGATCTTTCGCCGCCTTCCCCTCTTTGCAAGCGTTTCTCTCGAACTCAGAGCGCTTCCCCACGTAGGGACCTTCCGAAATATCGTAGACGGCCATTCCTGGGCTGGTGCTCCAGGTTTTTGGGCAAATGGCAATTTCGGAGGCATAGAAATCGATCTCGCAATAGGCTGTCTCTTCCTCAAGATCGCTTTTTTGATACGCGCCCGTTGGAACTTTTTCGATCCGAATGCAGCGTTCCGTAACGCCGTTGGGACTCTCAAATGTCGTGGCTTCACCGAGGACATCTTCGCTCGCCCACAAGGCAGCGGGTGCAATGAAAGCCAGTGACCCCAGAAGATTGAACTTCATTTGGATAGTCCTCCCAATATTATTTGGGGCAAATCGCCGCCTGTTGTTCGGCGGAGATCTTCAAAGTGGGGTCGACACTGAAGTTGGAGAATTTTGAGTCAATCCACTGGTCGCACCCGCCGGAACATGGGGCCCCGTTTCGGGCATCATTCCAATAATCCTTGGCCCTTTCTTCCGTCCAACCGCAAAACTGAACGAGCGCCATTGCCGACAATGCTCCCGAGGAATGAACGCCCCACATGCAGTGCACCAGAACAGGACCCTTTCCAGGGTTTTCAATCACCTCATGTATGGACGCCATGACGGCACTGGGACGGGAGGATCTGGCGCTCTGATAGTCAAAGGATCCGTTTCCACAACTGGTGCGACCGTATTCAGTGTTTTTGCCAAAGTCGGCATAAAACCCGGTTGAAAACCCTTCACCGCACAGAGTTTCGCGTTGACCTTCACTCAGGCCCGTTCGATCCTTGTCGCCGCCCTTGAAACCGGATCGATACAAGACACCGCTCAAGACCGGGCGAAAGAAAGCGACACCATCGACGCCACCGTCACCACCCTTTGAGAGCATTTGACTGCTGCTTGGACCGCCATTTCGACTGGTCACGTCAGAACTCGCAGCGGTTGCGAGAACACCAATGAATATGAGGGACGTCAAAAACCGCATGCCAGCTCCTTTCTATTTTTCAGCCTGTTATGCTCACACTTTTCCCATTTGGTAATCTATTGGAGCGGCTCATTCTCGGCAGCCGTATCAAGTGCGCGATAGACTTTCCGACCTGAAGCTTTAAATCGGCCACACCAAATTGATGATAAAGACGACCACGAAGTAGGCCAGAAAAACTTTCCAGTTCAATTGGTGTTTGTTTTCTTCGTTTATCACGCCGGCCGATTTCAATGCCAGGTTTGTTACAATTAGAGCGACGATGGTAACCGCCGCATGTGCCAAGTCGAAATGCAAACTAAAGCTCCCTTTTGCAGATATTTGATTGATGAAAAATGTGTCAGCAGTCACCTGATGGCAGCATAGTTACATCTGAGTACCTTCCCTCAGACGTCGTGATCCGAGCACATGCACCAGTATCCTTGTTAAACCAGTACGAGGTCAGCCCTTCGCTGCGGACGAGTTCAAATCCGAGACTCTGGATGCCCATTTCAGCTTGGCCCGCTCTTGCCCCTTCAAATGACGAAAGATCGCTAGAGCTGCCCACAGTTGGTGCACTTGCATCCACTGATCCACCACTGTCGTCGCATGCTGCAAGCGCAGCAATACACGCCGTGCCGATCACCAATAGGACCTTGGGTTTCATCTGTTTTTCCCTCGCTTTTTTTGACTTGCGTTCCAGGGTTTCTGATTGATCACCTATTCAATTCCGAAAATGACGTTGTAGTCGACAGAAGAGTTGCTGCGATTGATAACCTCCACAACATGATCACCGGATTGCCAAAGCTGTCCTCGATACTCCTTGTCCGCCGACATCAATCCCAACAGTTCAGAACCGTCGGGGTTACGAATGACGTAGTCCAAGGAGCCATTTCGCGGAGCGACGCGGACGTAGAGGAACTGTTCGTTCTTTGCACCGAGAACATATTGCTGGGAAGCTCCGGGGGCGAGTTGGCCAACGAGTTCAGCGCCGGTGGAACCAGCATCAAATTTGACACGCTGGCTACCGGTAGAACCGACGGCACCTGCCATGGCTCCACCGCCATCATCCATCGCCTCGACAACCGACATCTCTCCAATGCTGCCATCCTTGTACGCGATGCAGCGCCAAAGTGTTCCGCCTGCGTCTCGCAGCATGACGAGCGTACCCGCCTCTGAGAATTCTGAGCTTTCAATCGTACCTGATTGACCGTCTGGTCCTCCAACCTGCCGTAATTGGTCGATACACGCGTCATCGGCTTCTGACATTGCAAAAGCAGCTGTGCCCGCGATTACGAACATGGGTGTGAGGAGTTTGAGTAAAACGAGTTTCATCAGATGGTTCCCTGTTGGCTTGTCCTTACAGTTTTGTTCCGTACAAAGCGGAACCTCACTTTGCTTCTCGTAACTTTGACAGAAATTCATCGCATGCCTGTGCGCTGCCGACGATCTCGTCCGTCGTTTCAATTCCTTGCAGTGACGCCATTTCGGAATTTACGCGGTTGAGGATCTGATCCGCTTGCTCGGCGGTGATAAGGTTCTCGGCTTGTGCTCCTTTCAATGTGGTGCAGACACCGGCGGACAAGCCTGTCGCAACTCCGACGCCCATCGCGGCACCGCCACCCAAGGTCATCGCCCCAACCACGCCAAGGACGAGCCCGATCACAATTCCCAAGAAAACTTTTCCCATGTTTGCCTCCCTTTTGGTGAGACAGAGCTCTGCCTTCATTTCTGGTGTAAACTGCGAGCCCACCTGCAAATAAAAACCAGCGCCAAAATGTTGAGCGCCGGTGCAATCGCCGCGAACCACGGCTTGGCGGACTCCGAAATTAAGTCCGCTACAAGTATCCAAGGTAGTCCCAACGGCAGCAGGAACACTCCGGACAAAGGGTCTCGTTCCTGTCCCAACCAGCCAAA
>NZ_JBXWQD010000020.1:0-9847 GCF_059612205.1 Ruegeria sp. CDSA089 | reverse complement strand
CTTTGGTCTCTTGTTTGCCATTCGTGGTCCTCCGTTTCCTAAACATAACGGTGGACCAGTTCAGTTGGGGAGGCCCACCGCTCTGACACCGAAACGCAAAGCCAGAACGGCGAGACCGAGAAGCGCCGCACCGACCGCGAGGTGACGTGCAAGGCGCAAAACGGACGCATCGGCGCGCTTGGAAAAGAGAACGATGAACAGGACGCTACCCATCGCCAGCAACGCCGCACCGTAGCCAAGTGCCTTCGCCAAAATGGCCAAGACGACGACACCATCTATAGGGGACAGTCCGGTCACTCAGCGACCGTGAAAGAAAAGCTGCCCTGCATCGGGTGACCGTCGGAAGCCATACCGCGCCAGTCGAAGCGGTAGCTTCCCGGTGTGAGCTCTTCCAGCGGCACAGCCCGGAATTCCGTAGCAGGATCCATGCCCGTTTCGCGTTCAATTTCGACGTCGCCATCTGGGGAGGTGAGCGTAACCGAGATGATACGCATCGGATCATCGAACCGCATGGTAAGCTCCGGCACATCCGTGACAGACGCGCCGTTAGCCGGTGTCGTTGCTTCGGACTTCGAATGCGCAGCCGCAAGCATTGGAGCCATTGCTGCGGCCAAACCGAAAAGAGTTTGTTTGATCATCTGAGTTGTCCCCTATTCGGATTGGGCATTCAGTTCATCGTGGTATTCACGAAGATCATCGGGCCAGGTTGATTTGATAAAAGATAGGACCGCTATGATTTCGTCATCGCTCAACACACCTTCATAGACCGGCATACCGGTTGGGGGCGCATTTTCCATCAGTCCGGCCAGGCCAAATTTAGTCAGGGTGAAAAGCGTTTCATCATCGTGGTGCCACGTATGACCTGTGGCGTCATGCGGCGGTGCTGGCAGCAAACCATCCTCGCCGCGTATCTGCCAGTTTGGCTGTCCTTCAAGGTTCTCACCGTGGCAGGTAGCACATTGGTCCGCGTATATATCTTGGCCAACGGCGACCAGCTTCGCGTTATCCGGTGTCAATAGACCGACCGCTTCGGAGGGCTGGGCCAGAACGAAAGCTACGGCGAAACCGGTGAGCGCAAGCCCACCGGTGACCAAGAGTGTTGTGCGCCCTAGCATCAGGTGTCGAACGGCTGCGCGGTGCCCGCACGGTAGTATACTGTACCGGCCCCAGCCTCTCCCCCAAATGCAATGACGTCGTAACGGGCGGACGGATCGTCGCCCATACCAGGGGAGCCCATTGGCATGCCAGGAACGGCAAGCCCTGTAATGTCAGGCCGATCCTTCAACACGGCTTCCAGTGCTTCAAACGGCACATGGCCTTCAAAGACATAACCATCGGCTTCTATCGTGTGACAGGATGCGAGGTTCAGCGGGATACCCCGCGCTGACTTCTGTGCTTCGGGGTCGGTCAGTTCCTCAACGGTGACGGCGTAGCCACGTGCGCGAGCCAAGTCAGCCCATGCGTGACAGCATCCGCAACCTGGTGAGCTTAGCACATGCATTGGGGTGCCTGCTCGGACGGGAAGAGCGGTCGCGATGAGAGCAGTTGCAGACAGTGTGGTGAAGTGACGACGTGTGATCATGTCTGTCGGTCCTTTGATGTGAAATTTGAACGGATTGCGGGCGGGCGCCCGTTGCCGTTCAGGCTTTCGGAGGACCGGTGGGGACGCCCATTGCGAGGCCCGAAAAATCGGAATCAGCTTGCGTCACACCACACTCTGAGATCGCCAATGGAGCAATCGGCGAAATCCCCGCCGCGGCGACAAGATCACCAAAACAGGATGCTGAACTCATGCCGCTGGTGGTGTCGCAACAATCCGCAACAGCTTTCTCGGCATTAGCCAACGGATCGTCGTCCGCTATTTGAGCATGATGACCAGAATGATCCGATCCATGGGTCAAGCCATGCTTCACGGACGCTGCGGATGCGCCAGAGAATGCAACAACAAGAAGTATCGACAGGACCAGGCGAAACATACCAAATACCTACTGTCGGTATGTGGTTTTGACAAGTTACGAGGATGTGTCGCCATGTACATCCTAGTTGCACTCATTGTGGGTGCGCCACATCTCTGGATCATGCCCGTCCGGAACAGTGTTACATGAATCACCTGAAATTCCGGTAAAACTGAATTTTGACTGACCTGCTTATTTGTCGGCAACGGAAAGGTCAGCAAATACGCGCCTAACCCAAGGTGTTGCCGGTGATGAAGGTGTACGAGCTTTCTACCAGATCGATGACGACATCCAGCTCTTCGGGTGTGGTCGGAGTATAGATCATGACAAAGCCACTCCATCCGGGGCGTTGATCGGCCCAAGGGTGTCCTACGGCCCAGCCAGCCTCAATTGCCCTTCGCGCCATTTCTGGGTCGAGCGAGGCGTGCAAGCTGCCATCAGGATGCATGTGCGCAAACTCAAACCCACCGACGATAGAGTTCGGTTGGGACAACAACATATCGGGATCAAGCTGAAAGCCAATCGCGCCAGGTAATGATATGCGTGTGGGGCCAAGTATGACCCCCGGGAATTGCGCAACTCGCTCCAGCAATAGCTGGGCCAAATCGGCATTAATTTCGACACCAATCTGAGTGTGCGGCACGCCGCTTGTCGTTTCAGGACGGGGCGAGGTGCGCTCCGGCAAGGAGCGCTCTTGCGCGGACGCCATTGAGCACATCAATGTCACTACCGTCACAGCAACCGCCAATGTTCTCAGGTGTACATTCATCGTGTTGACCATCCGCCAAAATCAAAGATTGAGTGCTCAGCGCCGTATCGGTGCCCCTGCACGCATCATTCAGCTTTTAACGCTTCGATATTGATCAAGAGCTCTATCTCGTCGCTCACCGCAGGTGCAAAGGCCCCAAGTCCGAATTCAGACCGCACGATAGTCGCCGTGGCAGCCAGCCCCAAGGTCGGCGTGCCCTCTTTTGGGCCAAACGGGTATGGCGCTGACTTGTTAAGCGTTGTTTCCAGAACAACAGGTTTGGTGACGCCATTCATGGTCAGGTCGCCAGAAATATTCGCGGTATTGTCCCCGGTGACTTCTATGCTGGTCGAGGAGAATGTGACCATGTCACTGTCACTCGCACTGAAAAAGTCTTCGGACATGAAGTGTTGCATACGGGCGTCCCAGCCCGTGATCATGGATTTCACAGGCATAGACACTGTGACAGATGACCCAGACGGATCATCTTCGTCGAACTCTATCTCACCGCTAAAACCTGAGAACATTCCATATGTTTCTGAGAACCCGATGTGGTTGTAGCTGAACAATACCTGACTGTGTCCAGGATCCAGCTCGTAAGTGCCGCTCTCGGACAATGCGATTGTCGCGCCCATCGATAAGAGTACCGCCAGCGGGGTTGCTGCCACTTTGAACATTGATACGCTCCCATTTTGACAAGACGTGTTTGTGGAATTGAGTTTTGGGATTTAGGTTTTGGCTGACCATACTTTTAAGACAAAATGTTCTACTATGCAACAAGTTGTTCTATAGGAGGATTGATTGAAAGAAGATCCTAGGCTGATCGCCACACGACAGACTGCGCTTGATGCTGCGCAAAAGATACTCATGGATGAGGGTGTGCTGCACGTAACTCATGGCGCAGTTTCTAAGGCAACGGGCATTTCGCGCAGCACACTTTATAGGCACTGGCCAGATGCGCGCAGTCTGCGTGATGCAGCATTCAGGCGCATCGCAACACCGCCGAACATACCACCCAAAACCGATGGCCCGCTACGATCTGACCTGCGCTGGTTACTCGGTGTACTGATGGGGGCCTTGAATGACACACCATGGGGCCAAATCGCGCCTCAGGTGGTCGCCGCTGCGTCCACCGATGAAGAAGCACGGCTGGTGATCACGGAATTCATGAAAGACAGGTTCGCAAGTGTTGAAGCAGTATTTGCAGCCGCAATAGACCGCGGTGAGATTGCCGCGGATGTTCCGGTTGAACAGCTTATAGAACTAGCAGTCGCGGCACCTTATTTCCGCAAGCTCATACGTCACGAGGCCCTGGACGAAGAATGGTTAGATCGACATGTCGATCTGCTTTACAATATCGCGAAAACCAATTCGGGGCAGTGACCATCGCCTTACTTTGCAATCAAAGCGACCTGCAACAGGCGCGAGATTTCGGCAAAGCAGCAGATTAGATCAAAAGCATATCCAGCTAGTTCCCAATAGCGGTTGCTCCAAAAGGTCTCGGCAAAGACTCGCAATGATCGTTCTTCGAATTTTGCAAAGTCCGCGTTCTGCGCATTTCTGTAATTCGGGCAACGCGCGGCATCGGCCAAAGTGGGCTCGATGCGGCCATTCTCCGCGGCTTGCATGTTTGGCAGGTCCAGCCCAATCCGGACACTTAATCCAAGACTTTGCAATTCCGACTTGCGGACAAAACTGACCTTGGCGTCTACACCTTCGCTGACGCAGGATCCACCGCACTGGCAGCAACAGCTCTTCCCTTCAACAGGGAAAATCGCCAAAGCGGCCGTTCCACAACGGGCTTTGGAGCTCCTTGATCGCTCTTTGACCAGACGGCGCTCTGGCATGGAAACAAAGGGGCTTGGCTCAGCGCATAGCCAAAGCTAGCGAATAGGCGTCAGGATCATGAAATTGGGCTTCTTCGCGCAAGCAGGGCGAAGACAGGCAACATTGTTAGGATCCAGACCACGCTATAAATTGCGGATGGTATGGCATATTCGCTTAACCCATTGGTGTTAGGCAACAGCAAAGTGGCAATTGCGATTCCCAAAGCTCCGTTTTGAACGCCGGTCTCAATTGAAATCGTCTTCGCCTCGATGTCTGTGCATCCGAGCATCCCTGAACTCATGATGCCAATAAACGTGAGTGACGCACCTACAACAAAAAGTGCGGGTCCAAGCCTAAGGTAGTTATCCGCGACCACCACCCAGTTTGAAATGATAGCGCCTCCGATGACCATCGCAAAAAGTAGCATAGAGACCTTGCTAAAGATTGGTTCGACCGCAGCTACAATTCGCGGCGCCAAGGATCGCGCGATCACCCCGGCTAGGATCGGTGAAGCTGTTAAAAAAAACATTGCTAAAGCCGTCGAAGAAATGTCGATAGCGGGCGCAGTTGCCCCCATGAACATCTGCATCGAAAACCCCAGGATGAGCGGTACGGTAACGACACAAGTCAGACTGAAGACTGCTGTAAGAGTAACGGACAAAGCGACATCCCAATTCGAAAGCTTGGTCACGATGTTACTGATCGCCCCGCCCGGACAGGCCGCTAAAATCATGATGCCAACGGCTGCCTCAGCGGAAATTCCAAAGATAAAAGTCACCATTAAAGCGATGAAAGGCAGCAAAATGATCTGGTTGAGAGCGCCGACGCAAAAGGCCCGTGGACGTCGTCCGATACGTTGAAAGTCAGCCGCTGTGAGTCCGAGGCCAAGGCAGAACATGATGACAACAACTGCGAGCGGCAGCAGCACAGATATGAAAATTTCGCCCATCTACCATGACCTCTATGGCTGCATGCTTCCGCACGCTTTCGGACGATACCGTTCAGAAAACCTGATGACGAGTGTTATCAGTTTGGCGCATTTATCCTCAAGCGCCCGAAGATCGAGGCTGTCTCTATTTATTATACCTATCACAGGGTTGGACGATCTGGCGTGAAAGAGCTTTCCAGTGCTAATCTCACTGTATGGCAAGTGTAACTTACGCATTCGCCCGCGCGATGGCCAACGCCGCCGGGATGACGCTAAACGACGATGGCGCCCTGATTTCGAATGGCGCTGTCGTGCTGCGTCTACCAGAAGCTCAAGACGGCCAATTGGCGGATGATGCGTATTTCGATCTGATCGATTGGATTCGTGCGCAACAAGCGGACGAGGCCGCGTTGGTTGAGGACTATGCGAACGCGATTGCAACCGATGATCTCGGCGTCCTTGGCCTAGCCGTAAAGACAGCTCCGACCTTGCGGCAATCTTTGCAACGGATCGAGCGTTATTTTCGTCTCGTAACGGACACCGCAGTTTACAGACTTGATGAAACCGGCGATCCGGTCCTTTGGATTTTTGAGGGACAAACATCACATCGCGCTGCCTTGGAGCTGCGCAACGAATGCGCGCTTGCGGCCTTTGCGAGGAACATGCATCGGTTTGTGGGTGATGGGTTGTCGCTCGCATATGTCACGTTTCAGCATCCATGCAGACAAGAACCAGAGCGTTACGCCGAATATTTCGGGTGCCCGGTTCGATTTGGGAGCGCCCACAACGCCATTGCTATGCGCCCTGCTATGCTGGAAAGCGAAAATCGTCTTGGCGATCCGGGCTTGTCAGATTTCATGACGAAGCACCTGGATGAGGAGTTCAACTCTCGCGATGACGACACCTCACTGAGCCAAGCAATTGTCCACCGGCTCACACCGGCCCTGAGTAACGGCGCGCCGCAAGCAGCGCATGTCGCTCAAGAGATGGGAATGAGCGAGCGCACGCTTTACCGCAGGTTGGCCGAGGAAGGGCTGACCTATCGCGACGTTCTTGGTCAGGCACAAGTTGCACTTGCTCGTGACCTGCTCCGTGACGGTAAGGCTTCCATAGCCGAGATCGCCTTTATGACCGGGTTTTCGGAACAGAGCACGTTCAGCCGCGCCTTCAAGCGCTGGGTTGGCCAGGCTCCGGCACGATTCAGGCAGCAAGCGACCTCCGACTAGGCACACACCTCAAGACCACATGGCAGGTTCGGCCAAAACCTTGGCAGGGCGGGCCGATACCTCAATCGATGTGGTGCATAACTTCTTCTTTGTCAGATCCACCTGGGGCGCTGCCGAGTAAAGCAAACCCATTTGCCCCTCTCAGACAAAGGAAATTTGCAATGAGCAATCATGACCACAAACATGGAGCAAGCTGCGCTTGCGACGTCACGCCCGAACGCGTTGATATGGCGCGCCGGCGACTCTTGCAACAAGCCGCCGGTGCGGCCGCGGCAGGTACAACAATAGTGGCTGGCGGGCAGGCCCTTGCCGCGACCGACGAAGCACGCGCCTACTATGCTGACCCGGAAAATCCAGGCCTTCCCCAAATCGACATGACCATCGAGCCGGGGCGTACTGCGCTTGTGGTGACCGACCCCCAGATTGATTTTTTGTCAGAGGACGGTGTGACGTGGGGCGTCGTTGGCGAAAGCGTGACCGAACAGGGCACGGTCGACAATATCGAACGGCTTTTCATTGCCGCCAAGGCTGCGGGGATGCCGGTCTTCATCTCGCCCCACTATTACTACCCACATGACCACAAATGGGAGTTCGAGGGCACTCTGGAAGCGACGATGCACAGCATCGGCATGTTTGACCGCCTGGGACCGCTCAATTTGGACAACTTCGAGGGCTCAGGTGCCGACTGGATGCCGCAATACAAGAAGTACATCGAGGATGGCGAAACCATCATTTGCTCGCCACACAAGGTTTACAGCCCTGCTCAGAATGACCTGAACCTGCAATTGCGTAAACGCAAGATCGACAAGGTGATCCTCGCGGGGATGTCGGCGAACCTGTGTACGCAGGCGCATCTCTACGAGCTGCTGGAGCTGGGCTACGAAGTCGCTGTCGTTCGCGATGCCACAGCCGGGGCCAAGGTGCCTGAAGGTGACGGGTATCTCGCCGCCATCATCAACTTCCGCATGGTCGCCAACGGCGTCTGGTGGACCGACGACGCGGTTGAGCGCATTGGCCAATCGGCCTGACCCAAATCGATCTTCAAATTTGATCCTAGCATCCTGAAAGGACATATCATGACACGCATCTTTACATTTCCCGCGCTTACAACAGCGTTGACTCTCGCCCTGGCGGCGGCGGCATTGGCTGACGATGAATACAACGTTTCGAACAGTCTTACCTTGACTGGGCAGCCCCTCGGCATGCATGGCGTCGATCCTGTATCGATGTTTGAAGCCGAAATACCCGAAATGGGCAACGCCACTTTTACATCGGCCCATGATGGAGTGGACTACTATTTTGCGTCGCAGGCAGCGAAAGCCACATTCGAGGCGGATCCGACGGCACATCTGCCTCAATTCGGCGGGTTCTGCGCCTTTGGTGTCTATGTAGGCAAGAAGCTTGATGGCGATGTTCGGTATGCCGATATCGTGGACGACAAGCTCTATCTCTTTGTGAATGAGGAAATCTTCAAAAAGTACCTTGAGGACAAAGAGACCGTGATCCAAGGCGCCCATGCCAAGTGGGCAGACATCCACCACACGCCTGTCGGCAGCCTTTGATCGAGGAATTTGGTGGCTTTTGCCGGTCGGAGCCACCGCTGCCTCTCCCCTCCCCAAAAGGCCGGCATTTCTCCAAGACGCCCTGTCCGCAATGACAATTTGCGTGCGTCGAAAACTCTTCCCAAAGGAAACCAGACATGACTGATTTTGAGACCTACACAATCGCCTCAGCCCCTGATGCCGCGAAACCAATTCTGGAAGCATCGCTGAAAGGATATGGTTTTGTGCCCAACCTTTATGCGGCCATGGCCGAAGCGCCCGCAATTTTGGAAGGCTATACGACACTTTCCAACATCTTTGGAAAGACCAGCCTGTCAGAGACTGAGCGCCAGATCATCCTTATGACTAACAACCGGTTGAACGGGTGCAAGTACTGCATGGCCGCCCATACCACTCTTTCACAGATGGCCGGTGTCCCCGAAGACGTGATCGCAGCGTTACGCGATGGCAGCCCTATCGCCGACCCCAAATTGGAAGCACTGCGCAAATTCGCCATCGTGATCAACGAAAGCCGAGGCTGGCCCAGCGACGCACAGGTCGAAGCGTTTCTGACGGCTGGTTACACACGCCGATCTATGCTGGAAGTCATCCTCGGCACAGCGTTGAAAACCCTGTCGAACTATACGAACCATGTGGCGGAAACCGCGTTGGATGATGCCTTTGTGCCAAATGCATGGATCGCCTCGGTCGCGGCAGTGGCTGAATAGCGCGACGCCCGCCCATTTGTTAATCTTGCTTTTGGACCTGTGTTTGATTCCCGACAAGAAGGGGATCTGATTTTAGACGTCCGACAGCAAAGTCAACAAAGGTGCGCACCTTCGCAGACACGGTTCGTCCCTCTTGATGCACAAGATGGATGGGGACTTCGGGTGGTTCATACGACTTTAGAACAGTCTTGAGCCGCCCATCTGCAATGTAGGGTGCGACTTGATAGGACAGAAGCCGCCCGACACCATGACCTTGCAAGGCCAACTCGATCACAGCGTCATTTGTGTTCATGCTGATGCGTGGGCTCATGCGTTTGGTGACAGTCTTTCTGCCCCGTTGAAAATGCCATTGGGCCGATGCATTCAAGGCAGTTGAATTAATGATTGCATGGCAGGATAAATCATCGGGCGTATCTGGTTCGCCATATTGGTCAAGATATTTACGGGAAGCAAACGCGACCTGCCTCACCGTACCACACCTGACAGCCATCAAACTGGAATCAGCGAGGTTGCCAATTCTGATCCCGACGTCGAGACCCTCATCAATCAGATTGACCACTCGGTCCACATAGAGCGTGCGCGCTGAGAGCTTTGGATACAGATCCAGAAATTCGCCCAAAATTGGAGTGACGAACATACGGCCAAACAGGACAGATGCAGTAACACTAATTTCCCCGGTCGGTTCGGCATAGGAACCGACAGCGGCGCGCTCGGCCTCTTCAAGGTCAGCCAGAATACGTCTGGCATCCTCAAAAAACCTTTGCCCGCTATCAGTCAGCATCACTGAGCGCGTTGTGCGTACAAAAAGACGTAGCCCTGGGCCTCCCCAACTGAACTGGTCCACCGTTATGTTTAGGAAACGGAGGACCACGAATGGCAAACAAGAGACCAAAG
>NZ_JBXWQD010000019.1:0-15227 GCF_059612205.1 Ruegeria sp. CDSA089 | reverse complement strand
TGAAACCATCGTCCCGATGGATCACACGCCGATGATGCACTAACAATCAATTTGGACCAGTCAGATGAGGCTGCTCACGGCCGCAAGGTAAAATAGAAGCAACCCGTTTGGAACTCCATCGATAAGAATGCTTAGCATGCGTCCAACAGCCAGTCCCGACATAAACAAAAACAGAACCCAAAGCGCAGGGCGTTGTAATTCTGGTTTCGAAGCAGCCGCCAACCAAAACAACGCGTTTGCCAGGTAAAGACCCATAATCGCTCGGAACACGTGGGTTTGGTTCGTTCCTTCCACTGGAAATCCCAGTAAAACTGGGATCGAACTACCCGGCATCAGGCCATATGATAACGCAATTGGCACGAGGCCGACAGCAGCAAGCAGAAGGACTAATCTGGCACTCATGGAGGACTCCTTCTCGTAGAGGTTTCGCTTTGTTGCGAAATTCCTAGTCGGTTTTTTGGGCACCCGATGATCCGAGCCGGATGCCCAAACAGCACTCAGAAAAGCATATTGTATGCCTCATTAACCTTCTGAGAGATGACACCTTCGGTTGATGTCTATTCGTCAACTTAACCTTGGTTGGATACCAGCTTCCCACTCGGAAGAATTCCTCTAAGGCTTCAAGATGTGCCTGGCGCTACTGCTGCTTTCGTTTGACCGAAATAATGCAGCCAGAGTGTTTTGGATGCCGAGCAGGTACATCCCGTGCCATTGCGTCCACGTTTCCGAGGTGCCGCAACGCTCCGTTGTTCAGCAACACGCCTCGTCCAGCATCATACCGGCGCTGTCCAAATCCGCTGGCTACGCATTCCCAGTCTTCCTTGGCTGCCGCGTCGCGGAATCTCGGTAGGTCGTGCGGGTCATGTCGTCCAGGTGTTGCTGCGACGTGATCGTGTTTCTTCGCATTGCTTTGGTGGGTTAAATGGTGGGTCACTTGTGTTGTGCCAGGTTGCTGGACAGTACCGGTTGTCGGCCTCGGCTTAGGGCGCATGATTGTCACGACGCCTTGTGGTTTCGGATGTCCTGGGACTGCCACGTGAGTTGCCGTAGGTTTTGGTGTCAACTGTGGAACCTGACCAGGAACCGCCGTGGGAACCTGATTGGGGGTTGCGGTTGGGACAAGCGGTGGTGTCGCCGTAGTACCGCTGGGTTGCGGAACACGGCCGGGCACTGCGACCGGAATCTGGTTTGGTGTTGCAGTCGGGACGAGCGGTGGCACAGCAGTTTGTCCAGTGGGCTGAGGTGGGACCTGACCAGGAACTGCGACTGGTATTTGGTTTGGTGTTGCGGTGGGCACAAGTGGCGGCACCGCTGTTGGGCCGGTGGGTTGAGGCGGAACCTGGCCAGGGGTAGCGACCGGAACTTGATTGGGAGTTGCAGTCGGAACTTGCGGGGGCACCGCGGTGGGACCAGTAGCCAATGGCGGAACCTGATTTGGAACAGCTGTCGGAACCCGGTTTGGTGTCGCGTTTGGTGCCAGAGGCGGAGTTAGGGTCGGCGCTACTACCGGCGTGGGAACCTGACCAGGAACCGCTATTGGTGTCGCAATAGGAACCTGACCGGGAATTGCGTTCGGGACCGCGCCCGGCGCAAGGACTGGAACAGTAACGGACGTGGGCGTTTGCTGCGTTCCCTTAGGCGGCAACTGATTTGCCACCGGCTGAGTTGGGCCAGTAACTTGATTACCTGCCCCTTGCCCACCAGCCTGCCCGCATCCTTGGCTCGACTGGTGTGGGTTCCCTACGCCTCGGCACCACCCGTAGTGATTTCCGCGGGCAAAGACCTGAGTAGCGGCCAGTTCTGCAATTAGACAAGTTGCGGTAAGTACAGCAATTCGGTTCAGTTTCATAACATCCTCACCAACTTGTTGTCAGAGCAAGATACGCGCCGGGATCGCCAGAGTCGGTCAAAGGGCCGTCTCTCAAAGGGACACCGACATATCCGGACAGGAATAGATTTTGCTTAAACTCAATGTCCAACCCGAGACCTGTCGATGCCAGTGTAGCATTGTCAACTTCAAAACTCGCAGGGTCATTGTTCGAGATGTAACCCACGTCGAAAAAGGCAAAGGGTGTTAAGCGATGGATGCTCTGGGAACTGGGGAAGTAGGAATGAGACACTTCGAAAATCGCGGAAATCCCGGAATCACCATCCACTTCGTCAAAACGATATCCGCGCAAAGCGTAGCGATCACCAAGGAAGTACTCTTCGACAGAGGGCAGCCGGTCTGTTGTGTACTGCCCCCAGATCTCGGTGCGCCAAGCTGTGTTGGGCGACAAGCCCGTTAGTGGGCTTTCGTATCCGATGCCGCCTCGTAGATGCCAGAACGAAGAGTCCCCGTCGTCAAAATTCGCGTCTGTCGTTTCATTGTCATTATCGCCAAAAGATAAGGTTAGCCCCGCTTCCAGAGCTTGTCCCTTTGGATAGTTTTGCCCGTAAAGATAAGTAAGGCCAACGACACTCGCGTCACTGGATAATGGAACGCCGCCACTGACTGAGTCCGCTTTTGAAAGGCGATAATCCAGCAGAAAGTATCCATATCGGGCTACATCTCGGATTACGGGGTAACCCATCGCGACGGTGAAGTTTTCGCCGTCAATATCTGTTCTAGCAAAATTTCCTGAGAGGTCACGTTTTGCGTTTATGTTCCCGTAGAAGATCTCACCGTACAGACCATTACTGTTCAGCGGGGTGCGATAGGTAAGAGCGCCCCATAAAGAGTGTTCATCGTCTTTGTCCCAATTGTAATTGCCTGAACCCTCAAATCGCAGCAGATCCCCAACGGTCAGTGTCGAATAAAACTCTTGTACGACATAGAAACTGAGCGCTTCCCCAAGCTCACGCGGAGGGTTGTCTAGTGTCGCACTACCAGCTTGTTTGCGCAGAGGTTCTCCCAATACTCTCAGCCGAGCACCAGCCTGATCCGGGTAATCAAGTTCGGTCGACACGTCCAAATCGGGTATGTCCTCGGCTAGCATAACCGCCCGCTCAAATCGTTTGAGAGTTATTGGATATGCGGTGGTGAGGGGCTGAAAAATCTTCTCTAGTGTTTGGAACGTGCGAGTATCTACGCCTTCAATTTCGATGGTTTGAATGCGCCCTTCATCAACAATTATGCTCTGCCCATCGGGACCGGGCCAGGCCTCAGCCAAAAAGTAACCGTCTTCTCGGTAGATCTGAGTAATCGTTGATGCGACCTCCACCGCTGTGATGCGCCCAGACCGATTGAAGGCCAATTGACCGGCAAAAGTTAACAGCTCATCCGCATCATACACCGTTACGCCGCTGACCGAGTGCTGGGACGCGATGTCCCAGGTTTGGGCAATGCTACTTCTTGGAACTGATGCAGTGGCCACAAGAGTGCAAATGATCGCAAAAACAACTGAGCTGAATACGCGCATTTTTGACAACCTTAAAGTGACTGAGCATGTTGAAGTCCAATGTTATTATGTGGTTCGCATGTGTGAACCTGACGCTACTCGAATATATTGATGGGTGATGTTTTTAAGAAACACAGTGAACAGAACGCAGATTTACTTAATATGCCGCACATACGACGGCGCTCAATTACACAACCCGGCTTTTCAACAAGTTAGAGTAGAGAACTAGTAGAACAGTCCTCACAATTCCGGTTGCTCAAAAACATAAAGCCGCGATTTCTTGGCATCGTCTGTCAGGATATAGAGAAGCCCTCTGGTTTCATCGAGGGCGATCCCTTCGGGATGTTTAACTTCTTTTTGTTTTCCATCTTCTGTGAACGTCAAACTGATAGACTTTACGGACTTGGACTCTGGATTGTAGACGAAGATCTGACGGCTTTTGTCACTCACAATCCAAAGAGAACGCGAGGACCGGGACCATGTCAGGCCACTCAAATCCAGTTCATCATCATCTACACGCTCGGAGATAAAACCTGCATCGCGGGCTAAAGGAATGATCTCAATAATTTCGTCTAGCTCTGGCGATAACACCATTAACAACCTTGGTTGTCCCTCAATGCCAACGAAGACCCGCCCGGATTCCGGGTCAACGGCGATGCCTTCGGGTCCCTTGTTCAATGGGTTGCCGACGAGTGATGCAGCGGCGGTCGGGTAACCTTTAAGAGATGCGAGAGGTATTGTCGTCAGTTGAATGGGGTCAGTTGGGTGAACGACTAGGATTGATCGGTCAGTTTCTTGAAGCACCAAAACAGACCCATCTTTTCGAGGTGCAACACCCTCCAAATCTGATCCTGCCAATGCTGGTAACTTGAAAGAGTTTCCTAATACCCCGTCGACTCCGAGTAGGTGCAGTTTAGGTTCGGCATCACTTACAGACCACAAGAAGCCTTCAGCGTTAGACATTGCCAAACCGGAAGGCTCTGAAAATCCCTCTGATTTGTCTGCCACCTTGAATTTATCGACCAGAACCAAACCAGCACTTTCAGCGTAGGCAAAATCGGTCCAAGGCAAGAAGGCTGCCGCAACCAAGCTGGCCGTAAAAGCGAGTCGTCTAAGTTTGCAGAAACACCGTGAAATTTCAGCTTTTGACGAAAACACTCTGTTTTCTGTCATTGGATTCTCTCGCGCTTGGACCACATCCCTGTATCAGCGTTCGTATCACAGTCCGGATACGATGTCCGAAGAATGCACTGTAATCTCTTTACCTGATCCCGCCTGTTGCGATTGAATTGAATAGGGCACGATGTGCTTTTGTTAAGCGTAAGCCTTTGGCTTGAGCAGGAAGGAAGACAAGTTGAATACGACCCTCACACTTTTGACCGTGTTGTTGATGCTGCTGTTGCCAGGTGCTGCGGTGTCACAAGTCGACCCTGCGACGATGCTGGCCGGGGCTTCGGGGTCAGAAATCGTTATCGAACGCCGGTGGACGCAGTTTCGTGGCAAACAGGAACTGTATTTCTTTACTCTCGATGTGATCGTCACGATCATTCTGGCTGGCTTGATCGTCTATCATCCGGTGAGACGTAAAGCCCGTAGAAGCGTCCGCGACATAGTTATGCCAAGGCTTTTCTTCCTGTATGCGCTTATCGGCATGGCGGTTGGTTTTCTGGTGGTTCAGCACGGGTCAATGATCGGGTTCGTGATCTTTGGAATAGGAGCCCTGTTGAGGTTCCGATCAAATATGGATGACCCGGTCGACACGGTGGAAATGATTATAGTGACCGTGCTTGGGCTGGCGGTAGGGCTGGGCTTGCCCTTGATGGCCACATTGGTGGCGGTTGTATGTTGGTGTTTCATTTGGCTCGGTGGGCGAAACAAGGGCGTGGAAATTTCGCTCAAGGCTTCAGACGAAGAGCACTCATTGAAAGTCAGCGGAGCCATTGAAGCCATGGCCGCAGACGCTGGCTGGAAGCTGGTCAGAAAACACCACGTCCCCGGAAAGTCTCGCGTCTCATTGCTTTTCATCACCTCGGGAGGGCTTTCAGAAGCCCGGATAGAAGAGATGATAAACGATCTGGTCCCTGAAAAAGTTGAGCTGAAACTCAACCTCTAGTCATTTCACAAGGTCTAAGCGTTTCAGCACCGCATTCGGGGATCTGATCTCTTTCGGAAGCGACTTGAAGTTTACCGACCTTTCGAAATCGGGTCCTCGATATACTGCTATCCCAAACTCTCCGTTCGGCTGGAACGTAACATGAGTGAAGCTGTGAGGTGATCTGGCGCTATCGCCAATAAGCCGCCGCGGACCACCTCCCAAACAAGCTTGAGAGACATAAGCCACACCGTCTTTCCAACCGGGATAGAAGGCATGATGGTGGCCTGACAGATGCAGAACGACACCGCTTTCCAAATAGATTTTTTCAAGTGTCGGATCACCGATGATTTCGCGCTCGCGCTGGATCGCGAAGGGCCAAAGTGGGAGGTGACTGAAAGTGACAATCGGGTCCCCGTCTGCACCCAGTTCCTGTAGCCGGTCCTGCTGATCACCGGATAGCGGGCCCAGGGTCGTTGCATCCAGAGACGCAAACGTAATGCCCTGCATCTCAAATGCGTAGAAGAACGGGTAGTCATCCGAAACCAGGAAGTCGACGCTTGGTTTTCTCGGAGTCCATTCCTCTGCGTATATTTTTCTTTCACGCTCGAACCCTCGGTAGGCGGAGGCATCATGGTTTCCTGGTGTGACCGCAAATGGAATGCCGGCAGCCTCTAAAGGATCTGATACGGCCTCGTGAAACGCCTTCCACATCTCTCTGACCTGTTTGTCTGACAAGTTGGGAATGCGCTGTCCCGCGACCATATCGCCCGTCGAAATCACCAGATCTGGATCAATCTCGACTATCCGCTTAATCGCCTTGTCGACGCGGGCATCGTATTTCACCGAACCATAGCTGCCGTTCAGATCCGATATGACGATAACATCCAATGCCGCCGCTTTGCAGGCGATCAGAGTGGTCCAAATGAACGCCGCGAAAAGCGTAGAAAGCCTACGGGTCATTACAATCCACTGTCTCTACCTCGGTGTTGTTTCTCAAAAAGAATGCGACAGGATCCAAGTCGAACATCAAATCGCCATTTGAGCAATTGTCCTGGAGAATGGACGTTGCCAGCTCGGTGTTTTTTACAACTTGTGCAATCTGCCTGTCTGACAACCCAAGGCTTTGCGATAGCCAGCCGTAGACGGGACCTTGAGATTGAAGATCACTATTCAAAGCGACCAAGCGCCGATACACGCTTGGAGAGAAGTGCCGCATTTTCTCCAGCATTTGAGTGGATTTCGCGAAGTTGGCATACTCGACACGCCCGCCAGCATCGTTGTCGTTTAGATTGCTGCGACGGATCAATAACGCGTCGGCGGGAACGTCTCCATCGTTTGGCTCATGGTGCTTGGCTTTCTTATGCTTCAGCTTTCCGTCTTCGACCCAATACCAATAGGGTGTGAAGTCTATGTTTCCTACGCGGTCCTGCTGGCTAAAGATGAAATCGAGGAGTACAATCTCGGTAAGTTCTTGCATCCAAAATGCCATCTGTTGGTCGCTGACATCGGGACCGAGATCCTTGTTGATCATCCGGTCTCTTCGACCTTCTCCGACGCCCACTACAATGGCCTCCGGCAAGGGTTTTGAAGAACGCAAAGCCAAGAAAGCAGGAGTTTCCTGAAAATCGCGGTTCTGACCTTTTCCCCAACCAGATTTACGGGTGCCGTTGATTTCCGAGCCGTATCGATGCCCAGGGCTATCAAGCAGCACACCGAATATTTGCGTTCGATCTGCGGTGAACAGATCGTCGGTTGGCTGGTATGAGTTCGGGTCAGCATCCGCAGCTGCGAAGACCCGCCAGCCTTCGTGGTTCATGCGCCCGCCATGAGAGCCACCAGAAATCGCAAGGCCAGGCTCGGCGACCTCGGAAAAATGCGCCTGGGCGTCCATGCTACGCCAAACGGCGACTGGAACTTTTACAGTCGCGTCGAAATATCTGGAGAAATGATAGTAAAGCAGTGAAGACGTGGAAAAGGTTCCACTGGTGCCTTTTTGGTTCATGGTGGACTTGAATTTAGCCACCCTGTCCTTAGCCAGATCTTTTGCCGCCTTCCCCTCTTTGCAAGCGTTTCTCTCGAATTCAGAACGGTTCCCCACGTAAGGTCCTTCCGAAATATCGTAGACTGCCATTCCTGGGCTGGTGCTCCAGGTTTTTGGGCAAATAGCAATTTCGGAGGCATAGAAATCGATCTCGCAATAGGCCGTTTCTTCCTCAAGATCGCTTTTCTTATACTCGCCCGTTGGAACTTTTTCGATCCGAATACAGCGTTCCGTAACGCCGTTGGGACTATCAAATGTCGTGGCTTCACCGAGAACATCGTCGTTCGCCCACAAGACAGTGGGTGCAATTAAAGCAAGTGACCCCAGAAGATTGAACTTCATTTGGATAGTCCTCCCAATATCATTTGGGGCAAATCGCTGCCTGTTGCTCGTTGGAGATCTTCAATTTTGGGTCGACACTGAAGTTGGAAAATTTTGAGTCAATCCACTGGTCGCACCCGCCTGAACAAGGGGCTCCGTTTCGGGCATCATTCCAATATTCCTTGGCCCTTTCTTCTGTCCAACCGCAAAACTGAACGAGCGCCATCGCCGACAATGCACCTGAGGAATGAACGCCCCACATGCAGTGCACCAGAACAGGGCCCTTTCCAGGGTTTTTAATCACCTCGTGTATGGACGCCATGACAGCTTCGGGTCGAGAGGATCTGGCGCTCTGATAGTCAAAGGATCCGTTTCCGCAGCTGGTGCGACCGTATTCAGTGTTTTTGCCGAAGTCGGCATAAAACCCGGTTGAAAACCCTTCGCCGCACAGAGTTTCGCGTTGACCTTCACTTAGGCCAGTTCGATCCTTGTCGCCGCCCTTGAAACCGGATCGATACAACACTCCGCTTAAGACTGGGCGAAAGAAAGCGACACCATCAATGCCTCCGTCACCACCCTTTGAAAGCATTTGACTTTTGCTTGGACCGCCATTTCGACTGGTCACGTCAGAATTCGCAGCGGTTGCGAGAACACCAATGAATATGAGGGACGCCAAAAACCGCATGCCAAATCCTTTCTATTCTTGAACCTTTAATGCTCAAACTCTTGCGACCTGATAGTCTCTCGGAAAGGCTAGTTCATGACAACCATATCAAGTGGGCAAATAGCTTTCCGCTGTGAAACTTTAGATGGGCCACACGAGATTGATGATAACGACGACTACGAAGTAGGCTAGAACAACTTTCCAGTTCCATTGGTGCTTGTTTTCTTCGTTGATCACGCCAGCCGATTTCAATGCCAGGTTAGTGATGATTAAGGCGACAACGATGACCGCCGCGTGTGCCAGGTCGAATTGCAAGTTTGGGCTCCTTCTCTTGGATTTGGGATTGATGAAAATGTGTCAGCAGTCACCTGATGGCAGCATAGCTACATCTGAGTACCTTCCGTCAGATGTCGTGATCCGAGCACATGCACCAGTATCCTTGTTAAACCAGTACGAGGTCAGCCCTTCGCTTCGGATGAGTTCAAACCCGAGACTTTGAATACCCATTTCAGCTTGGCCCGCTCTTGCCCCTTCAAATGACGAAAGATCGCTAGAACTGCCAACAGTTGATGCACTTGCATCCACCGAACCGCCACTCTCATCACATGCTGCAAGCGCCGAAATGCACATTGTGCCGATCACCAATAGGACCTTGGGTTTCATCTGTTTTTCCCTCGCTTTTTTGGACTTGCGTTCCAGGGTTACTGATTGATCACCTATTCAATTCCGAAAATGACGTTGTAGTCGACAGAAGAGTTGCTGCGATTGATAACCTCCACAACATGATCACCGGATTGCCAAAGCTGTCCTCGATACTCCTTGTCCGCCGACATCAATCCCAACAGTTCAGATCCATCGGGGTTGCGAATAACGTAGTCCAAGGAGCCATTTCGCGGAGCAACGCGAACGTAAAGGAACTGTTCATTTTTAGCACCTAGAGCATACTGCTGAGACGCTCCGGGCGCGAGTTCACCAACGAGTTCTGCGCCAGTGGAACCAGAATCAAATTTGACGCGTTGGCTACCAGTAGACCCGGCGGCGCCTGCCATGGCTCCACCGCCATCATCCATCGCTTCGACAACCGACATCTCGCCGATGCTTCCATCCTTGTACGCGATGCAACGCCAAAGTGTTCCGCCTGCGTCACGTAACATGACGAGCGTGCCCGCTTCTGAGAACTCTGAGCTTTCAATCGTACCTGATTGACCGTCTGGTCCTCCAACCTGTCGCAAATGATCGATACACGCATCGTCTGCTTCAGACATTGCAAACGAAGCCGTGCCTGCGATTGCGAACATGGGTGTGAGGAGTTTGAGTAAATCGAGTTTCATCAGATGGTCCCTTGCTGGCTAATCCTTGGAGTTTTGTTCCGTGCAAATCGGAACCTCACTTGGCTTCTCGTAAACTTGACAGAAATTCATCGCATGCCTGCGCGCTGCCGACGATCTCGTCCGTCGTTTCAATTCCTTGCAGTGACGCCATTTCGGAATTTACGCGGTTGAGGATCTGATCCGCTTGCTCGGCGGTGATAAGGTTCTCAGCTTGTGCTCCTTTCAATGTGGTGCAGACACCGGCGGACAAGCCTGTCGCAACGCCGACACCCACCGCGGCCCCGCCACCCAAGGTTATCGCCCCAACCACGCCGAGGACGAGCCCGATCACAATTCCCAAGATTACTTTTCCCATGTTTTCCTCCCTTTTGGTGAGAAAGAGTTCAGCCACCACTACTGGCGCAATCTGCGTGCCCATCTGCAAATCAAAACCAGCGCTAACAGGTTGAGCGCCGGAGCAATCGCCGCGAACCACGGCTTGGCGGAATCCGAAAATAAGTCCGCCACAAGTATCCAAGGTAGTCCCAACGGCAGCAGGAACACTCCGGACAAAGGGTCTCGTTCCTGTCCCAACCAGCCAAATGTGCCCGTCAAGAATGCAACCAACGCCAATAGGTACATGACCGCGAATACGATGATGGTGGTTCTACAAACCAAGTCGAGCCTCAGCTGATCAAGCCAGTGCTGCGCAGCCGTTTTCAGCTACGCAGCAGACAGGTCACAATGCGCCTTCGTCGCCCAGGAACTCGATACCAGCTGTCGCGCCATCACTGTAAGCAATGCAATTCCAAGGAGCACGATCCTCGCCAACGCCGACTGTGACCTGTGTTCCCGCCTCGCTAAACGCGGATGAGAGCACCACGACTTGCGAATTGTTTGTCGTATTGGCTACATCTCGCAAACACGCCTGCTGAGCCGGCGTGAGCTCGGCGGACGCGCTTGATGTACTCGTATCGTCGCAGGCCGCAAGCAGTGCGAAACATGTCGCGCCTGCAATCATCACCATCTTGTTAGACATTTTCTTCTCCCTCTGGTTCCCTTGAAATTAGTGAAATTGGATGCGCTTGTTTGAAGCTCCCGCGTCTGTGCAGCCAATTGAACATACCTTGATCCTGTGACTACCTTTCCCAAAACTTGCCGCGGTGGGCTTGGTCGGCGGGACGATATTTCGTTGACTACCGAGACCGCCGACGACGTGTGAAAGCTGAATGACGACACTGGCAAAAGCTCGAGCGAATTCTGGACAGAGGGCGAGTACGTTTAGTCTGAGCATCGCGTCCTCCCAGCGCTCAATCATTGTAAAGTGCCTTCCGACCGCCAGCACTCACTCCAGCAGTCGGAAGGGCTCGGCACAGCGAGCAGCAACGACAACAACGGAGGTAAAATAAAGTTGTGTCGAATTCGCATGTTTGAATCTAATTTTTAATAAATCAATATTTTTCCCGCGCGTAAAATTCACTACGCTTTCGTGCGATAGGCTTCTGCTTTCAAACAAAAAGGTAAGTGGGAGCGTCCATAAGGGCGAATGTGATCTTTTGGCTCGGCGAGGCGTTCTGAGGCCGCACAGAAACTGAAAAAGGATTGAAAGATGGGATTTGGTGAAGCCGTTAAAACGTGTTTCTCGAAGTACTTCCAGTTCTCCGGCCGGGCTTTACGTTCAGAATATTGGTGGTTCTTCTTGTTTGTGGTTGTCGTGAGTGCTGGTTTAGCTGTGCTGGATACGATCATATTCGGGACCAACCCTGAAACAGGGCAGGGATCTCGGGTTCTGTCCTCTGTTTTCCAACTGGCCGTTCTCATACCTATGCTGGCCGCCGGTTGGCGGAGGCTGCATGATACAGGACGACCTGGCTGGTACTTGCTGCTGCCGATGGCGCTCAGTATTGTAACTCTTTTTGTTATGCTGGGTGGGGTAGCGTTCTTTTCAGTATTGGAGCAAGGGACCGAAAATCCCGATGCATTGCGAGGACCTGCGGCCGTCCTGGGTGTGACCGGTATCGTTGTTGTCTCAATCCTTCAATTGGTTCTGTCCATTCTGATGATCTGGTGGCTGACACGACCTTCCCAAGAAGGCGCAAACGAATACGGCGAACCTGTTTCCTGATCTGGCTGTCCGGGCAATTGGCTGGAACTTCTGCTGAACGACAGTGCGAACCGTAACTCAATGGAGAGAAAAAAATGAGCTGCAAAACCATTTCCATTGGAATGCTACTGATGGCAGTGGCGACCACAGCATCAGCGGAGTGGTCGTTCAGCTCCGGGCCCAACCCCAATGCGTTTATTCAGACAGGAAACATGACGCTGGAACTTCAGTGTGACCGTATTCGCTTTGCTCCGGCTGGATACGAGGACAGCCAGGACATTGCGGACAAGCAGGGGCTTTCCATTCGTTTCTTGAAGAACGGCACCACCGAAGTTGGCGCATTTCAGGTCGGCGCAGAAAACGCTGCCGTGCAGATCGTCGACAATTATCCCGTCGAGGTCAGTTTCAATAGTCAAGAGGACTATGGTTTTGTACTGGACCAGCTTGCGGCCAATGCATCGGTTAACCTGTCGATGATTGATCAAGATGTCAGCTACGGAATCTTTGACTTGAAGGGTTCCAGTGCAGCAATTCGGTCCCTTCGTTCCGCCTGCGATTCAGGTCCTAGCCAGGGGGCCTCCTACGAACCCCCCGAAGGCATCGTCTATTGTGGTGGCGGAGCGATAAAACGCGTGATCGAACCCGTGATTTTGGACAACCCTGAGGGAGACTGGGACGCGCGAGTAACAGTCAACGGTGATTCAATCAGAGCAATGACGGCCTACAGTTACTTCGGAAACTCTGAGCCGCCGGCCGGATTTGTCGTAGCCCTACTTGGGGAAGACAGGTCCGAGTTTCTGATTTTTAGCGAAGGCTCGGTAAACTGGCTGGAATACGGGGACTACAGGTATGATCAGTGCAATTGATATCTCCTTCCAACCAGCTGCCAAAGTAGTGCGTCAGATGAAATGTTTGGCTTCCGGTATGGTGCTGGTTTCGGGTCTAGGAAGCGTTTGGCATTTCAATTCTCGGGTGGTGAAGTCGCCCATGCTCATGCGCATCTGATACCGCTTCTCGACAAGTACGATGTCACCTCGCGACGCTACATCGAGCAAGAAGTAATCACCTTCAAACCAATCCCGAATCCGGGGAACAACGAGCTCCGAACCTTTGCCAAACTAATTGCGGATGCTCTCGACCGATGATGTAACTTTGGGCTCTTACCGATATTCTATGCCAAGGCCGGTCAGTTGTTACTCAAGTCAGACTGAAGCACCAAGATACATTCCGCTACGTCGTCTTTTCTCATTGATCTGGTACTGACTTCGACAGATAGAGAGGTGTGCGGTGGCTGTCTTCCTTCGCAAGTGGCGCATGTCAAAGCGCTGCCGGAGGACCTCCGGTGGCCTTTATTCATGGCTTACGCACCAGCCACAGGCCCTATCAGAGGACGTCATGCCCTTTTCACCTGACGGTCAAGACCGCGCTACTCGCGCCATTGACCCATTGCCAATACGCCTTACCAAGCGCGCTATACTGGTTCTTGTCGGCCTGTTTTATTTCCTCTTCGTGGCCTTTGTCCCTCTTCTTTGCGTTAGGCGCAGAGGGTTTCGGGGTTGGTATTGGCGCCTGGTGAAACGGTCATGTTCACGCCTGCTGTGGCTCCTCAGCATCCGCGTCGAAATGCGTCCTGAGGAAAAGAATGCCCTCGCCGCCGACACCAACAGCATCATCGTGGTCAACCACCGTAGCCATCTCGATGGCTTCAGTCTCATGCACGTGGTGCCCGACACCAAATGGTTCACTTTCGCGGCGAAGTCAGAGTTCTGGAACAGCAAACTCCTGCGCACGGGTTTTGATGGAGCGGGTCTCGTCCCTATCAACCGAGACTCCGGCTCAACGGCCATGGATACGCTGATAAAGGCTGTCAGGGAAATGCCTGCCCGTTGTTCCATTGTGCTATTCCCAGAAGGCACCCGGGCCAAAACAGAAACGCTCGGGGATTTTAAAGCGGGTGCTGTATTAGTCGCCCGAGAAACCGGCCGCACGATCACCCCTATTGTCATCCACGACAGCGATAGTCTACTTCCACGCGGCAAACATTTACCGCGCAGCGGGACGATCCGTGTGGAGGCTTTGCCAACATTTACGTGCGATCCTACCGCTAGTGTGGATGAGGATCTGGCGCGATTGCGCAGGCAGATGATGGCTGTGTTTGAGCAGTGAAGTCTGTTTGACAGAAATATGCAGAAACCGAGTTTGTTGAGTTTCCGCTACGCGTAGCGGCAGATGACAGATTTGCAGAGCAGTTGTACTTGTCGGTGGGATTTTCTCCAACGGGTATCGATATTCGAAGACCTAGTTAGTACCCGTATTTCAGTATGCTCTTGGCCATTCGTATTTATGGATGGGCTGCTTGGTATTGTCTCTGAATTCTCAGAAGAGAATGGACATTTAAGTGCCCTGATCTCGCTATTCTTGCCGGAGGCAGAAAAAGCAGGGGAGACATGAATTTGCCAGATGCTGTACGACGTATGACTGACCAAAAGCTAACACTAAGCTGCCATCAGACCACCAGCATCGCCTGCGATACCGACTATGCAATCATCGCCGGTCTGAATGCGATTTGCCGGGCTTTCCCCTCCGAGTTCCAGTTTGGGTGAGGTTAACCAGAACGCGCATTGCCACGGGGTCATTTCACGTGGCAGGGCTTTCAACACTTTTTCCATCAAAGGAAGCGGCGTTCCATCCTGAGCAAACTGGAAAGATGGATAGGCGTTGGCTCCTTTGTAAGGCAAAGAAAGTACCTTCCCGGTTCGTGTCCAGATGTCGGCTATCCGCGTGATCTGCCAGGAGCCCTTCTGCCATCGTGCGTGCACGCCTACATCGTCCAGCAACGGATACTCACGCGCAAAATCATCCATCCGGATGTCATTGACCGCGCAACAATGCCCCTCGAATTTATGCAAATACATCTACTTACTCACTGAACTCACTAACAACTCATGAAACGATACTGCCAAAAAACCGTTCTAACCAAAGTTAAGAAGTTCACATTGGGCAAATTAAACTTCAGCTAACCTCGCTTTTTTACCTAGCGCGCTGAAATTATTGTTGGTTTGCTTACGATGACCCGCCGTTCTGATGCTCGTAAAACCAGTTCTGAATTCCTGGCTTTGTTACTCATTGTAGTAGTAATCCTCACAAGCTGAGGGCATTGGCCATGAATCTACCGAACCAATCTCTGGTTTGTGAGTGATCAACATCAGCGCGTTGGACAAAGCCGCCAGTCAATTGGGCCTCCCCAACTGAACTGGTCCACCGTTATGTTTAGGAAACGGAGGACCACGAATGGCAAACAAGAGACCAAAG
>NZ_JBXWQD010000018.1:0-16228 GCF_059612205.1 Ruegeria sp. CDSA089 | reverse complement strand
CTTAGCGGTTACGATGAGCCAGAAACCCTCTCTTATCAAATCAACCTAAACTGTCCCATTGGCGCTGACGTCAGACAAGCGAGAAGACTATGTGGTTGCCTAGTCTTCGCTTGGCCTACAGTGTTGTTGGGAAACACTCCCACCGAAAAAGGAGCACCTATGTCTCGACTTTCAGGACGCAGAGACTTTGCCACCGAAGTCTGCGAGGAGGCTGGGCTACTTGCCAAAAAGTTCTTTGCAGATCGGGTCAATCTTATAGTTGATCAAAAAGGCGCTCAGGACTGGGTGAGCGAGGCGGACAAGAACGTCGAGACTTTCATTCGTCAAAGGATAGCGGAGGCGTGGCCCAACGATGGCGTATACGGTGAAGAGCATGGCGCGGTAGCGGGAGAGAGTGGCTTTGACTGGGTTATTGATCCAATTGATGGGACCACGAATTTCGTGAACGGTATTCCTGCATGGACCATTGTTCTGGCTGGTGTCACCGAGGGCCAAACGGAAATTGGTGTGATCCACGATCCAAACTTGGATGAAACTTTTGTCGCAACTCGCGGAGAAAGTGCGACACTTAACGGATCACCGATAAGCGTCGCGTTAGGAGTGCCGTTGCAAGATGGAACAGTGGCTGTGGGATACTCGAACCGGATTGAGAGCCATCATGTCTTACCTGTTATCGAGGATCTGATCGAGCACGGGGCGATGTTTCACAGAAACGCCAGCGGAGCGCTTTCATTGGCTTACGTCGCTGCCGGGCGCCTTTTGGGTTACGTGGAGGAGCACATGAATGCATGGGATTGTCTGGCTGGGCAATTGCTGGTCTCGGAAGCGGGCGGCGTTGTCGAGGATCAGGACGCCGATGAGATGATCCGAGACGGCGGGCGCGTGATCGTGGGGACACCAGATGTGTTCGAGACGTTGCGTGAGATCGCAGAGAACGCTTGGAACGCTTAGCTCCTACGTCAAAGAGACCCAACATGAATCAGGCTTGAGCGTAGCTAAATCTGCCTGCCAGAAATGGCCTTGTGAGGGTTGGTCGTGCTTGCGGTCTATCGAACAATTCGAGAGTGCGCACCAAAGCAATGTGCCCACTGCTCCGTGCGTTACAATTGCAAGATCCCCGGCATTATGCGACAGGATAATCTTAGTGACTGTCCGAAGAATGCGTATCTGTGCTTCGATCGCTGGTTCCCAACCGCGATAGCTACTTTCCGGCTGAGCAAAGAAAGCATCGGCCGCGGCTTCGAAATCTTTCAGCGGCAAGTAACCGGTTGCGCTGCGGTCATTCTCACCAAGATCCAAGTTGCATTTCACTGATAGCTTTCGTGGTGCAGCAAGAATCTCGCCTGTTTCACGGGCCTTCCGCTCGTCGCTGGTCCATATCTGAGTGACGGCGGACAAGATTCCACTGGATGCAAATTCAGTAGCCCGCTTGCGGCCCACAGCATTCAAGCCCCACTCAGTTATCGGGACGGCCGGATCGATAGAGACCTCGGGGTGAGTGATGATAATGAGTTTCGGCATTTAATCCGGCAGAAGAACGGGCCCTTTGTCAGCAAAACCCATTTTGATTTCGGCGCCGGGATCAAGCGGCGCATCGACGTCGTCATGTACGGCAAAAACCTGACCGAATGTACCGATCAGCGTATATTCCATTCGAACGCCAACATAGGTCGCCTTCGCCACCTTGGCTGTTATGCCTTGGTCTGAGCCGATAACCAAACGCGAGGGCCGCACTGCAATGGTTGCGTTTCCTTCGGACAAACCGCGACGTGGCAGCGTATGTCGGTAGCCTTCTATTTCTATCGTCGCCACGTCGCCATTGATATCGACGATTTGGCAATCCAATAGGTTTGCCTCACCTATGAAATCGGCGACAAAACGATCGTTCGGGGCATCGTAAAGCTGGCGTGGTGTGCCCATTTGGGCGATCGCTGCGTTGCGCATGACGACAATCTCATCAGAGACTGCCAGTGCCTCCTCCTGATCGTGGGTCACGTAAACAACTGTCACACCAAGATCTTGCTGGATTGCCCGAATATCCTCTCGCACCTGACGGCGAAGCTTGGCATCGAGATTGGACAACGGCTCGTCGAACAACAGAACCTGAGGCTCAAGAACCAGCGCGCGGGCGACGGCAACACGCTGTTGTTGGCCCCCTGACAGTTCCGAGGGAAGACGGTTGTCGAACCCCTGCAGGCCAACCAGTTCCAATCCATGCATAGCGCGGCTGCGGGCTTCGTCCTTTGCAAAGCCTGAGAATGTGAGGCCATACATCACGTTTTCCAGCACGCTCATGTGAGGGAAAAGCGCGTATGACTGGAAAACCATGGATACGTCGCGGTCGGTGGCAGGCAAGTTGGTCACGTCCTGATCACCAATTAGGATCTTGCCCGAGCTTGCCATTTCCAACCCGGCAATCATGCGCAGAGTCGTTGTTTTCCCACAGCCTGACGGACCAAGCAGTGTGACGAGTTTTCCTGCATCGACATGCAGGTTGATGTTGTCGACGGCGACGACGTCTTTACCGAATACTTTCGACACGTTCTCAAAGCGCACCGGGGCGGCCTTGGAACCGATTTTGGCGTCGGTCATCGCGATGCCTCCGTTCCGTGTTGCGTGCGTCGACCAATCTGGACCCGGCCAACGAGTAGTTGCAGTAAACCGACCGCCGCGAGCATCACAAAAATCAGCGTCGTCGAATAGGCGATCGCAAGGCCATAGTCATTATTCTCGACCCGACCGATAATGTAGCTGGTCGCCATGTCATATTCTGCGCTGACCAGAAAGATGACAGCCGAGATCGCGGTCATGGCACGGACAAAACTGTAAACAAGCGCAGCAAGTATCGCAGGGCGCAATAACGGCAGGATGACGTTTCGGAACGTCTGCCACGAGTTTGCACCAAGGGTCAGCGACGATTCATCAAGGCTGCGGTCAAGCTGCGACATGCTCGCGATCCCCGCACGAACGCCAACCGGCATATTACGGAAGATAAAGCTGACAACGAGAATGACACCAGTACCCGTGATTTCAATTGGCGGAACGTTGAAGGCTAGGATGTAGCTGACGCCTATCACTGTTCCGGGGATAGCGAAGGATAACATTGTTCCAAATTCGAAAGCGTTCTTGCCTGCAAAACTTTGCCTGGTCAGCAGATAAGCGGTCACCAGACCTACGGCGGCAGTCAATGGGGCAGCAATGGCCGCGATCGTTATGGTGGTCCAGAAACTGTCCCAAGCGGCTCCGGTCCAGCGAATGCTATCTTCTTCGAAACGTGCGGAGAATGCGGTGACATAGTGTTTGATAGTTAGCGAGTTATCGACACCCCACAACTCGACGACACTGCCGTAAATGATCATCGCATAAACAACAATTGTGAACAGCGCCCAGCCCAGAGCGATGAGTAGTACCGGAACTGAAAGGCCAGTTGGCATCAGAGGATGAACGCCGGCATCCCCTTTGCCGGTGACGGTTGTGTAGCTTTTCTTCCCCAGCCAGACACGCTGCGCATAAAAGGCGGAAAGAGTAAAGAACAGCAGCACCATGGCCAGAACTGCGGCTCTGCCTTGATCGTATTGAGCGCCAACGATGGCAAAGAATATTTCGGTCGAAAGCACGTCGAAATTGCCGCCCAATACAAGCGGATTTCCGAAATCGGCCATGCTTTCGATGAAGCCCAGAAGAAATGCATTCGCAAGACCGGGCCGCATCAGGGGCAATGAAACCGTCTTGAATGTCTGCCATCTACTGGCGCGGAGGGTTTGGGCCGCTTCTTCCATCGACGGAGAGACGCCTTCAACCACACCGATCAGAACAAGAAACGCGATTGGCGTAAACGCGAGTGTCTGCGCGATCAGGATGCCTGGCATTCCATAAAGCCAGCGTGTCGGCTGGGTGCCGAGAAGCTCGGCAAAGAACCGGGTGACCGACCCAGAAAGGCCAAAAAGCAAGATCAGCGCCAGGCCGATCACGAATGGCGGAGTGATTATTGGCAGAACGGTCAGAGCCCGCAGCGCGCGTTTATGGCGAAAGCCTGAGCGCGTCACGACCAGTGCAAAGCAAAGCCCCAGGACCGTGGTGATGACGCCGACTAAGATGGCTAGGAACAGTGAATTCCAGGCGGCACCACAGCGCGCGCCATGAAAACACCCCAAACCCCACAGTCGATCATCGAAAAACTTCGAGAAGAATACCGCGATGGAGTACGCGCCTTCTTCGGTGATGAAGGCAGCGAATAGCATCTTCGCGATGGGAAAAAAGACAAAAGCGGTGACAATTGTAATAACGCCACCGATGGCGCTTACGACAAAGACGTCACCGTTAATGGCGCCCCTTGCCGCGATCCCCTGAGTAAGCAGGAACAGAAAACTTGAGGCACATATCATCGCACCGTAGCCCATTCCGAACTGACGGTCGCCGAGTTCGCCAAACATCGCCTGCAACCAATTGAAGTTGAAGCCTCTGATGCCAATGCTGAACCCCTGAGCGATCAGCCAGCCGAAGCCAAGCGCCCCTGACAGGATCAGTATTCTGGCGTAAAGTGGATCAGATTTGGGGCGCTTCAACACCAGAAGCGGCAGGGCGAGTGCGATCAGGAGCGGAGCGAGCCATAGTTTTTCACCCTGTCCAATCAGAAACGCAGCGGGGGCATAATCCTCATCGAATGGGTAGCCGTCCAAAAGCCACTCGAACGACCAAAGGCCACCGTCGACCATATACCAAGGCAACAGGCAGAATCCGACCCACCCGGCCGTGATCCAGAAGATCAGGACCGGATGGGTCGTTTTTGAAGTCCGGTCAGTCATTTACTGCGGCAGAGTCGAAACCTCTTCGTCCCATTTCTGCAACAGACGCTTCCGTTCGTCTGACGAACCATACTTTTTGAAGTCATAGTCAATCAGCTTGATCTGACTCATGTCTGGCGCGCTATCCGAAGTTTCCGCGCTCTTATTCGAAGGTACCTGAAACGCGTTGACCTGAAGAGCAAGGTTCTGGGCCTCGGGTGACAGTGCCCAGTCATAGAACTTTTTCGCTTCTTCTTCGTTGCGGGCTCCTTCAATAATCGACATCGAGCCAATTTCGTATCCTGTGCCCTCGCACGGTGCGACGACCTTAATCGGGAATCCTGAAACGGCCTGCTTCACAGCGTCATGCATGAAGACTATACCAATGGTGTTCTCACCACGACCGGCGGCCTTGATCGGCGCAGAACCAGACTTGGTATATTGGTTGATGTTCGAATGCAGACCTTTCATGAACTCAAAGCCTTCATCTTCGCCAAAGATCTGCACCATCGACGCAAGCGTGGTATAGGCCGTACCTGATGAGTTCGGGTTCGCCATCTGAACGTGGCCCTTGTATTCGGGCTTCAGCAGGTCTTTCCAGCAGGCTGGTTCGGGTAGGTTATTGGCAGCGATGAGATCGGCATTATAGCCATAACCGAGTGCGCCTGAATAGATGCCGATCGTCTTGTTGCCCGCGCTTTCTGCTTGGGATATCGCCCAATCGTGAAGCTGGTCGCGCACTGGCGACATGTATTCCATCGTCAAGCCTTCTTCGGCGGCCTGCAAATGCGGATCACCGGTACCGCCCCACCAAACGTCTCCTTTCGGGTTCGAGCTTTCGGCGCGGATTTGTGCAAAAGTTTCACCTGATGACTTCCGGGTCATGTTGACGTCGATGCCCGTCGCGTCTTCAAAGCTTCGCGCCATGAGTTGGCACCAATCTTCTTGCGCCGAACAATAGAGTGTCAGCTTATCGGCCTGTGCCGCCGACAGTGACGCAGCCAGCGCAATCACCGATCCAACCGCAGTGGATGTCAATTTCCTCATTTTTTCCTCCCTTTGAGCTTAGTGCGTCCGGGTTTCCCGGTTCTTTCATGCCCTTCCTCATGCAGCCTTTCGAAGTTTCTTTATGACAATTTTGACTTCTGGATCGTCCGCTAGATTATGCAGCAAATCTGACAGGTCTCTTTCTTGAACTAACTTTGCGGCCTTTGCCGGTGAGAACCAATGACGCGTTCGTTCACCTTCTTCCTTCCAGCGTCGCTTCAACTTTTCGACGACCAGAGGATAAAGGGTAACGCGGCAGCGAACGCTGTTTCGCCCCTTGTATCGTTTATCATAGAAAAAATGACCGATCGGCCGTTTCGATATGGTGCCGACTGCGCCTGCTTCTTCTTGAGCTTCTATTTCTGCGGCATGCCAAGGTTTTTTGCCGTCCATTAGCCATCCTTTTGGGATAACCCACCGGCCGGTATCCCGCGAAGTGACCATAAGAACGCGCAATTTGCCAGTCTTATCCCAGCGCATCGGAAGCGCCGCAATCTGATCTGCCGTTTCGCTGTCGCCCATGCCACCCCTCAATGCCACACGATCAAGAACCAAAAGGAAGCTGTCTGATTGGCAGGTTGGCCGGTTAACGCTTTGCCTTGGCTCGTATTCTGAATTTGATCAACCTGTGCATCTTCGCTTTGCGCTTCGAATTACTTGTGTTCGCTCGAATTCTCACAACCTTCTGAGGGTTATGCAACAAAAAATATTGCAATATGACCGAAAGCCCACAAAAGTAGGTTGAGAAGCCTAGTCGGGTCGTCGGATGTCCAAAACAAAAACGCGCGGCAAAATGTCTGAAAAGAACCAGAGCCGGGTAAAGAAGTCCGACCGGCGCCAACAGATATTGTTGGAGCTGAAGCTGCGCCCGCACGTTCGCATCAACGAACTGGCACAGCGGTTCAACGTCTCCAACGAAACGGTACGTAGAGATTTCGATGCTCTGTCGAACGACGGCTTGATAGCGCGCGCACACGGGGGGGCATCAGCCGCTGCGCAAGGGCACTATCCGGGTTTGGATGAACGAACAAACGATCAAGTTGAGGAACGCGAACGGATAGGTGCAATTGCGGCAGAACTGATCCAGAGCGGTGAAACCGTCATGATCGATTCCGGCTCGACCACAATCGAAATGGCACGTGTACTGGCTTACATTGGTACTCCCTGCACGGTAATCACCAATTCCATTCCCATAGCTATGACCCTTGGCCATGGGGCCGCACAAGTCCTGTTATGCCCGGGGGAATATCTGGCAACTGAGTCTGCAACTATCGGAACCGAGACGCTGGAATTTCTGTCCCGTTTCAACGTCGACAGGTGCATGATCGGTGCCTCTGGGTTGTCGACAGAAGGCCCTTCAGAAACAGTGCGGGGCTTTGCGGAAGTAAAGAGGGTGATGCTGACGCGTGCCGAGAAACGGCACCTTCTTGTTGATTCCGGGAAATTCGGCCGGAAAGGCTTGTCTCAAGTAGGAGACCTTAACGACTTGGATTCCATTGTCACCGACAAAAAACCAACAGGAGAATTGCGCAACGCTTTTGAGGGCGTAGAGGTCGACGTTCTCGTCGCCGAGTAAACATAAAATGATTGATTCACAGCGGACAAAAAGCACCGCACATGACTGGGAGGAAAACATGAAGATCGATATCAAACTATTGCTTGGGGCATCTGCAATCGCACTCATGTCGATGAGTGGAATAGCGTCGGCGCAAGATTGTCCACGCGGTGACTTGGACGAGCGTTTTTGTGATGCCGACGGGGATTTGATCGCGGATATCCCCACAGATCCTTCCGAACAAATAGATCCAGACACCTTGATCTTTGCCTACACGCCGGTTGAAGACCCCGCCGTTTACAAAACTGCGTGGTCAGACTTTCTCGACCATTTGAAAGCAGAAACAGGCAAGGACGTTGTCTTTTTTCCAGTCCAGAATAACGCAGCCCAGATCGAGGCGATGCGCTCAGGGCGCCTGCATATTGCGGGATTCAACACCGGTTCCAACCCTTTGGCCGTAAACTGCGCTGGGTTCCGTCCGTTCACGATCATGGCCTCAAAAGACGGTAATTTTGGTTACGAGATGGAAATCATCACCTATCCGGGTTCGGGCATCGAAAAGGTTGAAGACATCAAGGGAAAGCAACTGGCTTTCACATCGCCCACATCGAACTCGGGATTCAAGGCTCCTTCCGCGATCCTGAAAAGCGACTTTGATCTTCTGCCCGAACGCGACTTTGAGCCTGTCTATTCGGGCAAACACGACAACTCGATCCTAGGTGTTGCCAACAAAGACTACTTAGCGGCCTCAATTGCGAATTCGGTTAAATCGCGGATGATCTCCCGTGACGTGATCAATGAGGATGATGTCATTACAATCTATAAGTCGCAGACTTTCCCAACCACTGGGTTTGGCACCGTTTACAACCTGACGCCCGAGTTGCAGGAAAAGATCCGCAATGCCTTCTTCAGCTTCGATTGGGAGGGGACGACACTTGAAGCTGAGTTCTCGAAATCAAACGAAGGCCAATTCCTTGAGATGACCTATCAGGAATTCTGGGATGTCATTCGTAAAATTGACGCAGCAAATGGCGTCTCCTACGCCTGCCAATAACCTTTGGCTCATCAGGCGGGCCTGAAAGGGCCCGCTGTTCTCCCTAATCTGGGGCATTTCATGCTGCGTCTTCAAAAGCTGACGAAAACATACAAGACCGGAGATCAGGCGCTGAAGGCGATTGATCTTGAAGTTCCAAAAGGACAGGTTCTTGCGTTGATCGGGCCCTCGGGCGCGGGCAAATCGACCATGATCCGCTGTGTTAACCGATTGGTTGAACCTACAAGCGGCGGTGTTATTTTGGATGATGTAGACCTTACCAAACTCGGATCGGGTGCATTGCGGAAGGCGCGCCGCGAAATGGGCATGATCTTTCAGGAATATGCCTTGGTCGAACGCCTGACAGTGATGGAAAATGTACTGTCCGGCAGGCTGGGTTATGTGGGGTTCTGGCGCAGCTTTCTACGGCGCTATCCTCAGTCGGATGTGGACGAAGCCTTCCGGCTACTCGATCGGGTGGGGCTGTTGCACATGGCGGATAAACGGGCGGACGAACTCTCTGGCGGTCAGCGCCAAAGGGTCGGCATCTGCCGGGCACTGATACAGAACCCAAAGCTGCTGTTGGTCGATGAACCAACTGCATCGCTGGACCCAAAGACCAGCCGTCAAATTATGCGTCTCATCACCGAGTTATGTCAGGAACGCGGATTGGCAGCCATTATCAATATCCATGACGTGGCGCTCGCTCAGATGTTTGTTCCCCGTGTCGTAGGACTCCGATTCGGCGAAATTGTGTATGATGGGCTTCCTACAGGCCTTACCCCTGAGAAGCTGACCGAGATTTATGGGGAAGAAGACTGGGAAGCAACCATCGAAAAAGTTGACGAAGATGACGATGTCGAGGCTGCAGAATGAGCCATCGAGAGTTAGACGACATGCTGGGAAAAGGCTGGCGTAAGCCTGCCTTTGTCAAAAATCCATTACTCCGCTGGGCATTGCTCCTTGGCTTTTTCGCCTACCTGATCGCGGCGTTCATGACCATCGAAGTTGATTGGGGTCGTGTCTATGAAGGGTTGGATCGGGGTTGGGCGTTTGTGCTTGCGTTCACCAGCCCAGACTTCATTTCACGGTGGACCGATATTTGGAGCGGCCTTCTGGAAAGTATCGTGATGACCGTGGCCGCGTCGGTCGTGGGCATCCTGATTTCGATCCCGATTGGGTTGGGGGCTGCCCGCAATATCGCGCCATTGCCAATCTACATGATTTGCCGAGGCATTGTCGCGATAAGTCGGGCATTGCAAGAGATTATCGTTGCCATTTTGCTTGTGGCTATCTTTGGCTTTGGCCCGCTGGCCGGATTTCTGACGCTTTCTTTCGCCACAATCGGATTTCTCTCAAAACTTCTGGCCGAAGATATCGAAGCCATGGACAAGGTTCAGGCCGAGGCGATTAAGGCCTCTGGAGCGCGTTGGCCACAATGGATCAACTATGGAGTTCAGCCCCAGGTTATGCCGCGACTTGTGGGCCTTTCCATGTATCGGATCGACATCAATTTCAGAGAAAGCGCGATCCTCGGGCTCGTGGGGGCTGGTGGAATTGGTGCAACTTTGAACACCGCATTCGACCGCTATGAATACGACACTGCGGCAGCCATTCTCATTCTTATCATCGGCATCGTGATGGCACTTGAATACCTTTCGGGAATTATTCGAGCGAGGGTTCAGTAATGCCGATACTTGAACGCGACGATGCGCAAATCTGGCGTCGCCGGACAACGGGTCAGAGCTTGGTCCGTTGGTTCGGTTGGTTGCTGGGCGTGGCAATCTTTGTTTACTGCTGGCAGCTGATCTCGGAATCGACGACTTGGTTTTTCGTCTGGGATGCGCCCCGCATCGCCAACGATATTTGGACCCGTGCAACGCCTCCTAAATGGGATTACATCACCCAGTTAGGTCGCCCGATTTGGGACACGCTAAACATTGCTACCTTGGGGACCATAATTGCACTGTGCATGGCAGTGCCAGTTGCCTTTTTGGCGGCCCGCAACACCACACCATCGGCCTTGTTCATCCGTCCGATTGCCTTGTTGGTCATTGTCTCGACCCGCTCTATAAACTCGTTGATCTGGGCGCTTCTTTTGATCGCGATTATTGGTCCCGGCGTATTTGCTGGTGTCATAGCAATCGCCATTCGTTCAATCGGGTTTTGCGCAAAACTTCTTTACGAAGCGATCGAGGAAATTGATCGCACGCAGGTCGAAGCAATCACGGCAACCGGTGCTTCACGCTGGCAGGTCATGGCCTATGGGATCGTACCGCAAATCCTACCCGCTTTCGCGGGCATTGCCGTCTTCCGTTGGGATATCAACATCCGCGAATCCACGGTGCTCGGGCTGGTTGGAGCCGGGGGTATCGGGTTGCAATTGTCGGCCTCGCTCAACGTACTGGCTTGGCCGCAAGTTAGTCTGATCCTGATTGTAATTCTGGTCGCGGTTATGATCAGCGAATGGGTTTCGGCGAAAGTAAGAGGGGCCATCATTTGACCGGTTTCTCTGCGCAAGAGGCTTTTGACGCCTACGAGGCTGTAAGACATCGCCTTCCGCAACCCAGATCAACTGAAGTGAGCTATCGTCAGGCGGACACGCTAGAGGACATAGCTCACGAGTTTGACGTGTTCCTCCTCGATGCCTTCGGGGTTCTCAATATTGGTGATACGGCAATCCCAGAAACACCAGATCGGGTCAGGTCGCTGACAGCCGCCGGCAAACGTGTTCTGGTCGTATCGAATGCTGCAGGGTTTCCCCACACAACTCTTATGGAGAAATACTATGGGCTTGGCTACAACTTCGCGCCACAAGACGTGATCACCAGTCGGGCCACGTTGTTGTCTGAGCTAAACGGCCAAAATGAGTTGCATTGGGGATTGATGGCAACTCCAAGTGCCGGCCTTCGCGATCTGGAGGAGTTGAAGCTATCCTACCTGGAGGATGACCCGAAGCCCTACGAAACCGTCGACGGATTTTTGATGATTGGGTCAGCTGTTTGGAATGAAGCGCGACAAGCCATGTTAGAGGCCGCTTTGCTGCAACGTCCCCGCCCGGTATTGGTCGGCAATCCTGACATTGTCGCTCCGCGCGAGTATGGTTTCTCCAAAGAACCCGGTCTTTACGCGCACCGGCTAGCAGACCGGACAGGCGTCACCCCTCAGTTCTTTGGAAAACCTTTCGCCAACATCTATAATCTTGCATTCAATCGTCTGGGGCACATCGACAAGTCCCGGGTTCTGATGGTTGGCGACAGCCTTCACACCGACATTCTAGGTGCACGAAATGCAGGCATAGCTTCCGCGCTCATCTCTGGATTCGGTTTCTTCGCAGGGCATGATGTTGAAGCAGCGATCATGAAGGCAGGGATAGTGCCAAGCTTTGTTGTAAACCGACCTTGATATTAGGGCGTTCCGCTTGGACACGTCTTTCTGTTAACTCGAACGTCGGGTGAATCAGCGTTGCGCAGATCCCGACCATGTGAACGAAGCTCCGCGTGTGAACGGCAGCTTTGGAAAACCCTCCGCAACAATTTAACTCTAAACTCATGTCCGGCTTGGGCCGCATTCCGAACTATGCAAAGCCCGCTTTCTGCGCATAGCCGTCGTCGGTTGATCGCGCCGCATCGTTCACTGAGGGCTCGAAACGGTCATACGCTGCGCTGCTCACGAACGTCGGGTAAGCTGATGACACCTGCCATTTTGCTCCTTGATAGAGTCAGTTGGTCGACATGGTGTCGGTGCCTGGAGAGGGAGGGAAGGATGGAGGACAATCGATGTCCATTATTCAACTTCCTGCCATCACACCGAAGCGCCCGCCGTGGAACAAAGGTCGCCTTATAGGCCAGAAACGCCCGCTTCTCGCGAAGCAGGTCTGGGCCATCCGCGCCCGGCTTGAACTCTCGGACAATCTCAGGGATTTGGCACTCTTTAATCTTGCGATCGATAGCAAGCTGCAAGGCTGCGATCTCGTTCGATTGAACGTAGCCGATCTTGTTACTGGTGATCGTGTCCGCGAACGCGTGACAGTTGTCCAGAGCAAAACAAAACGGCCGGTCCAATTCGAGGTCTCGGAAAATACCCGCCAGTCCGTCTGGACCTGGATATGTCGCCCGGAGATGCTTGGACGCACTTTCCTTTTCCCAAGCCGCTTCCACGAAAGGCCGCATATATCGACACGACAGTACGCGCGTCTGGTCCTCGATTGGGTGTCGGCGATTGGCTTGGAGCCGAGCGGTTACGGCACGCATTCGCTGAGACGCACAAAAGCGGCACTGATCTACCGGAAAACAGGCAATCTACGCGCGGTGCAGCTTTTGCTTGGCCACACCAAGGTTGACAGCACAGTTCGATATCTTGGCGTTGAATTAGAAGACGCGCTGAGTATCGCAGAAAAGATCGACGTGTGAAGATTGAGCGGGCGGCAAGAGTCGCCCACTTTTCGTGACTGGCGATTGTCGCATGAGTGTTGACCATCCACTGGGCTTCTGAGCCGAGACGAGCGTCACCATCGTTGTCGATTGAGTTGAAGCTCCCGCCCGGATCGCCGGGCTCAGGTCAGTAGCTGGGGCGTCATCACTCCCATGTGACTGCTTGTGCGAAGTAAGCAGTCACTCCTGTAAAGTGCGGCGAACGTCCTCTTCGAGCCCTGAGCGGACATTGATACGTTGAAGCAACTAGCTGTCGCCGATAGAGTTTCATAGAAAGGTTTGCTGCTATGTACACCCTGATTGACACTGTGGTTGTGGGCGGAGGTCAAGCCGGTCTTTCCGTTAGCTGGCACTTAAAACAGGCTGGTCATGATCACGTTGTTTTGGACCGCGGGCAAATTGGCGATACATGGCGTAACCGTTGGGACTCGTTCTGCCTTGTCTCTCCTAACAAACTCTGCCGACTTCCAGGTTTCCATTACGATGGGGATGATCCCGATGGTTTCATGCTCCGCGATGAGATCGTCAAGTACATCGAAGACTATGCGAGCAGTTTTGGTCCGCCCTATCGAGGGGGCGTCGAGGTGGCTAGAATCGAGGCAAGTGAAGGACCGGGTCGATTCAAACTAACCACATCAGATGGCGAAATCAGAGCGCAGAACTTGATCGTCACCGTCGGCACGCATCAACACCCGAATATACCAAGTTGGCATTACGATCTGCCTGAAAGTGTTACTGGCATACATACTTGTGACTATCGCAACTCAGCGAGCCTACCGGATGGTGCGGTATTCATTATTGGAAGTGGTCAGTCAGGGTGTCAGGTCGCTGAGGACCTGCACTTATCCGGGCGCGACGTACATCTCGCAGTGGGCAGTGCTGGCCGCATCCCACGTCGCTATAGGGGTCGCGACATTTTTGAATGGGACTTGGCGACTGGGTACATGAACATGGCGGTAAAGGACCATCCCAAAGGGACAGCTATCCGGTTCAAAGCCCATCCACATCTCTCTGGGCGAGAGGGTGGTCGTATTGTTGATCTGCGCCAGATGGCGCTCGACGGGGTCAAACTACACAGCAAGGTTGAGGGTGTTCAAGACGGGTGTCTGATTTTGGCGGGCGGACTTGAAGAGACGCTCAAGGCAGTGGACGATGTGTGTCGCGCGGAAATGGAGAGCATCGACACTTTTGTTGCAGAGAATGGACTCGATGATCCCAAGGAAATTGTTGTCCCGATCAACTGGCAGCCCAAACCTGAACCACCGTTCTTCGACTTGGCTGCAGCAAATGTTTCAACCGTCATATACGCAACTGGGTTTCACCGCGATTTTGGATGGATCGACTTGCCAGTCTTCGATGAGACTGGCTATCCGCTATATGAGCGAGGTACTACGGATCTAGCAGGCCTGTACTTCTGCGGACTGCATTGGATGCATACACAAGGGTCTGGCCTGTTTTATGGCGTGGGCGAGGACGCGGAGTATGTAGTTGATCACTTGATTTCCAATTCGAACAAATGAGGTGCGCGACAGCCTCGAGCCTAGCTTGGTTCGAAAGTTTCCAACTGCAACTGGATCAGTTTTCGGACGTGTTTGCCGATACGACTTGCGACTGAGACATAAGCCAGTTGACGAACACCTTAGCCTCGGGACGCTGAAATTCTGCTTGAGTCTGGATGTAGTAGACGCCGAAGAGTGGCTCAGAGAACAATTCAATCATCCGACCAGATGAAAGATCTTCCTCAAAAAAAGCTCTGGCAGAATACGTGATACCGTCACCCCGGCGAACCGCAGTCATGATCAGGTTCCCCGGCATGTGATTTATGGTCAATGGCTCGGCAGGAACAACCCCGTGATAGGTGAACCAGTCAGCCGCCTCGTTGGTGCCCAGCTCCTGTAACCAGGGCAGCTTCGTTAAAGATGCCGGGTGACGCAGGTCTTGGTCTCTCACCAATGAAGGTGCTCCGATCACTACCATGTCGGTGACAAGGACAGTATCCTCTTTTTTTCTTGGCATGCGTCTGTCGTGATACCGAATGGCGACATCTATACCGCCGGGGCGTATCTGAACCAGTTCCGAAGTTGGGTTCAGCATCAAAGTGATCTCTGGGTGTTCACGTTGAAAGTCTGCCATTCTCGGCAATAGCCACTCCACCGCGAATGCTGGTGACATGGTCACTTGAACGGGACGCTTTGCTGTGTGTTCTGCCAGTCGTTCGACACCCCTTCCAATGATTTCAAAGCCGATACCCAGTTCACGTGCAAGCATGATGCCTGGCTCGGTCAACTCAATGCTGCGCCCACGTTTAGCAACGAGAGCTACGCCCAAATACCTTTCCAACGATTTCACCTGCTGGCTGACAGCCGCTTGGGTCACGTTCAATCGTTCAGCCGCCACGGTGTAACTCCCTGCTTCCGCAACCGCTGAGAAAGCGCGCAAAGCGTTCATCGGGGGAAGGTGCAGCCAATCCATACTATAGTTTTTCTTATGTATCTTCAGACTATTTGCTTCGCATGATAACGGTTTTCTTGACAATATTCACAGTGAAATCTGTTTTTGTGCTGGGAAAAGGCGAACGCTTCAACGCTGATGTTTGCAGAGCCGCACGTCAGGAGAGTTTGATACGATGGAAAAAATTCAAGGTGGATGTTACTGTGGTGCCGTTCGGTATCAGATAGCGACCCCGCCAGTTTGGTCGGGTCATTGCCATTGCCGTTCGTGCCAAATGGCCCTTGGCGGTGCCTTTGTAACTTGGGCTAAAGTGGCCGCCGAAGACTTTGAAGTGATCAAAGGCGAAATCCAACAAATTGAGAAAACTCCGGGTATTCGCCGAGGGTTTTGTCGGGAATGTGGAACGACGTTGACCTACGCTGCCCTAAATGAAGTTGAGGGCCAAGACTGGAGCGCTGACGCTTGGTTTTCTGCTGTGACGTTGGATGACCCATCGATTGCGCAACCCAAGGCCCACGTCTTCGTATCACGTCAGCAGCCATGGATAAAACTCGACGACGGTCTCCCGACGTTTCCTGAGTTTTGATCAACTTTCCCGTCCAGAAAGAGGAGAAAATGATGAACACCGCATTTTCATATGCCTGCAAGGATTGCGAGGGCATGGAGGCCTGCCCAGGCAAAGTGATCGCAGCGACCAAAGATGAAGTATGGAAACTCATGGAACTCCACGCGGTGGTCGCTCATGGAGAGGACCCCAGCTCTTGGGATGCCGACACTCGGGCATATCTGGGAACATTGATAAAACCAGCATGATCAAATCAGTTAAGCTTCGAACCCAATTGTCTGATGTCAGCGCCAATGGGACAGTTTAGGTTGATTTGATAAGAGAGGGTTTCTGGCTCATCGTAACCGCTAAGGAGTGGAG
>NZ_JBXWQD010000017.1:0-27261 GCF_059612205.1 Ruegeria sp. CDSA089 | reverse complement strand
CACGCGAACCGGATGAGCCAGATCCTCTCTTAGGTCAGACCGCCAACTGGCCCAAAACCTCTGATGACGGACAGTGACGATAAATGGCCGGATTACCTAAGCATCAGTTTTTCAGGTGTAGACGCAACCAACCATTTCTTCGGACCATCCAGCCTAGAAAATGAAGAAATGGTGCGCTGTTTGGATGAGACATTGGCTGATTTCTTTGAGTTCATGGATCGAGAGGTTGGACGAGCGAATGTGCTTTATGTGCTTTCCGCCGATCATGGCATGCCGGAAGCGCCAGAAGAGATGGCCGAAGCCGGGCTTTCAACATTCCGTGACTCCACCGAAGCATTGATGATAGATGTGAATTCGGTCATCGCCGATGAGTTCGGAGTGGAATCCGCAATACAGTTCTTTTTTCGTCCTTACGTATATCTGGACAATGCCGCCATTGAAGCGTTAGGCGCCGACAGGCGTGTTATCGAGCGACGCATTGTCGAAAACTTGATGGCTGCACCGGGCATTGAGCTTGCGATGCCAACTGAACCGTTTCCTGAACAACGAGGGCATACCCTTGAGGAGCAGATCCGGCGAAACTATCACCCAACACGTTCTGGCGACATTTATGTTGTTCAGACACCTTATTCATTTCTCTTCGAGGAAGGTCCAATTGCCGTAATGCACGGATCGCCTTGGCGCTACGACACGCATGTTCCAATCATTTTCGCTGGTCCAGGTATCAAGCCAACTCGCGTCAGTCGTCCCGTTTCCACGGTGGACGTGGCCGTCACACTGAGCACTATTTTTGGTATCAGCCAGCCTAGCAGCGCTGCGGGTGAAACATTGAGCGAGATTGACGTTACAGATCCATAAGCGGTCTTGTCTTTTCGTCGGGTGACCAACGGCAATGCGTATTGGTGGAAAAAAACGCCGATCTGTGATATCGTATGTTGGATGGTTCAATGCTGAGTGCGACATGGTTTGCAATTCCGTCCCTAAGAAAGTCACCCATATTCCAGATTTCTTTGCCCTTGCCACCTGTCCATTTTGCCATGATCAGCAGGTAGTTTCCCACCGTGATTTAAAGAGCAAGGGCAGGCCAATTGATGGAACTGCGGAGTGGGTGTGTTCACTCTGCAAAGGCATTCCGCGAAAAGGGCAATTTGATTGAATAATCCCCTGGGGGACGGGGCTGGTCTTCGAAGTCATACCCAGCGAGCAGCTATCGCTTCCATTGCAAACGGTAAACTGTGTGATCATCTGGAAGTCCTTTGAGGACCAAAGATCGTGCGGTCGCAAATTCGAACTCGTGATTTCCTCCAACGATGGCTCTCGTCACATCTGACACAAGAATTTCACCCGGATTGGCCGACGAAGTTATGCGAGCCGCTTTGTTGACTACGGTTCCGAAGAAGTCGCCACGCGCCAAAACAACGTCGCCAGTATGAACGCCAACCCGTAGGCCCAAGCGCGGTTCCACATCGCTCATAGCAACGGCTTCCTGTATTTTGATCGCCGCCAGAAGCGCTTCAGTCGCGGATTGGAAACTGGACAATGTCCCGTCTCCTAGCGACTTCACGAATTGCCCCCGATGTGTTGCGACAATACTCTCAACAGTCTGAAAATGCTGATCTATCAACGCCGACCAACCCTGATCTCCCATGGCCGCCGCGAGCATCGTACTGCCTTCGACATCGGTAAACAGCACCGAGGCCAAACCTTCTGCTTGAAGCAATTCCGGACCTTCTTCGAGCGCAGCTTTCACAAGAGTTTGAATGGCCAACTGTTCGCTGCCAACAAATTCCATATTTGGGTAGGGAAGAGAAGCGTGACGATTAATGATCTTCCACGATGCACCCTCTAAGACGAATACCAGCACCGTGCGGACGATGTAATCATCTCTAAGCCCTGGAAACCCAACCCGGTGCAGAAAAGCAGACCAACCTGTCTCTCCGTTCTCGAAAGCTTCGGCTTCGAGAACTTCCCACACATCCGGCTCTGGCATTTCGCCGATGAATTCGCCGACTCCATCGCGAACAACCTGGCCTTTCCAAAACTCATTCTCGCCAGTTCCAATGAAGCGCAGATCGACCGAGTCGGAGAGGTAGTCCTTCAAAACATGCGTATTGAGGGTCCTGATCGCCTCAAACCAGCGTTCTGTTACAGCAAGTATCTCAGGTGAAGCCTTGACCACAACTGATACTCCCAACACAGGCGAAACAAGCGCAAAGTAAATTCGTCGATCTGGAATCCGCCCTACTGAGTTTATGCTGCCCACACGCAAGCATGTAATCAAGGAAGAATATGGTCGGTATAGACTCCAAACACACCTTGGACCACGCTGAACAGAGGCAGAGTTGTTGAAGCTTCATCTGGTCGCCGCACTTAAGGCGCTGCTTCCAGCGTCCGCTTTGTTCGCTTAGCGGTCGCTCGCGATATTCAGGCGGACGGCCGCATCGAGCCCAACCTGTACCCTGGATTTTATTGCTGCATGCGCTTGTAGCAGTAACAACATTGCAACTGCCGAATATCTTGTGCGGCCAAGCAGCGGAAAGAACTGTCATTCATGCAAATAGCAGCGATGCTCGCGGCGGCAGTTCACAGTTTGCTCAACAAAGCCGTCCTTCACTTCATCCGCAACAGCTATCGCCTAGCTGAATTGGTGGACACGGGACCGTCGCATATGAACAGTAAACACAACAGTCGCCTTCCAACGGCTTCAAAACTGTTTTGCACGACTTGCATTCATAGAACCACTGGCAAGCATCCGTTGGCATTTGCTCGGTTTCGCTGTGGCCGCACTTCGGGCAAATCAGGGTGCTTTCTAGGACTACAGTTTGTTTTGTCATAGTCTCACATCTGCATGATCAGGTAATCGTTAATCCGTGCCTCGTTAAACACAACGACCCAAGCCACGCCGGTGATTAGAGTTGTTCCTGCAAGCCGCCATTTTAACGTCGGTAAGGAACCGCGCCGATAAGATACCAGCCACGATATCGCGACGAGTGCCGTTGAAATCGTCAGCACATAGTAACTCGCTGCCGCAACCTTCCCAAAGATTGCCAACCAACTGCCGCCCAGCCCCAGTAACATCATCATCATGGGCAAAACGCAGCAAGTCGCGACGCCAAGCGCTGATAGCGATCCCAAATAGCTGAGGCTAAGATACTTCTGCATTCTGTTTCCCTGATGGACTACGTCGCGCGGAGTTGTAGAGACAACAACCTCTCGTATAACTTCTGTAGCCACTACAGGATCAAGACAGGAAATCTCACATGTTTGCGATTGGGGAGGCATCCCGGCAAAGCGGTGTCGGAATTGAAACTATCCGCTACTACGAACGCGAAGGGATCGTGCCGAAACCAGAAAGGGCATCGAATAATCGACGCATGTACTCTGCGCACGATGTGGGACGGCTTTGTTTTCTAAGGAAGTGCCGAGACTTGGGTTTTGCGCTTGCCGATGCAAAGGTGCTTCTCAACCTGTCCGAAAGTGATAGCGAGGATTGCCAATCCGTTAAGGAACTGGCCGAGCTTCATATCTCCAATGTGCGTATGAAGATAATCGAACTTAAGCGATTGGAGGCCGCCCTGAATGAACTTACGGCCAACTGTAACATCGGTAACGTTTCTTGCCCGATGCTTACGCAGATACGGACCTACTAATGGCACTTTGAGGCTCGCAGTCGCCCTATGCCAACGCAGCATGACCCAAGATTCGGGCCGCGCAGAATCTACCGTTCGTTAGAGAGGTCAACTCGTTGATTTAGTAATGTTTCAATCAATCAACGAACATTTGTGCCTGGCCACGGTGTTCTTGAAGCACGCGGCGATTTCGGACAGTGAGCCCTACCTGCCGTGCCTGAGCAATCAGTTTGCTGCATACGCATTCGGCAGGTTTTATCAGAAGCCGACCTCTGATTTCCGAAACGCAGAGCAATGCGTTCTGCTTATCTTTGTCCCAAATTGGGCTAGGCAGACTCAGATCTTCTGTTGCTTTCCATTGTATCAAGGCTTGTATCGTGTGTACTCAAAGTCCATATACACAAGGCTTACGTTTTTCTTTTTCGACCTGCTGTCTCCCCAATTCGGCGTTCAGTCTTTCGATTCAGACCGACCACGCCGAGTCGCCGCAATGATGCGGGCGGCACGTATTAGGAGACTTCCACCATGGCAAATGGCACAGTAAAATGGTTCAACTCAACCAAAGGTTTTGGCTTTATCGAGCCTGATGATGGCAAGCGCGACGTGTTCGTGCATATCTCAGCAGTTGAACGTTCCGGCCTTAGCGAATTGAAAGACGGCCAAAAGGTTACTTTTGACGTCGAGGCTGGCCGTGACGGACGCGAAAGCGCCGCCAATCTGGCACTCGCCTGACCTTTTGCGGGCACCCCATAAGGGTGCCCGTTTGAACAATGGGCGACAATAGGCCGTCGGAGACCAAGTAAGTTGCAACCTAAAGACTGGACGCGGGTGCTCGCGCAATACCGTGTGCCCGATGCGAAGCGCAGTGTTTTTGAACTTGCGATCACTGTTTTCCCCTTATTCGCGCTATGGGCCCTAGCGTGGTTTGCGTTGTCATTTAGCGTCTGGATCGCAATATTGCTGGCCATCCTGAATGCCGCATTTCTGGTCCGTATCTTCATCATCATGCATGATTGTGGTCATGGATCTTTCTTTAGAAGCCGAAGCGCATGCAATTGGACTGGCCGGGTTCTGGGTGCTCTTACCGTTACACCTTATGACGTTTGGCGGCAAAGCCATGCGATTCACCATGCCTCAACCGGTAACCTTGATCGGCGTGGTATGGGTGACATCCCTACATTGACCATTGAGGAATACCTGAAACGGAATTGGTTCGGGCGTGCCGCGTATCGTCTGACCCGGAACCCCGTCTTCCTGTTCGGTGTTGCGCCGATCTATACGTTCTTTATTCAATACCGCTTACCTGTTGGCTTCATGCGGTCGGGCTGGCTGTATTGGGCAAGTGCGATGGGAACAAACGCCGCAATTGCAGGGTTCTTGGCTCTGATTTTATGGGCCGGAGGCTTTGAGGTGGTGGCGTGTGTTTTCCTGCCAACCGTGATTGTCGCATCATCGATTGGTATTTGGCTTTTCTACATTCAACACCAGTTCGAACACACGACCTGGGACCGGGAAGAGGGCTGGAACCTTCAGAACGCCGCGTTCTATGGTAGTTCTCACTATGCCTTGCCTGGCATCTTGCGGTGGTTCTCTGGCAACATTGGTGTGCACCATGTTCACCACCTCGCCAGCCGCATACCGTTCTATCGGCTAAACGAAGTTTTGCGTGACCATTCTGAGTTGGAAAACTGCCAGCGTATTACTCTATATCAGAGCCTTCATTGTGCGCGATTGCATCTTTGGGATGAAAAAAGTCAGCGCCTGATGACCTTTTCAGAGGCTTTGTCAAACGCCAATCCCAAAAAGAGCTTAGTGTAGTCTGGCGCGGACCAAATAGGCTTCAATAGTATCACCGCCGAGGGCGCGGATAGCCTCTAGTCGGTGAAGACCTTCAATCAGCACGAACCTTTTGTTGTCAGCGCGTATCTGGATCGGGGTCTTCTGGCCATTCTTCAGGATATCTTCGGCCAGCGTCAGAACTTTTTGTTGATCAAGCGTTTTCGCCCGTTTCACAGGTACATAGATCAGGTCGAGCGGATATGGTCTTTTCTCCAACATAAGCTACGTGAGCAACCTTTCGTGCATTTGTTCCGGTTCGAAGTTCGCTACAGGAGCTGGGGCTGTAACGTACGTCATAGAACCGAACGAACAGCGTCGCGCAGTTCCTGATGCATAATCCAAGTTGCTGGCTCGTCGTCACTTTCGATGTGAGAAAATGCCAGGACCTGAGCGGCGCCATCATTCTGTACCGATCCGCCTTCGGGAAGTTCGAGCTCTAGATACTCCGCAATCAATAGACCGATTTTCTTAAAGACCTTGATTGAGGCCTCGCGCGATTTGTAACCGGCCGCCTGAGACAAGTGACCAATGGTCAGACCGTCCTTGCCTGCGATTGTAAGTGCTTTGAGCAATGTGACCTGCGCGGCGGTGAGCCTGATCTGGCGTAATGCCTCTGCATATTCTCTTTCACTAGGAACGAAGGTGCCGGAGTTTCCCTCCAAACGGCGTTGACCGCTACGCTTTCTGTCTCGTTCTTCGAGAATTTCTTTTAAGGCCTCAATGGCCAATGCTGGTGTTTCTCCAACTGCGTCGGCAATCATTGCCTGCGTTTTAGCCGGCGGCTTGGGAAATGCCCGTGCAACACTATTGCCGCTCAGAACGCCAGCCTTAATCAAGTACTTTCCAAATTCTTCCTCAATCACTCCTGATACGTCAGCGTTCCGCGACTTACGAACACTGCGGTCCTGAAACGCTCTTTGTTCCAGACCATGAGCTGACATCTTTGAACTGGGAAGAGTTACTTGAGGGGCATTTTTACGCATCAGAGAAACACCGCCACAATTATGGCCGCAACAAGCACCGCCGACGCCACAGATATTTTAATCCCGTAGGACCGGCGACGCGCCTTTTCAGCCTTGAGGCTTTTACCCAAGTTTTCGTTAATCGAGTTATGGTTCACGGCTTGGTCCTTCCGGATATGTCGGTCGATATTGATTTCCACCAACCTATTGTCGCGGCACATTTTCGGTGCACGTATCGTTCTGTCGTGTGAATGGCCGTTTGCATTCCCAACCATCACCTCTTCGATTTAAGTGAGCATTTGAAGGGACAAGGATCGCAACGCACCTGTCCCGGTTTGCGCGAAAACCACGTTCGCATTTCCATCCGGAATAGGTTTCAGGTGCAAGGTATGCATGCAGTGGAACGGCCACAGGCTCACAGCCGCTCTCAGCTGCCCTGTAGCCTCTGAGGCATACCCACCCATCCGAGCTTCTTTTGTCGCTCAGACGACCGTTTTTTGGAACTTCTATTGCAACACAATCCTGGTTCTCCTTACGAAATCCCCAGTTGCAGTGTAATTCCTGCACGCCAAACCGGGTTTCGACGTACCCATTTTGAGGTGAAATCACCTCTTCACATTCGTCCTCGACGCGCTGGAACAGCCGGTTGCACTCCCATCGGTCTCCGGTTGATGCAAGATAGGCGTTTTCAGGAACTCTTATCTCCTCGCAGAGTTCTCCGACAATCTGAAAACCATGATTGCATTCCCAGCCGCTGCCAAAGGAGCTACCCGTCAAATATGCGTTTTCCGGTAAGTCTATTCTTTGGCACGATCCGTTCTTGTTTTCGAAACCTTGGTCACAAACCGATCCATCGGCATTGCCTGCGACTTGGGCAGGAAGCTGCGTCCCTGAGAACAACACCAAGAGTGTCGGGATCAAACAAAGAATGCAGCGCGCAAACAGGATGAATGACTGATTGAAACGGAGCCTGAGACCTGATCTATCGGGCATCAAGCACGCAATTTATGAGCCATGTGTTGTTCATACGGCGCTTTCTTTCATGGGTCACGCGATGGCTGGCGCATGTCAGGTGACAGTTGCGAATGCATGTGAGGAACGAGCTCATAGCGAAGACCCCAGCGAAACCCGTTCCTATGCTGGGGCATATGCTACAGTTATTCTGAAGGCCATTGGATCATCGAAGCCGGCAGCATCGCGGCGACGAGTAACTTTCACCAATGCACTTTTGTGGTCCTTAGCCAGAATAGAGTCAAGGAAGTTTCCCTTGTCGCAATGCAAGTACCGCCAGGGCAGGTAGTTTTTGAAACTGCCGGTGACCAAGATCCTTGGTGAACTACCGAAAGAAATTGTCTGGCCTGAGTGCGGCGAAAGAGGAGTATGTGATCAAGGCTTCCCCGTAACTAGGAATGACTGGCTTGATGACATTGGCTGCAACGCAGCGATTTTCGCGCCGCTTCTGCACAAGTGCTCGCGGCGTGATCAAATGGCCGCTCGGTCCCGCACCCTGTAAATTGCGCCTGAGCCGAGAAAACTGTGCTGCGAGCGTACGCAACAAGATTTTGACACTTCCGCTCAGGGCACGCTACGTCCAACTCCTGCTTAAAAGAACTAGAACCACTATGGATTGGCGACCGACAGCGCCGCTCGCCAAACTGTCTCAGATGTCTATGCGCTCTGCAATGCTTAGCGCGTCTTCCAATTCAACGCCCAGGTATCGCACGGTGCTATCGACCTTTGTGTGCCCAAGCAGAAGTTGGACCGCGCGGAGATTTCCTGTCTTGCGGTAGATCTCAGCTACTTTGGTTCGGCGAAGCGAATGCGTGCCATATCCGCTCGGTTCCAATCCGATTCCGGTCACCCAGTCTCGAACCAGCCTGCCATACTGGCGCGTCGAGATGTGTGGTCGATCATGGAATCGGCTTGGAAACATGAACCGGCTAGCAAACATTTCCGGTGATTTTACCCATACCAATACAGTTTCTCGCGTGTTTTCCGTCAGTTCGAATTGAACAGATCGCTTGGTTTTGCTCTGGATCACCGAAACACGCTCACGGACGCGATCGTCTTTGACAAGATCGGTCACAGCGAGTTTGACCAGATCGCAGCCGCGTAGCTTGCTATCAATCGCGACGTTGAACATTGTGAGATCACGCAGATTTCCAGAAAGTTCGAGCCGGGCACGGATCGCCCAGACCTGTTTTGGGAGTAGCGGTCGTTTCTGACCGATGATCCGCCCCTTGTTCCAAGCTCTGGGTTTTGGGGTGACTGCAGGTAGTTGGACTCTTGGCATTTTTTGCACTCCGATCCACCCTCCGCACCCAAGCAACAGCACCGCGCTGACCACCGAATAGTACAAGCGGCGTGAATGCCTGCTGTCCGATTATGAATACTGGCATGGTTTAGTGTGTGCATTAGGCGGCTTGAGCCCATATCACTACACATAAGAACGGTTCGAGTCCAAACCGCGCGTACGCTTCGTCTTCAGCACCGATTACCGATCGGGTTCCACGTTAAAAGGCCCGGGTCAGCACCAATAAGATAAAATGAGATATGATCAGAAAAGCTGGAAAGACCGGCGTCAGGTTATCAGCGACGCCGAGCTAACCCAGGGCTTACTGATACGCCATTTCGCCACGCGCTCAACCCCTTGCAGCGTCGACAAATCCGCTCTCCGAACCCTTCGCTCCAGAATGGCGTTCTGCAACGAAGACACGGGCGTTCTTGCGGCACGTCATTGTGGGCGCGAGCCATGATCGTATCTGCGTCGTTGTCGAAGTCTTCCATCAGTTCTTAGCCTCGATTTCTGTTTTGGTTTATACAGCGACTGGAAAAGAAAGTTCCGAGCCCTAAGCCTTGAGATTGAAGGAGCTGCCTGGTTCAGACTGTCCGATGGGACGGCCTGTAATCCGAGGGGTTTTAATAGGACGAACTGGCATTCCTTCGTTCTCAGCAGCTTGGACAGCGAAAGCATACCGAGAACCGCTTGCGCATCCTCGTGGTATGGCTCGTTGATCTGATGATCCGTCGTCTGCCTCAGAAATGAGCGACTCCGAGTAGAGGTGCCGAAGTTGAGTCTCAGACACACCGTCAGCTTCCATGATCAGTTGCACCATCGGATCGGCCAAGAGTTGGTCGAGCAGGAATTGCGACAACTCCTTCGCAGACAATTTATCCCTTGCGCGGGCTCTCTCCAAATCAGTAAGAGAAACGGTCAACGTTCGCGCCAGACCGGGGTGAGATTTCCGTGGAAGCAGAAAGATTAGCACTGATGCTTTCCAGGCTTCTGGATCCAAATAATCTGGTGGTGCGGAAAGCTCAGTTTCTATGTCGTATTCGCCCGCCGGGAGTAATTCGTCAAAGCCAGGGAAAGTAAACGGCCTGGAAAAGACTGCGATTGTCTTGCTGATTAGTTGGTTCATTTGGGTAGTTCTCCTTTGCTGATACCGCTCGCTCGGAGATGTAAACAAGAACAAGCCACCCGCTCCCGGCAGGGTATTATCAGTTTTGAGGTTTAGGCTTTGATTTTTCGGGGACGGCGTCCTGCCCTTTCGAAGTCACTTCTTTTTTTGACGCGTCCGCATCGTTTTCCTTCAGTGCGGCAGCCGCTCTGGTCGTAAGGTCTTTGAAAGACATCATTTTGATCCTTTGATTGTCCGCAACACTCACGAGCCCAGATAGGGTGTGAAAAGTGAATGCGGGTACCACCAATATAGGTATTGGTGGCCCAATTTACTACGTAAAGCCGTAGAATAAGACGGGTGGATGAAGCAGAACCGAGGCGGCGGCAACCCTGGCGCGCTACTTTCGCTTCGAATATGGGCGATCAGTGTTCGCTGCGGTGCAGTCAACCAATGCGCCATCACCATGGAAGACTTTTGCTACATCGGGTGCAGCCATGCCGCGCGAGAGCGCGCTATAGTTCAATTTCAGCTTCACCTCGCCACCAGGGCGAAGCAGACAATCAGTGGTTTCAACAATGATATGATCGCTGGTGGCTCCGACGAACGTGACGCCCGCAGGGAATACAAGACCCGCCGCATCGGTGTCCTGGAGTCCGATCGCAAGGATCGACCGAGTATTCGAAGGACCGTCTAAAGTCACACACTGCATTGAAGGTATAGGGTAGTTCATTCGCACGGGATTTGGGTTTGATTTGGCTTTCGTTTCGATCACTTCCGCCCAAAGAGTGAAAGCATCTGTATAAAGCCCGCCGATCGCGTGCCCGGATACAGGATCGGTACCCAACAGGATAGCCTCACCCAGACGCAGGTTGTTGATCTTTCCGGTCGCCCCCTTGCCAAGCGCCCATGGCAAACTGGCAGAACCGCCGCCTGACACTGTTTCCAGAGCGGGTCCACTTGCAAGTTCGGTATCGACGGCAAGCGACGAAAGCAATTCCATTGCTCCTGCAGAGGGTGCCACATGACCCAGACAGGCAAAATTTGCACCAATCCCCTTCAGAGAAATCCCTTCCATTCTAAGAATTTGAGACACAGTGCGCTCAAGGTGTTCAGGCAAGATGCCATCCCGCATATCCCCCATTTCCACCATCAGGATAATACTGTGAGTAATGTTCTTTCCCAGCGCACTCACGGCCAGGCTTGCGATAATGTCCATTTCTGTGTTGAAGCTGACATTGCAGTTATCAACAACTTGCGCGACCTGGCTCAGCATGGGCGTTCGGATCAAGGATATGGAGCACGAGATCCCAGCATCGCGCATACGCATGACATTGCTGATCCGTGCGTCCGCCAGCCCTGTCGCACCACCTTCAAGCATAGCATTCGCAATCTCAGGATGACCGCACACGGCTTTTGTCACGCCTGTCACCGTAATTCCGCGGGGTCTAAGGTGGTCGACCAGGAACCGTGTGTTGTACCGAATTTTGTCCAGATCAACGTCGATACGCAGCTTGTTCATTCGATCGACGTTACAGGTACAGGCTGCAAGCGCGGAAAGGCAGAAAGAACCATATTCACCAAGTTTGATGAAGGGCGGTTCAGAGCGTCAGTGACCGGGAGGTACAATTTGCAGTTATAATCTGTGATGGCCTTTGAAATCTCAATATCATTCATTCCTTCATGGTTGATCGTCATGCCAATTACCTCTGTGTTCGCAAAAGCCTCGATCAGGGTGATTTCATCGCAAGGGTCAGGCATAGTCATGTTGGGGAAATCACATCGACGTTTTCGTTTAGGCGCGTGTTGAAGAATAACTGCATGTGGTTGACTGCCTCGCAGAATGAAGGCTGATGTACAAAAGGCCGGATGGCTTAGCGCGCCTTGGCCCTCGATCACTATGACATCGGGGCGCTCACCTTCAGATGCTGCAACAACAGCACGCTCAAGTTCGCCACAACAAAATTGCGGCGGCACCGAATCCATCGCAACGCCATACTTGGCGCCCTGCATCAAACCTGTCTGGCCGGTGCCAACTAAAACTGTTTTGATCCCATGCGTGTTAAGTGCGTTTGTCAGGATTGTCGCGGTCGTACGCTTTCCAATTGCACAATCGGTGCCGAACACCGCGATGCGGATCGCCTGGACGTCTCCAATACTGCCATCTAACAGGCGCAGGTCGGGATTTGGCCGCGGCTTGCGAATGTCGCGTATCGTGACATCGTGAATTTTGGCAAATCCGGCGAGCTCCTTGTCATCGCTAAGAAATTCATGCAGCCCACTGACGATGTTCATTCCGAGCGTTATCGCATCCACAACAACTTCGCGATCCTCAAGGGACATTCTGCCGCTGGCCGGCGCCATTCCGTAAATAAAAGTGTCGGGGATCGTAGCTTCATTAGCGACGGCGGCATCAAGATCATCGAAGATGGGAACCTGATTTGCGATATTATCAAGCACTTTGCCACTGTCACAACCGCCATACGTGCTGTCGATCACCGAAAGAACGCGATAGGCCTGTGAATGTCGAACGAGACCATTAGCCGTCTTGCCATCGATCTTTGCGAAGTTTCCTTCGCAATACACAATTGCAGTCGGTGTATCTGTCACAAGTGTCTTGCGGTGAAGCTCTGGAAAAACTGCTTGTTCAGGCGGCAGCTTTTGCGCATCGCTGGCAATGAACTGCTTGGCATCCGACGCAATGGGTACGGGTTTCATATTTGTTCCTTTTTAGAGTGTGAAACGTGCGTCCTTGGTAAGGACGGGCAAAAATTGTGAAGTTTGGGAAAGTGGGCTTTCTGTCTGAATTCTCACTGGTTCAGAACACACAGCCCTTCTGATCGATGATAGTTTTTGTGGCATTGCCACCCATTGCCGGATCGGTCTATATGGGCATTTGCCGGTAGCTCGATTGCATTGCAGCGATCACCGGACGCCTCGTAGCCACGTTCGCATTTCCATCCAACTCCATGGATCGCGTCATCGTAGAAAGCATTTTCAGGCACAAAGACGGCATCGCACCGTCCGTCGCGCTCAAAATACCCACGCTCGCACGTCCAGGGACGCCCGCTGGTTGATGCGTTCAGAAAAGCGTTTTCCGGCACCGCTACTGCCACGCATGCTTCTCCGTCTTTTTCGTAGCCACGGTTGCAACGCCATGCAGATCCATAAGTGCTATTCGTCAGGTAAGCATTATCCGGCACCACGATTTTCTGGCAGCCATCGTCTACTCTTGTGTATCCACGCAGGCATCGCCACCTCTCACCTGATGGATCGAGATATCCACCCTCAGGCACAATCACTTCAGTGCATGAGGTGCCGCCAACTTCAACAAAGCCATGCATACATGCCCACCCTGAACCATAGGTTCTGTTTGTGGGGTAGGCATTTCCCGGCACGACAATGGCCACGCATTCATCGCCTTCCAACCGATAGGACAAATCGCATTCCCAACCGTCGCCATACTTTTTGGGATGCGCGTTATCCGGCATCGAATTTGTTCCGGCCGATGCGGGACTTGATGAGATAAAGGAGCCCGCCAAGCAGCTGAAAACGGCAACAATCAACGCAGTCATGAAGTGAGAGCAAAAACAGTGCTGATTTTTTCGTTTTGTCCTAGTGCAAACGGCATCGTCCGAGAGTTGAATTGTTGAATTACGATCCATCCAGGTTCAGCCCCTCGATGCAGGCCTGTGCTAGATCTTTATTAGGAGTTTGAGATCCCGGCACCGTTGCCCAGCCAGCCGCCATGACGGCATCCTTCTGCTTGAAAGAAGAAGCCTCTTTGATCGTCGTTATTTTTTCGGCGCGTTGAGTGTCAGTTCTCGCCATGTCGACGCAGATCGGAACCAACGCAGCGATTACATTATCGCGGGACATGGCGTTGGCCATCTTGTCCGCGCTACCGCCGGTCATCCATCCACCCCATGAAAATCCAACGACGCCTACGAAAACCCCGCCGATCAGAGCACCGTAGATTCCGGGTTTAAGCCATTCGGGCGTGTTCATAATCTATTCCTCCTGCGGGGAAAGCGCCGCATCGCTGTCATTGTTAGATGTGGCCAAGGTCTGGTCGTGCTTAAGCGCCAGTTCAAAATCTTCTGGGTCAATTGGGCGCATTTCCGTGCGGCCTGGCTTGCTGCCTTTGCCCTGAACTGTCAGGTAGGTTCCGGTTCTGCGATATGCTTCGAAACTCAGGCCCTGTAGTAGTTCTTCTTCAACAACTACTTCATACTCGCCTGCAGGAAGTTCATCCGGGTAGCCGGACAAAGAGAACGGATTTGAAAACGTCACCAAAGAACTGGACGATCTCGTGCTCACCTTGGTCCTCCATATAGTTTGTTGGATCTTCCCCGCGCAGTCTGCCGCGGTACACGCTCGTAAGCGCTGCGGTAGTACTGGCGTTGTAATTTAGAATAATGTGCAAATGGCAGACGCGCGCTGATCGATGTTAGTCTTCGACCAATGACCTGAGATTTTATTGGAATTTCAAATGCATTTGGTGCCCGAGGATCAGGTACTGTAAAAAATTGACTAACCTGCGTCAGTGCAACGATGTTTGGATTCCGGCAACGTGATGTATGTTGGCGGGATATTTGCTGGCGTGTTCTTAACGAGTAATTGAGAAGCGCAGGAAATCCAGTACCGCAATCGGACTGTATTTATCTTGCGCTTCTTTTTCAGTGAAATCCCAAATCTGCCGAAGCGAATTCCGTCTCTAACAGGCAACGATCATCAAAATCCCGGCATCGCTGTAGGGGTGAACTTATTGCTTCAACAGTGGCCCGGCCTGATCCAGATAAGTGGGGTCAAAACCGGCCAACGTCACCAGTCCTTCATAATCATCAAATACCACTTGCCCGGATTGAAAAGTAACCAACCCCTTCTCCCGCAGTTGCCGTAGGACACGATTAACATGCACGGCACTCAGTCCCAGCGCATCGGCAAGGTGGTATTGTGTCAGGGGGCAAGTGTATCCCGTCTTGTTTGCCATCCCGACCTGAGTCAGCCTCACACCAAGTTCCAAAAGAAAATGCGCCATGCGCTCACCCGCATCGCGCCGTCCTATGTTGACCAGGTGCTCAACCACCATCGCTTCATCTCGGGAGACCGCCCAAAGAATTGCTGTCGCCAGCCGGGGCGTCTGCGCAAATGCTTCCAGGAGATCATCCACTACTACTTCAATGGCTTGGATTTCCATGATTGGTTCTATGCTGTGATCCGAGGTGTGCAGCAGAACGCTTCGCAAGCCCAGAAAGTCACCCGGTATTTGGAAATCGACGATCTGACGCGACCCGTCAGTCTGGGTTTTGTAGGAACAAACCCAGCCCGAGGCCAGAATGTAGGCAGCCTGCTCTGATTGCCCTTGATGCACAAGGTCACGTCCGGCTTCAAAGGTTCTGCGACGCTTGTGCAGGCGTGCCAATGCCGCAAGTTCAACCTCAGTCAGAGCGACGAAGTTTGAAAGCTTTCGGGTGAGTGGACTGTTTTTGATAGTGCGCAAGTGTTCTTCCTTCATCGATGAGCAGCCCGCGAAACTATCCGACGCCAAGACTGCTTTCGATCAGTTAAGTATACAGCAATCTATGCCAGTATGATGCAATTCATTGTGGCGCTTCCTTGCTTGGACGCCTGTTAAAAAAGGACGTCTACCATGGCTGACCGGCAAGACCACTCAGGAATGGCCGCACTCTCAATTTGTGAAGCGCTTTTGCTTGCAATTAAAGATCGTGAGCTTCTGCCCGAACATGAAATTGTGGGAGTTCTGCATGACGCAGCTGCTGTCCACGAAACAGCGGTCGGCAATAACGATGAAAAGGACATGCACCAGGCCGCCGCTGTTCTGATAAAAAAGATCATTGCTTCCGGCTATCGCGTTCGGCAGTAACGTTAATTTCCTGTCAGAAAAACAAGAATACGCTCGTCAAAAAAGCATAACAACAAATAGAAGCACTATTGGTGCTTCGTTCCCGATCAATTCAAACACGAAGCAAGAACCAAAGATCCAATCTCTGCAATATCTCAACTTAATGAAAAATTCCACGACCGCGAATTACTCCCTCTTCCCCGCCACCTGCATGAGCCACAACGAGAATTTTCTTACTGGCTGAAGGCCCGCATGGCCTGTCCTGCTGCACTGCCTGCGACAACGCAAACGTTGGCTTTGTTCGGCGTCTAAGTTGCTGATCCTATGTGCCTCGAAACTACAGTTTGATAGTATCGCATCATCATAGCTTTGAATGACCGGTCTGGCGACAACAGCTGCAACGCAGCGATGAATGTGCTGCGACAGCAAATCAATGCCGCGTCAGCAATTGCCGCAATCGCACAAGTCCGGTTTGTCCGCTTAGCAGACGCTCAGTCAGTTTTGGCAAAGGTCCGCTCCTGAGCCAAAGCGGACGTGCTTAATAGTATGGCCATTCTTAACAGTAGGAATTGGGCGATGGGCATGGAATTGAAATCAACCTGGGATCATCAGGCATCAACAAAAAATCGGGGGACAAATCAGGGGATATTTATCAATTTATCGCAAAAATATTCAAAAATTGGTAAAATACAGCTATTTTTGGTGCCTCAAGAGGGACTCGAACCCCCGACCTTGTCCTTACGAAGGACCTGCTCTACCAGCTGAGCTATTGAGGCAAGCGAGGGCTCGTTTAAACCGTCCGGGTCAGGCGCGCAAGCCCAGTTCTTAGGCTCTGGGTGCAGAACCCTTACTGTGAAATTTTTGTAACAGCGCTGAATAGTGGTTGTCGCACATCCCTTATTTCAATATTTCGTGAAATATGGAATATGAAACAACAGATCAGTTGGCCACCCTGGGCCATCCGCAGCGGTTAATGGTGTTTCGCATGCTTATGCGACGCTTTCCTGACACTGTTCCTGCCGGTGAACTGGCAGTGCAGCTGGATATTAAACCCAGCACCTTGTCGAACTACCTGAATGCTCTGCAACGCGCGGGACTGGTGCGGCAGGAGCGGTTGGGGACATCGCTGCTATATTCGATCGAGATGACGAATGTGCAGCACATGCTGGACTTCCTGCTGAAAGATTGCTGCAAAGGTCGGCCCGATATCTGTATGCCCTCCACCCAAGGAGCAAAGACTATGCCGGACCGGAAATACAACGTCCTTTTTCTGTGTGTGGGCAACTCCGCCCGTTCGATCTTTGCCGAATCCATCCTGCGCAGCTTGGGTGGGGATCGGTTCAACGTTTATTCTGCAGGCACACAGCCAACCTCTGAATTGAACCCCTTCGCGATGCAGGTTCTGGCTGACAAAGGGCACGATACTTCGGCTTTGCGGTCCAAGCATATGTCTGAATTTGCAGCCGATGGCGCGCCCGAGATGGATTTCGTGTTCACCGTCTGCAATCAGGCCGCGAACGAGGATTGTCCGGCCTGGGAAGGACAACCCATCAGTGGCCATTGGGGCATGGTTGACCCGGTCAAGGCCATGGGCACGGACGCCGAGAAAAGCCTGGCCTTCCAGAACGCCTATGGCGCGCTGAAGCGACGGATCGAGGCGTTTACCTCTCTGCCCGTCGAAAGCCTGGATCGGATCGCTTTGCAAACGGCCGTGGATGACATCGCCAGAACACCTGTTGAGGACATGCAATGACGGCTTACGCGGTAAACGGCCTTGGCCGGATGGGCAAACTGGCCCTGAAACCTCTGATCGAGAAGGGCGCCAAGATCGCTTGGATCAATGATGGCGTCGGCGGCCCCGAGATGCACGCGCACCTGCTGGAATTCGACACGGTCCATGGCCGTTGGGACGCGGAATTTTCCCATGACGCCGACAGTGTGACGATCAATGGCACCCGTCTGCCCTTCATTGGCACCAAAGACCTGTCCGCCCTGCCGCTGGACGGCGTGGATGTGGTGATCGACTGCACTGGCGTGTTCAAGACCGAAGCCAAGCTGGCCCCGTATTTTGACGCAGGGGTGAAGAAGGTTGTCGTCTCGGCCCCGGTTAAGGATGGCCCGACTGCCAATATCGTGATGGGCGTGAATGAGGGCACTTATGACCCTAATATACATCACATCGTGACCGCGGCCTCCTGCACGACCAACTGTCTGGCTCCGGTGGTCAAGGTCATCCATGAAAATCTGGGCATCCGCCATGGCTCGATGACCACGATCCACGATGTGACAAACACGCAAACCATCGTGGACCGCCCCGCCAAGGACCTGCGGCGCGCGCGCTCGGCGCTGAACTCTCTGATCCCGACCACGACTGGCTCGGCCACGGCGATCACGCTGATTTACCCCGAATTGAAAGGCCGCCTGAACGGCCACGCGGTGCGGGTGCCCCTGCTGAACGCCTCGCTGACCGATTGCGTGTTCGAGGTTGAACGCGAAACAACCGTTGAAGAGGTCAACACCTGCTTCAAAACCGCCGCCGATGGCGAGCTGAAAGGTATTCTGGGCTATGAGACCCGGCCGCTGGTATCCACCGACTACACCAATGACGAACGCTCCTCGATCGTCGATGCGCCCTCGACCATGGTGGTGAACGGGACGCAGGTGAAGATCTATGCTTGGTATGACAACGAAATGGGCTATGCGCACCGTCTGGTGGATGTGGCGCTGATGGTGGGGAACGCGCTGTGACCGAACGGCCCGAGGGGCTGTCGGCCTATATCGCGGTTACGGCGGCCTATTGGGCCTTTATGCTGACCGACGGAGCCTTGCGGATGCTGGTGCTGCTGCACTTTCATACGCTGGGCTTCTCGCCGGTGCAGTTGGCGTATCTGTTTGTCCTCTATGAAATTGCCGGGATGGTGACGAACCTTGCAGCGGGCTGGATCGCGGCTCGGTTTGGCCTGACTTCGACTCTTTATACCGGGCTTGGGTTGCAGGTGGTGGCATTGCTGGCACTTACAAAACTAGACCCTAACTGGGCGATTGGCGCATCTGTGACCTTTGTCATGATCGTGCAAGGCGCAAGCGGAGTGGCCAAGGATCTGGCCAAGATGTCCTCGAAATCCGCAGTGAAGCTGTTGGCCCCGACAGAGGGCGGCGGGCTGTTTCGCTGGGTGGCCTTGCTGACCGGATCAAAGAACGCTGTCAAAGGGCTGGGCTTCCTTCTTGGTGCGGCCATGCTGGCTACACTGGGCTTTCAGGCGGCTATTATCGTGATGGCGATCGTTCTGGCGGTGATCCTTTTCGCGGTTGTCCGGTTTATGCCTCCCGGTCTGCCCAAAGGGCGCAAGGGCGCGAAGTTTTCCGAGGTTTTCTCAAAATCTGCCAACGTCAATTGGCTGTCCGCCGCGCGGGTCTTCTTGTTTGGTGCCCGTGACGTGTGGTTTGTGGTCGGCATCCCAATCTATTTCTACGCCGTTTTGTCCGATGGCACGGAAGAGGGCAATCGCGCGGCCTTTTTCATGATTGGCACCTTCATGGCGTTCTGGATCATCCTCTATGGCGTCATTCAGGCCATCGCACCCAAAATCCTGCGCTCCCAAGACCGAACTGAAGGCGATCTGATAAACGCTGCCCGAAGCTGGGCCGCAGGCCTGTTCTGTATCCCGTCGGCGCTGACCGTGGCGGTTCTGATCTCGGACGGACCTCAAACATGGCTGACCATCACACTGGTTCTTGGCTTGCTGGTGTTTGGGGCGCTGTTTGCCGTCAATTCGGCGCTGCATTCCTACCTGATCCTCGCCTTCACCAAATCCGAGCGTGTCACGATGGATGTGGGGTTCTACTACATGGCCAACGCCACAGGCCGGTTGCTGGGCACGGTACTGTCCGGACTGACCTATCAGATCGGTGGATTACCTTTGGTGTTGGGAACAGCAGCGGTGATGGTCGCTTTGGCGGCAATCACCTCGGGCAAGCTGACGGATGAAAGCCAAGAGGCGCATGCCTAAACGCTAAATGCGTCCTTGGTTTCAAACTGTATGGATGCGCCGCTTACAGAACCGAAACAAAGAACGGCTTCAGGGTTTCCCCGTTTGAAACTGCGGCCTGTGCGGCGTTTGCTGTATCCAGCGCCTCGCGAATGGTGACGTCCATATCGAGATAGCGGTAAGTCCCGAGTCGACCCACAAAGGTGACATTTTGTGCCGCCTCGGCCAGATCCGCATAGTCCTTCAACAAGGCTTTTTCCTTCACCTGCCGGATCGGGTAATACGGGATGTCGTCGGGGCCCGCTGCGCGCGAGTATTCGCGGTAGCAAACCGAGCCCTGATGGTCTTCCCACGGGGCAAAATGCTTGTGCTCGGTAATGCGGGTGAAGGGCACGTCCTCGTCGCCATAGTTCATGACCGCGCAGCCTTGATAGTCGCCTTCATAGGTGAACCGCTCGAAATCCAAAGTGCGATAGCCCAGCCGACCAAGCTCATAGTCGAAATAGCCATCCAGCGGGCCGGAATAGAACACGTGGTCAAACGCGGCGCCCATTTCGCGATTGAATGTTGTTTCCAGCTGAACCGTGATTGAAGGGTGATCGAGGATACCGGCAATCATGTCGGAATATCCTTCTTCCGGCATTCCTTGAAATCTGTGAAAAAAGTAGTTGTCGTCGTAGTTGAACCGTACCGGCAGACGTTTGAGGATCGAAGCAGGCAGTTCAGAGGGGTGGCAGCCCCATTGCTTGATTGTGTAGCCCCTAAAAAACGCCACATAGAGATCGCGGCCGACATAGCGCAGCGCTTGTTCCTCAAAGCTCTGTGGGTCGGTGATCGAAGTATCTGCCTGTTCTTGGGTGATAAAGGCGCGCGCCTCATCCGGGCGCAGGGTGGTGCCGAAGTACTGATTGATCGTGTGCAAATTGACTGGCAGCGAGAACACCCGGCCTTGTGATGTTGTTTTCACCCGGTTCTTATACGGCCGGAATGTCGCAAAGCGATTGACGTAATTCCAGACCTCTTCGTCATCAGTGTGGAAAATATGGGGGCCATAGACATGAACCAGAACGCCTGTTTCCGCGTCGCGATGGGTGTGACAATTGCCGCCGATATGATCGCGGCTGTCGACAATGGTGATCTTGTGACCCCGCTCTGCCAGCGACCGGCCTATGACCGCGCCCGAGAGCCCGGCCCCAACCATCAGGAAATGCCGCGTGCTCATTCAGGGCCCTTTCTGTTTTGACGTGATGGTCGTCATGTCCAACGGCTTGGACACTTGCCGCCGCGCGATCTTGAGGATACCTGATCGGGCTGATCCTCTGTCGCGAAACTCAGACAGAACAGACAGCCAGCTTTTGCACATGCGCCAGCCAAGCTGCACCCGCCCCGAGATCGGCTGCCCACCCTGCAAGATCCCGGCAAAGACGATGGGCACAGTGCGGCGGGTCAGATCGAACATCTCCTTCAGGACGGCCTCTTCCTGTTCGGAACTCAGGTTTCCGGTTTCAGCCATGGCTGATTTTAGAGCCTTGCCCACCGGACGGGTGTGGTGCATCGCGATTTCGTCCAGAATGGCGGTGCGATAAGCTCCGGCCTCGGCCCAGCGGCACCAGATATAGTCCAGCCCGTATCCGCTCATCGTACCTTGAAACAGGGGCAGGGCCTTTTTCAAAACATCCCGATGCAGGCACGGGGCCATGATCTCGATATAGTTGATATAGCGCAGCACAAATCCGGGGCATCGGCTGAAAACAAAATGCGAATAGTAGCTGTCGAGTGTCAGTGATGGCTGTGCGATGCGCAATCCATGAGTGCGCATGGCTTGAAACAGGGCGTTCACATCCTGCGCGCTGATATCCAGATCGTCATCCGGCAACCAGATGAAGTCATATTGATCCAGATCCCTGTCGGACAGCGTCTTGTATAAGCCATCCCACTTGCCGCCCTTGATCAGAACAGCCTCAACGCCCGGCTGCGGGGTGAAGGCCGCAAAAGCATCGTCCGAGAAATAACTGACCAGCAAATCGTAGTCGCGCTGCTTTAACGGCAAGTCTTGCCATCTGTGGTGCAACGAGTTGTTGCCCGCCCGGACAACCACGAGGTTTTTTTTCATGCGTGCTTTTGAACCTGACTATCTGCCCGCATCAATGGGGCCAGTCCTTCGATCATGTCCGGGTTCAGAGGGTGACTCAAGCGTCCGTGCGTGTATTTCGCCTGATACACCAGGTTACGGACAAATCTATTCAACGGTGAGCCGGGTTTGGCACGGCGGCGACAAGGATCAATATTGCTTTCGCTGTTCTGCCGTTCCGTAATCATTTGCTTGCGCAGGGTCAGAATGGGGACGTTGTGTTCCCAATAAAATTTCAAGTCGATATCAATCGGTCTCGAGATGGGCGCTTCGGGCTTCAACAGACGCTGTGCAGCGCGGCGACCCAGAACATAGCCGGTGGTTCTTGGAGGTAATCTGTCTGATAAAACAAGGTGTTGATCTGCAAATGACGTCAGAACCTGAAGGTTATTCCCCGGCACGCCATCTAGTTTGATCATCACGTCCTCAAAACACTCGGGGCAATCTTCGAGAGCGTTCAGGAAAGGCTGTGGGTCAACGATAAAGGTGGCGTCGTCCTCAAGAACCAAGCTGACACACTGATTGGATTCGGCAATTGTTTGCCAGATCTTTCGATGCCCCAATGTGCAGGCGACCTCTCCTCGACTAAGAGGCCGCTTGAACTTTACCCGGTTCATATCGGCATCGTAGACGCAGCGCAGATCGGCCTCGGCCATCTGATCGCCAGATATCGCGTCACAAAATTCGTGATGCAGCCCGTGTTGCGTAAGCTCACGCTCGCAGAAGCGCCGACGCTCTACATCTTTTGGTAGACTAAGAATGAAAGTCCGGATCGACACAATATGGATTCCAAAAATGCTCTACCGCGTTACTACGTATCTCAATTGGCTAGTACAAGCGCAATTGGCAGCTTGCATTTGCCGGTGCGACAAGAAGGTCAGTCTGGCTGACCGCGATGCAGAAAACAATTTATGCGTGCGCAACGTGATCATCGCTTTGAATATGGTAGTGCGTATATTAACGTGCTCAAGAGTAACACAATTCCGCAGTTTGAACATCGCCAAAATTGGGTAAATACAATTGCGCAGACTTCCGCCGTCGATATCTGCGCTGTGGGCATTTTGCTGCTTGGTAGCGGCCCTTTCCGAGTGCGGTCAGGCAATTTTAGGCAGGTTGTCGAGAGTTTGTAAGACTTGTTTCGCCTATAGACCCCACCTATTTTGACGCGGAACTTGATTGCCCCCGGACGGGGCTAGTCTGTCGCGGTGTATTATCTGCCCTTTTGGCAAACCGGAATATGGGTTATCTGGGCGAGCGCATGGTTTCACGATCTGGAGAATGCAATGATTAAGCGCGCCTGGGATGAATGGCGATCTGGCTATATGGGTCGTCTCATCAGCGAGAGCTTTTTTGCGCAGGGCAGACTGTATGCCGTTGCAATCGTTGCGATGATTGCAGTGGCTGCTACGACCGCAGGGGCGGCTTTCATGATGGAATACATCGTGGACGCCATGACCAGCCCGGAAATGAGAAGCTATGCCTCTTTGATTGCGCTTGGCGTTGTAGGTCTTTTTCTTGCCAAAGCGCTCGCTACCTATGTTCAGGCCATCTATCTGGCGCGGGCTGGCAACCGTATTGTGGCCGCCCAGCAAGACCGGGTGTATCGCAAGCTGCTGCGCCATGGGGTGTCTTTCTTTTCGGCCAATGAATCCTCGGACCTTTTGATGAGGACGACAAATGGAGCTCAGTCGGCGCGGAGACTGATTGATATCCTGGTCACCGGGTTTGTGCGTGATGCTTTGACCCTCGTGGGTCTGGTGATCGTAATGGTTTATCAGCAACCCGTCTTGTCGATCATGTTTTTCCTCGTTGGACCGGTTGCGCTGTATGGCGTGCGCCGCTTGTTGAAAAGCGTACGTTCGATCATGCAGGCCGAGTTCAAATCACTGGCCGAGATCATTCGCGTACTGCAAGAGACATCTGCGGGGATCAAAGTAATCAAGGTCTTTGCGTTGGAAGACCGCATGATTACACGGATGGACACCGCGATCCGCAAGGTGGAGGAGCGTGCAAACGATATCGCCCGGCTACAATCCATCGCCAGCCCGCTGATGGAGTTTCTGGCCGGTTTGGCAGTTGCCGGTGTTCTGATCGTCAGCACGATGGGTATCGCGGGGTCCGAGCCGCCTACTGCAGGTCAGTTGATGTCCTTTATCACGGCCCTGTTGATGGCCTATGAGCCGGCTAAGCGCCTCTCCAAGATGCGGGTTCAGATTGAAGCTGCCATGGTTGGTGTCGGTCTTCTGTTTGGCTTGCTGGACCAGGAAGACACGATGCAGGAGAGCCCCGATGCCCATGATCTGCTGGACGGCCCCGGTGAGATTGCACTGCGCAATGTGACGTTTGGCTACAAAGGTACGATACCTGTCATCGAGGACATGAACCTGACTTTCCAGGCGGGCAAGACCACCGCGCTTGTCGGTCAATCCGGTGGCGGAAAATCAACGATTTTCGGTCTGATCATGCGATTTTATGACCCCGATGAAGGACAGGTGGAGATTGATGGCCAGGACCTGCGCCATGCCAGCTACGCGTCTCTGCGGCGCAAGATTTCTTATGTTGGGCAGGATACGTTCCTGTTTTCGGCCTCGGTGATGGACAACCTGCGATGTTCTGCACCAGAGGCCACCGACGAAGAGGTGATTGCGGCGGCGCGGGCTGCACACGCCCACGACTTCATCACGGAGCTGTCCGACGGCTATGACACGCAAGTTGGAGAAAACGGCACGTTTTTGTCCGGAGGCCAGAAACAGCGCATCGCCATCGCCCGTGCGATCCTGCGAAAGGCGGAAATTCTGTTGCTGGACGAAGCCACCAGCGCGTTGGACGCAGAATCTGAATCTCTCGTAAAACAAGCTTTGGATTCTCTGACCGCAGATATGACCGTCGTTGTGATTGCGCACCGTCTTTCCACGATCCTTGAAGCAGACAAGATCATGGTGGTCCAGGATGGAGCCGTTGTTGAGCAAGGCAATCTGGACGAGCTGATGAAACAGAACGGCAGCTTCCGTCGTCTGTTTGACCAGCAGTTCAAGAAAAGCGCGGCTGAACCAGAGGTGGCTGAGTGAATATCGACTGCCGCCGTTTGCACATGTAGCTTTATGCCCTTACTGTTTTCTCGCCAGCGAACCCGCGATTCCTGACGTCAATCTCGCAAAATGCGTGAATGCTCACGAACGCGTGTCCTCTAGACAACGCTTTTGGTTCGGAGTCTGTGCGGGCTGGCATTGTGATTTGCACCCGACGCTGTTTTGCGCCATGGCGGGAGTGTTGCCTTGTTAATGACAACTTTAGCGTGAAATTACAGCGCTGGTAACGCAGGCCTGAAATATTCTTGAGGTTGTTGATATGACCACTTTTATTCCCGGACCCAGTTCGGCTTCCCCTCTTAGTGCTATTCAGGGTGACGTTGCCTATGGCGATGGGAACCCCAATACCACGACGGTCATTACATATAATTTTGATCAATACCTGGATTCTCAATCCTGGACAGAGTCCCACAAGGCAGATTTCCGCGCGGCGCTGGCGGCCATCGAAGCCGTGGCAAATGTACAGTTTGTTGAAGTATCTTCTTGGCTAGAAGCGGATATCTACGAAATCATTGCCCCATCTTCGAGCAGTTTTTTCGGTTCATCGAGCACTCTCGGATATCACTATACGCCGTCTAACTCTCCGTCCGAAGGCGCGTTCAATACAGATTTCTGGACCACAGGGTTGGGCGGGAACGGCGACCCGGGTGGTTTCTTTTTTACCACTTTGTTGCACGAACTTGGTCACGCCTTGGGCCTAGGCCACCCGCATGACACCGGGTTGGGCACAACGGTTCTGAATGGTGTGACTTCGCCCTTCTTTTCGTACGGCGATGGCAACCTGAATCAGGGTGTTTTCACTGTGATGTCGTACAATGATGGCTGGACTCAGGTGAACGGCCAATTGCCGGTGAATGCGACGTATGGCGGATCGACCGGTCTTGGGGCGCTGGATATTGCAGCACTTCAAGCCATGTACGGAGCAAATACCACCTATAATTCCGGTGCCAATACCTATGATCTGGCGTCGTTCAATACCGCCGGTGTTGGATACCAGGCCATTTGGGACACTGGTGGAATAGACACAATTCGACATACTGGTAGCGCCGCCGCCATAATCGACCTGCGCCCTGCGACACTTGACTATAGTCCGTTCGGTGGTGGTGCTATTTCCTATGTCGATGGCGTACAGGGCGGTTTTACTATCGCTTATGGTGTGGTGATCGAAAACGCGTCTGGCGGATCAGGAAGCGATACAATTACTGGCAATGCTGCCGTCAACACTTTGAACGGAAATGGTGGCAACGACATCATTTACTCGCTCTCGGACGGCAGCAACAATAACACGATCAACGGCGGCACAGGCCACGATACCATCTATGTCGCAAACGGGACCGGCCAGGATACGGTTGACGGTGGTGAAGGAAACGACACTGCCATTGTGCAGGACAATAACGGTTCATTCACCGGCGGGACGGGGTTTGACATCGTTCGCTTTATAAGCGGATTGAATACCTACCTGTTCCAAGACAATGGCAGCACCTATACGTTCTACAACGTGCTGACACAGACCTCTTTCACAGTGTCCAGCGATGTTGAGCTTTTCGAGTTCTCGAACGGATCGCAATCGTATAATTACGCTGGCATTTCATCGGCCACACAGATTCTAGACATCGAGAACACAGGCACGGTTCTTCAACACGCGTCTCATGGTATTTACCTTCTGGGCGGCGGAATTACCCCAATTGCGATCACTGTGGACAGCGTTGTTGTCGGTGATGAGACGCTGGATGGTTGGAGTGCGATTCAAGCTGAGGCTGCTGACTCGGGCGGGTATCGTCTTTTGTGGAAAACCGATCAGGGTAATGCGTATTTTGAATGGATCCTGGATGACCAGGGCGTTTATGTTTCGGGTCAAAGTGTGGGCAATGTAGTCGATGTCGAAGCATTCTACGATGTGGACCTCAACGATGACGACACTATCGGCCATGTGACGACTCCGATCGAATCTGATGGTGCGACCACGTTGGCGGTTTCGACCGCAAGCGGCTATCTGATCAATGGCAGTGTTGGCGTGACCGAAGGGGGCAGCGCTGTTGGACCAGACAGGATTGAAGGCTGGAGCGCGATCCATGTCGAAGAGACCAATGAGGGCGGATATCGTCTGCTGTGGAAAACTGATGTAGGTGAAACGTATTATGAGTGGATCCTGAACGATCAGGGGGCCGTGGTGGGCGGGAACGCCGTCGACAACGTTGCGGATATCGAAGCGTTCTACGATGTGGACCTCAACGATGACGACACTATCGGCCATGTGACGACTCCGATCGAATCCGACGGTGCGACCACGTTGGCGGTTTCGACCGCAAGCGGCTATCTGATCAATGGCAGTGTTGGCGTGACCGAAGGGGGCAG
>NZ_JBXWQD010000016.1:0-29044 GCF_059612205.1 Ruegeria sp. CDSA089 | reverse complement strand
ATCACGCGAACCGGATGAGCCAGATCCTCTCTTAGGTCAGACCGCCAACTGGCCCAAAACCTCTGATGACGGACAGTCGAAATTGATGAAGTTGCAATCATCGAGAGAACAAAGAAAAACCTCAGCATCTTTTCACTTCCTGTTTCATCGTGCTTTTTTCAGTGAAACCGCCGCCAGAGCTGCAAAAGCTATCTCGGCCGCAAGGTAAAAGAGAAGTATCCCGTTCGGAACTCCATCGATAAGAATGCTTAGTATGCGTCCAACGGCCAGTCCCGACATAAACAAAAAAAGAACCCAAAGCGCCGGTCGTTGTAGATCTGGTTTCACCACGGCCGCTAACCAAAACAAAGCGTTTGCCAGGTAAAGTCCCATAATCGCACGGAAGACATGCGTCTGGTTCGTTCCTTCCACCGAAAATCCCAGCAAAACTGGGATCGAACTGCTTGGCATCAGACCGTATGATAACGCGATTGGCATGAGGCCGACGGCAGCAAGCAGAAGGACCAATCTAGCACTCATGGAGGACTCCGTCTCGTAGAGGTTTCGCTTTTTGCGAGATTCCTAGTCGGTTATTTTGGGCATCCGATGATCCGAGCCGGATGCCCACGCTGCGGTGGGAAAGGCGTATTGGTTGCCTAGCTTCCTCTACTGAGAGATGCCGCCTTCGGTTGATGTTTGTTCTTCAACATGGTCTTGATTGGCGACCGGCTTCCCGCGCGGAGGGAACTCCTCGAAAGTAGCGAGATGTGCCTGCACTAACCGGGCGGCTGGGCCGAATGCCCACATTTTCTCACCCATCCAGCGGACGTACATACCGCTTTCCTCCGCAGCTTTTTCGTAGGGATCGCGGCGGAGGTTGAAAAGCAAGGGGGCGACCAGTTCTTCCTTCGGGCCTGACCAGCCGTGGTTTTGAACGACAAAGTGCGCTTTCCAATCGTTGTAGCGTACTGCTTGGAGGTCCGTACCCTGATAGTAAATCAGCTCGCGGCGATTGCTCTCTTCGTCCTCACCGGTCAAGTAAGATAGTTGGTTGTAGCCATCCAAGTGTACTTTGTACCCTTCATAACCATCTAGGAGCTTTTCTCTTAAGTCTGTGGGGCCTCCCGCCGCGGCTACAAGTGTTGGCATCCAATCCATTCCGCTGAAGATACCGTTCAAAACCTGTCCTTCAGGAATTTTGCCCGGCCAGCGAATAATCGCGGGAACCCTGAAGCCACCTTCCCAGGTAGTACCCTTTTCCCCATGAAACGGCGTCGTACCGCCATCGGGCCACGTCAGTGTTTCTGGGCCATTGTCGGCGGTGAACATCACTATGGTATTATCGGCAACTCCCAGATCCTCAAGGTGGCTGAGAACGTTACCAACGTTGTTGTCCAACTCCTTCATGACAACATCCTGAAGTCCGCGCCCATTGCCCAACATAGCTTCGTATTCGGGGCTGAGGTGGGTCCAGACGTGTGCACGGGCTGGAGCCATCCAGACAAAAAACGGAGTGTCCGACTCTACTGCACGAGAAATGAAGTCCTTCGTGTAAGATGTCACTTCGTCATCCAAAGTCTTTTGGCGCTCAGGAGGCGCAGGCCCGTCATCAATAATGCGCTGCTTCCCGACTTTTCCAAATCGCGGGTCGACTGTTTCGTCTACTTCCTCTGTTGCAAATGAATGAATGATGTTGCGAGGCGCAAATTGCGCGTTGAATTCTGGGTCGTCTGGCCAATCCGGATCAGACGTATATTCCATAGCATTCAGGTGGTAGAGCCAACCCCAATACTCGTCGAAACCTTTTGTAGTCGGTAGGAACTCATTGAGGTCGCCTAGGTGGTTTTTTCCAAACTGTCCCGTCGTATACCCCAACTTTTTCAGGAACATCGGAAGCGTTGGGTCATCTGGGTTTAAACCTATCGGATCACCCGGCAGTCCAACCGTGTGCATACCAGTCCGTATTGGCAATTGTCCGGTCATGAAAGCTGATCGACCGGCAGTACAACTTGGCTCGGCATAATAATCTGTGAGACGAGCACCCTCTGACGAGAGACGATCCAAGTTCGGCGTCTCGATGCTTTTGACACCTCCGTGGTAAACGCCGACGCTCGCCCAACCTACGTCATCTGCCATGATGACAAGAATGTTGGGCGGGGTATGTTCGTCGGCCCAAGCTCCAGTGAAAGCAAAGCAGACGGCACCCGTTACTGAGATAAGCTTGTTCATTAAGACCTCCCGGCTTGGTACTACTTACCAACCATAGGAAAAACATCGGCTTAGAGGAACGGTCTGATTTGTTAACTTTTTGGGCTCAGCACCTTGGTGCAAGAAATTTCTTCGGCCGCAAAGTCCGCATCTCAGAGGGTGTAAAGCTCATAGTGAAGGTCCGCTTCGGGCTGCCTCCAGTCACTAGTGCGAACAGTGGTGAACGCGGCTTCGAGCCTAGCGCCGGTAATTCGCTGGAGCGGTAAACCCTCCATTCCGAAGTTTTATTGGGCCGCAGCCAGCGGTGATGCCGCCACGGCCCACGTGGTAAAACGTCAGTTCGTTGGGGTCACATCGACTAACGTTGGTTCGCGATCACCGCTGGTTTCAAAGACGATCATCTCGTCTCCCATAGCTCCGAAGTCAATCTGCTTCATATCGACCATATGCACCGTTCTGTCGTACATCGTGTGATAGTAGTAGACGAGGTTGAGGGAGTCCGCAGCGGTCGTGATCTGAGTTGCGCTGTAAAGCAGGTCGTCCGACTGCACATCGTCTTGAGCGCCCTCCGCTGCATCGGCCGGAATGTTGAAATTATCCAGAATGCGAAACGCCTCGCGCACGGTGTCATAGCCGCCTTGCGTCTCCCGCGCCGTCTGGGAAAAGGCGACAGCTCGGACAAACCGGGATGGGGGTGTAAAGTCGCCTGGCAGTCCTATCATACCGCTCCCAGCGCCCAGGGGTGCGAAGGTAACGCCGCTTGCCTCAACTTCCGGAAGCCCGAGAGCCGACAGGTTTACGTAGTTGTTTAGGTTGGTCATGTGCCAATCGTAGTTTGGCGAATTGGTGATCACGCCAAGCGGAGCATCGAAAATCGTCAGTTCACCTTCAATGTACTCGACAACGATCCTTCCGCCGAACCGGTCAGCAACCAACATATGAAATGGGAAGGGAAATCCGAGTGTCTCATCCACAACCCCGACGACACGGACATTCGCTAACCCGGTGGCAGCCTCTTCAACCGTCTCAAACTGGGAAAGAACATAGCTGGCGAGCAGATCGCCGGGAATCGTGTTGTCGGCAAGGTCAGGATCGTACTCCTGATACTCGGTAAATCCGGGCAGATAAAACAGTCCGGCGGTCAATCCAGCTTCGTTGATCCCATCTGCGGGAGCTCCATGATCCAGCATGCTGATACCGACCATCCCAAAACGACCCGTCCAGTTTGCTCCGTCTTGCCCATCTGGCATTTCGCCTGCGGAATACGTGAAACCTCGCGGAATAATGTTGATCTTTGTCTCAAGATCGAACGGCCCCCACTCGGCGGTCCTAGCGCGAACGATGCTTCCATCCTGCCCTGTCAACATGATGCCAGTGCATCCCCAGGCCATCGATACTGAAGCCACAAAGGCTATGGTCGCTTTTGGTAATATCCGAAATAGCTCGATATGACGCATGGTCGTACTCCAATTGGACTGATCTGATCTCATGAACTCGCTCGACCAAGCTACCACACCGGTTCTCAAGTTGAATGAAGTTTGCATGATCTTCAAATAGGCAAGAAAGTCCGCCTATTCCTTCCGTCGGACTTTGCAAAGTCCGACTCTGAATGTCTGGTTTGGGCTGGAAACAGTCGTCGCCGATTGAAGCAATGAGCGATTGCTTAGAACCTTTCGAGGACATTGCGCTAAAATTGGATTGGCCCTTGGCACGATTTGTCTGCGATAGTTTCGAGCTTTGGCATCCTGACCAACTCTACGGCTTAACACCAGCTTTCTTCAAGCCTTCGACCAAAAGCGCATTGTGTTCGGGTAGACGGAAGAGGATCAAAGCTCCGGAGACAATGCTGTCTAGGAACGCTGGGGCGAAATCCGCCAGCGCCTGCTCATGTGGCAGGCCTGCTTCGGCGCGCCCGAGGTGGGCGGCACTGGCGATCATAAGAGCCCGGCGGATCGGCGCACGCGGCGTCATCTGAATGGCGTGCTCACCCCAACGCATTGCGTCTTCAAAATCAGCGTCGGCGAAGGCAGCTTGGGCGAGCGCCAGATAGGCGTCTCCTACCCAGAGGTCAGTGTCGCGTGGGGAAAGCTGGAGGGCAAGGTGGGCATGTTCGCGCGCCTGTGTGGTTCGGCCGACCAAAGATTCATGCCAGGCCATGAAGAAGATGTTCCGGGCAAAGTTCGGGTTCAGTGTGAAGCCCAAACTGAAGTCGGCGTTGGCCCCGTCAAAATCTCCACGGAAATGACGAACCATACCGCGAACGCATAAGGCGCGCGGGTCGAGTTGACCACCAAGAAACAGAGGTTCAACGCTTTTATCAGCTAGGCCCAGGTTTTCGGTGGGGTCCTCATCGAACTGGTATAGATAACGCATCAGGTAGGCAAACGCTTTGATCCAATGGGCCTGGACGTTGCGCGGGTCGAGATCAATGGCGCGATCAGAGACCGATATGACCTCATCGAACTTATCCTGAGAGTAGAAGCCTCCCGCGTAGAAGATCGCCATTGCACGTAGCGAGAGGTCGTAGGAGTTGAAGTCGATATCTCGAGCCACAGACGCGCGATCTATTTCGGCAATGGATATCTGGGGGGCGATGGCGCCGACCACGCTGCGTGTAATCTCATCCTGTAACGCGAAGATGTCGTCTAGCGTGCGGTCGTAGCGCTCGGCCCAAACATGGGCTCCATTTGTGCAGTCGATGAGTTGGGCAGTAATGCGTACGCGGTTTTGGGCTCGACGGAGGCTACCCTCTAGCATGTAGCGAACACCGAGTTCTCGAGCGATATCTATATGGGTGACGGGGCGACCCCTGAACGAAAATGAGGAGTTGCGGGCGATGACGAAAAGCTCGGGAAAGCGCGAGAGCTCTGTGATGATGTCTTCGGAAACGCCGTCACAGAAGTATTCCTGTTCTGGATCATTGGACATGTTCTGGAAGGGCAAGACAGCGATGGAGGGTTTGTCAGTGGGTTGAGATTGGTTTTGCGTGGAATCTGATTTGCCCTCCATCGCCAATTTGTAGGCGCGAACTGGCTCGGAGATGTTTTTGAGCGCTACTTCGCCAAGGTCTATGATGTCGTGTTCGATTTTGCCTCGAACCTGCCGGCATGCGTCGTCAGACAGTATGACACCGCCTGGGTCAGCGATGCCTTCGAGTCTTGCGGCAAGATTAACACCCTCGCCATATATGTCGCCCTCGTCCAAGATTACGTCTCCAATGTGCAAGCCTATTCGGAAGCTGATCCGGCTTTCGGTGGGGCTCTCGGCTTCGGCGGCGTGCAGCGCCTTCTGGAGCGTCGCTGCGGCCTCAACGGCAGAAACGACCGAGCTAAAAAGTGCAAACAGGCCATCACCGGTAAGCTTGATAATCTCACCTCCGGCACTTTCGATACTTGGATTGATGATGTCCCGTCGTAGGTCTTTGAGACGAGCAAGTGTTCCCGCCTCGTTAGCCGCCATAAGCCGTGAGTAGCCGACCATATCGGCGGCAAGTATGGCGGCAAGTCGGCGTGTCATGCGCATTTCCCAATAGCAACCTTTTTTTGAATCTATCAAGTTCGGCAGTAGTGTGCCAACTTTCGAGAATGTCCGCTTCGGGCTGCCACCGGTCATTAATGTGAAAAGTAACGAAAGGCGACAACAAGCCCAATGCGGGCTTTGCCAACCTTTCAAATCAGCATCATCCCCGACCATTTCAGTTCGAGTTTCAATCCCTAGCGGGCAAGGCAACCTCGCCTTCCCAGTCAGAAATACGGTGCGGTAGCGCCAGGAATTTTGACGCCACACGTGTTTTGGTCGTTCCACTTCCAGTCATCCCCGAATATTTGCCGGTGGAGGAAACAATCCGCCAGTTGTTGACGCCGAAGGCAACAACCTCCCATCTCATGGTGAACGTGTCCTCTTCTTCACCATAAACACAGACGCCACCGCCGCTGACACCGCTGGGTCCGCCGAAACCCGAGCCCACGCACCGGACAAAACCAGGATCGATTGGTCCCTCGTCAACGGTATAAGTCCCATAGTTGTCCTCTTTCCAGAACACGTCCTCGCCCGCGGAAATTTGCTCTTGGTTGACGACATAGAAGTTCGTTGCCGACACTTTCTCTGCAGCAGTCAGACAATGAGGCGCAAAGAGAACTGCGGGGATAAGCATTGAACGCAACATGTTGTTTCCTTCGACAGTGGGGCAAAACCAGCATGATAGAGACTACGAAATTTATTGCTAGGAAAGGAACGCATAGCCGGACCTGAAAAGTCAGCTTCGTCCCGCATCTCAGAGATTGCAAAGCTTAGTGATGAAGGTCCGCTTTGGGCTGGTTGCGGTCAACCATACTCATAGTAGAGACTGGTGGTACATAGTTCCGCAGAGCAGTGCTGGCGAAGTGCTTATCTGGGGCGCTTTGGTTCCTAGCAGGAGAGGAGCTTAGAAGAAGCACGCACTACTACGACGACAGTCGCCATAGACTTCTTATGTCAAATATTGGTTAAGAGCGGCAGGTAAGCTGTACTAGCGGTCTGGGTATGTATCGAGTTTGCCCCAGAGATCATCAACCAGATCTGAGAAGCCATCATTCGAGGCCTCCTTGTGCAGTAGACCAGCTCTTCGCCGGCGTTCGACCTCGGCCATTAGTTCTTCCTGTGTGGCTGTCTCAACCACATCACATCGAAGAGCTTCAATCTCGTCCGCTGTCCACGACTCAAATTTGTCAGCGTAGAAGCCCAGGGAATACGGCTCGTCATCAGAAATCTGCTTGATCACAGCATTCCAGTCTTCGCTCTGGTTCGATGCCTTTTCGATCCTCTCGTCTGGTTCGCGAATGGACTCACGGATCAACGGCAGCAGCTTTGCCTGAGCGCTTTCTTCACCAGCACCAGTCCCTGCAAGCCAAAGGTCTGCGATCTTGCGAACAAGCGACCAAACAGTTTGATTTCGTGGGTGGTCTTCGATTCTGCCGCCAAGGCCTCGTTCTTCAACACCGAGCTGTTCAGATGCCCTCTCATTCATGCGGATATCGTAATTAGACACGTCAGCCAGATCTGAAGCGTTCTCAGCCACAGCTCGGGCGACCTCTTGATCACCAACATAGACAACCACCTTCAACATCCCGCTACCTCTTCCTTCGCCGGTTCATCACTCGGTCCAGGTGGCTGTAGTCTAGATCTCGCATTATCCTTTGAACTCGCTTTGGATCGACTTCGCGATCTTTTCCGGCAGTTTGGACGATGTGTCTGACGTAGATCGTCAACGCGACAATGATCACGGCGGATAAGATCAAGCTGATATGCTCCGCCCCCATCACTAAGTCTTCTTCCTTGGGTCTTCGATCCCGAGGTCGTCGAACACGTTGCCGCTACCATCAGTGATCTCGACATCATCGTCGTCAGTCACTAGATCCCAGGTGTTCTCTTTGACCCATTCATCCCGCCATTTGGGCGCATCGGCCGGACGCTGTGCAAAATCGGCGATTTGCTCGAAAATCATTTTGCGCAATGCAAGCCAGACCTCCGGACCCTCTTTGCGACGAGCTTGCAACTCTGCGATCAAGTCATCCAGAGGAACATCCTGTAACGGGCGCCCGAAGATCTCGTCTTCTGAAAAATCATCTGTCATCGCTCAACATCCTCGACACTGATCGCCAAGACTAAGATCTTGTTTGGTTTTACAGTGATTTCTTTTCCTTCAATCTCTCGAAGTTTGCCGTTCACCAAAGTCTCGCAGATTACGAAAATTGGGATTTCCTCTTCTGAAGTCTCGTCACTCATCTGGCTTACCCTCCGGATCAGGCACCTTTCGCGACCGGATCTCATCCGAGGTAATCGGCTTGGTAAGTTTTGCTCGACCGGCCGCAATTTCAGCCTCCCGAAGCCTAAGCAAACGCAAGGTTTGTTCATCCAGCTCAACGTCGTCGTCATCACCCATCAGACTTCTCCCGAGTACAGTAACAGTGAGAACAGAGCACTTGAGACCTGTCGGCTGTCCGAACGATGTCACCAACGTGGCCACACTCTTCACACGTCACACCGCATCGAAATTCCATCCAGTCAGCGTACTCCTGAATGAGATCGTGGTATCGACTGAAACCGATGGAAATCTGGCCATCCTGGCCTTTCTTAATATCCGAGATCTGAATAGTTCCAGGGTCCAGTGCCCTGAAATCCTGACTGAAGGAAAGCTTGTGGAGTGCTTGCGAAATCATCACGAGCCAGCCCTTTCCGACAGCAGGAACAAGAGATGCGCAATCCGGAGAAACGAGGTCTGGATAGTTTTTCACAATGTCCAGCCTCAGGCTGTCGGGCCAGGATTCTTCGGCGCCCTCAAATCGCCGCCGCAGAGCATCATTGTAGCACCAGCTGCAAAGCGTCGTCACAAACCCAAGGATGGTCTGGCGTTGGGCAGAATTAGAACAACCTTCACAGGTTTGCTCAATCTGAGCGACACGCCATTGAATCTCTTCACTCGTAGCCTGGTTGCAGCCTGGGCCCTCATAGACGCGCATGCCTCCCAATTTCTGTTTGATCTGAACGATGGACGGGTGTTCATCACCAAACAGGTCGGGCTGCTCGTCGATCAACCTCTTCACTTTCTCAAGTGCAAGCGTAAGCTGCTCCACCCACCCGGCACGATACTCACCAAGCTGCTTGAAGACGCTTCCATGAATATCATTCCAGTCGACAACACTGCCCATCACTGACCTCCGGGCCCGCGCCTCTTTGAGATCGTGTGAAACCTCCGCCATAGCATTCATCATACGGTCGACCACTTCGCGGTCTTCACACTCGACATGCAGACACTCCGCCGACCATGTGACGTCAGAGACGTGCGGAGCTGGGTAGTTGTGCGCCATCACCAAACGCATCTCTTCGGCGTACCAGGCGTCAAATGAGCGGAGATCATCTGGAGCTCCATGCTCCTCGATCACACCTCGAACCTTTTCCCGGAATTCCTTCCAACTCTTTTCGACATCATCCATCAGTCACATTCTCCAGAACTTGGTCTTGTTGAGATGGAAGACCCCTCTCGAGATCTGGCAAAGGGCAATCAGCGGGACATGACCGGTGGCCAGTGAGCCCGTATTCATGAGCTTCCGGGCGTAGTTCTCATCATCGTAGTCTTCCATAATCTTATTGAAGGTCACTTGTTGTTGGGCGGTCATCACCATTCCTTCTTCACGCACGCAGGGCACCGATTACGGTCATCCGTTCGGTCGATCTGACCGAAATAGCCACAAACTGAGCAGGTCATTCGATCTCGTGCAGGCTTTTTTCGAACGCCAAAAAGCCTCTTCCTTTTAGGGTGGCGCTTGCTCGCGACATCATGCGCGCACCAGCAACAAAGTGTCTTGTACCAGCCGTCCAGAAGTTGGGTCTCGGCACTATTCCCGCATCGTTCACAGCTGTGATTTGCACGCGCAATCGTCGCAGCGATCATCGACTGAATTTGTCGATCATCACACCGGTGGTAGATGCGGAGCTCGCCGATTTTCTCTTTGATCTGAAGGACAAAGGGGTAGGTGGCACCCTTCAGATCGCAGTATTCCTTAACCTCTGTGAAGAGCACCGTGACCAAGCCGGACCAGCCTTCGGGTGTGCTTCCGAGGTTCTCCTCGACCGATTGCTTGATGTCGTTGAAATCAATTGCGTTCGTGACGTCGTCCGCCATGTTGGACACCTCCTGAGAATGGTAGGAGGCGTCGGAATCGAACCGACTCGTGCACTCTAATCTGGAGCAATTACAAGGATATAAGCCTCGCCCGCATACCAATGCTGCCTCCCACGGATTTTGCGTGGGTTATCGACCTCAGGCCGATATTCGATGGCAGTGGATGCGTGTGAACGTCATGTCCGCAAGCTGAACCAGTTCGTATAACCATGTCAAGACGGAGCGTGCTGTACTTAGAAATTCACCGCGTAGTTCTGGGAACCTTCTAGCTTAGCGTGTGCCCGATACACTGATGCATGTTATTTTGCGGGTCAGTACAGCATCGAGTAGCTCTCAGACAGCGAAGCGATTCGATACCCTGTGATCCGGAATCGAACTCAGAAACTCCGTCGATAGTTCGCTCTGAACCGACGCGCGTCTTTTTATCTGCGTCTAATGCGCTCCGTTCTGGAGAAATACAAAAGTCTTGATCTGACCAAACCTCAGCGGCGGCATTGACCTGCATCTTTCGAAAATGGAGATCCCGGTTGCAAGACCTTGTAAGTCTCATTCCATTTAGCGTCTCGAGTCATTTGTGATGATACGTTCCTCACCTGAACTGCTGGCAGTTTCGAGGCGTTGGTATGAAATACTCAGAACCAAGAAGAATACTGACGAGTTGCAGGATTTTCTGTCGAAAGCAGATGAACTACGGTTCGTTGGGACAGGAGAAGGTGAGTTTTGGAGCGGGCAAGCAGTTCGCGATGGGGTTAGCGGCTTTTTCGCGGAGATCCCGGCACCAGTCGTTTTCGAAGAAGTTGAAGCTGAGGCCTTCGAAAACGGAGAGACGGGATGGTCATCCTTCGTCCACAAGATTCAGTTTGTCGGCTTTGATGAAGCCGTCTTTTACCGCACCGTTCTGATTTTTGTCCTGGAGGGAGCAGCCTGGAAGATCATCAATCGCCACGCTTCAGTGCCAACTCCAAATATTGAACTCGTGGGTAAAGAGCAGCTGGCCATCCAAAAACTGGTTGATGCTGCGCGCGAAGATGGACCCGAGCTGATCCAAACCGAAGGTTTGGCTTCGGTACTTTTCACTGATGTGGAGGGCAGTACAACGTTGGCGGAGGCGTTGGGCGATCAGCGTTGGTCGGTGCTGATCGAAAACCACTTCCAAATCTTGGCGGCGATCATTGAAAAGTATCATGGCCAGTTCGTGAAATCCCTTGGAGACGGAACGTTGTCCGTCTTTCCGTCCGCGAAAGAAGCACTAACGGCCGCTATCAAGATTCAGGGGGCCATTGCATCGGCATCCGCGGAGCCATCTTTCGGTGTTCGGATTGGGATTCACACTGGTGATGTCGTGCAATCTCGAGGAGATTTTTTCGGTACGGTGGTCAACAAAGCGTCACGCATAACGACCGTTGGTGCGGCGGGGGAGATACTCGTTTCAGATGCGACTCGCGCCATGGTCGGAGGACGAACTGATTTCTCTTTTTCTGAAATAGAACCCAGACTCCTGAAAGGTCTACGCGGTCACCACGTTTTGTATCGGCTGGATTGGCAAGATTAAGTGTTGGGGGCGCCGTAACTCCGGTAAATCGCCTAGTCTCCTTGGGGAGCAGCACCGCAAGTTGTTTTGAGGTTAGCACCATAGCTCACATCGCCAGCAATTCCCGATGAATGGCGACCATTGCCCAAGTGTCGCGCGTACAATACGCAACGAGATCAGAATAGACCTTCTCGCGCTCTGGATCATCCGGTTCGGTCAGTGTTACGTCCTTCCAAAGGCGAGACGCGCTCGCCCCCTCTTTTATGTCCAGATCATCGTATGAAAGTTCTGGCAAAAACGCTGGAAGAACGGCCTTGATAGAGGCGCTTCCCTTGAACGCGGGATCGTTGATCACTTCATCTGCAAACGGCTTCATAAGATCTACAACGCGGACGTTTAGGCCTTCCAGGAACTCTGCATGCTCTGGATAAGTTTCCGCCATTTCCGTATTGCGCGATTTCTCGAACGGAGCATACCAAACCACAACGGAGCCAACGTCTCCCATGTCCTCACGAAGCCTTTTCAGCAAGGCTGGCATTGGGTTACTGGCGTCTCGGTGGAGATACTCCCTGTGCTCAATTTCTCCGCCGGGCTCATGCTGGATATGCAAGGAATACTGGAAAGCAACTTGCTGATAGGGACGCGTTCCGTCCCAGGGTGGCAGCAAACTCTGAGACGTCTCGTAGTCAAAGTAATAAACCGGATACACAATCTCGCTCAGAAACCTGCTTAAGTCTTGATGATCGATTGTGCGTTCACCGTTCGCCAGAGCTCTCAAGTAGCGCTGTGTCGACTTGCCTAACACAGATGGATCACTGATCTCGTCAATCTTTGTGATCCCATTTGCGATGAGTCCCGAGGCTTTTTCCGCATTCATGAACGGAATGCGGTGGATACTGTCCTGCGCGAGAGGTGGGTCGAGTTTTTCGCGGATCTCCAGCCATTCACCATAGGAATTAAGGCGCGCACGTTCGGGGGACGGATCAGGCATCGTACCGCTGGCAACGACGCTCAATGCCTGATCGATACGCGTGCGTGTTTTTTCGAGCTGCTCAGTCACCGCATCCGTGATGTCAGAGATGCTGACAAGCTCTTGCGGATTGATTTCGCCGTTTCTGACGTAATCACGGTTCACATGTGCCACTTCGCAGCGCGCAATGGGGAACCCGGCCGCCTCAAGCACGACACGCTGGAACGCGAGATCAAAAATGTGCTCGGGCTTTGCAGAAGTCCCGCTCTTGATCTCTTTCAGAACGTACCCATCGTCACTGCGGCTCACGATGTCGGAGATGCAAGTTATGGTTCCATCTTCATAGCGTCCCTGCGCCACTGCGTTTGCACCGTTTCTCCAAGCCTCCAAAGTACGCGCGGGCAGAGCCTGGTATTCTGAAAAATCTGAAAAACCGAGGCGAACGAGATCACCAAATAGCTCCTCAGCATAAGGCTCAAACGCGTGCCCCTCGTCAAAACGCGCTTGCAATGAGGGGTCAATTGGCGGCAACAGATGCCTGGCGTGTTTCTTGATCCATAGCCAGGCAGGGTGCCTAAGAAACATCATGTAATCTGATTTGGATAGCATCGTTTAATTTGCATCCCAGAATTGATGAAACCAGTGGAAGACCATCATGGTCAGCTATTGAGAGCAACATTTCTTTGGTGCAGTCGGCGTCACCACTCTACCAAAGCCTCATGTAAATCGTACCGAGAGCTCGGTGTTCATCACGCCACCAAAACCAGCTGACCATTCTTCACCCGGAGACACTGGCCATGCGTCTGTCAAAGTACCGGTTGTAACCAGCTCGCCTGCCTGAAGCTGGTCGGCTTGTGAGAGTAGAGACACAAGATGAGCCAGGACTTCAATTGGGCCTCCAAGCGCGTTTTCACCTTTGCCGGACTCGATGGCCTCGGCGCCCTTAAACAATACTAGTGGCACTTCGGCTAAGCCGGTCAAGACATCATGCGTAGCCGCGATTTTGTCGCCAAGAATAAGGCAGCCGTGCAATCCTTGTGCTGCGATTGAGTCTTCGACCGAGAATTTCCAGTTGGGATAAATCGATTGAACAATTTCAAATCCCGGGGCAACCCACTCCACGCAACCTGCCAACTGCTCATCGTTCATTTCAGCCGTCGGTGTATGTCTAAGGCCGAGTACGATTTCTGGTTCAATCCTCGGTTCTGAATACCTTGCCAAGACTACCGGCTGATCAGTCGAAAACAGCCCATCTGAGTGAACCTCTCCCCAAATGGGTTGATCTACACCATAAACAGGCCAAATCGCGCGGTTCGTGAAGCCGACTTTTCGGCCGACTCTCTTTTTGCCCTGAAGCTTTCGGACGCGACTTGCAATCGAATAAGCGTCATCCAGCGTCAGCTGTACTGCATCTGAAGACAGTTTAGGTATCTGCTGAGCAGAGGTCAGGGCATCAGCGATTGTCTTAGCGTTCGCTTCAATATCTCTTGTCATCTTCGCATTATACCTGCCGAAGGCTGGATTGCGATGCAATCGAGGTTTTGAAGAACCGGGATGGTGATCTCCGTCTAAGTCTAGGTTCAGGGCATGTAATGTGTCTCGAACTTAAAAGGCAGTTTCTACTATCAGCGGATGTTCGACATAATCAGGGCGACGACTTAGTTGCGGAAAAAGTGGTCGTTTGACTCCGGAGATCCAAGGTCTTTTCTTGCACAGAGAAGACGCATTAATCCTCATTTTTTAAGTTAGCAAATTGTTTACTCAACCAGCGAGGCGAAGTGAGGTTGTCGCCATAGCGCTCCTCAATTCGGCTTTCAATCTCTTAGAAATCTCGCGATCTTTGAAGTATTCAGTTTGAATGAATGTAGAAGGTCTAAAGTCCGGATCGTGAAGCAACAAATCGCGAACAGCTCGTTCAAGCTTATGGTCATTATTCAGGTGAGTTGCGGCCGCAGTCCGATAAGCTGCCGCCCGCCGGGTGAGCCTCGCAAATTCATCCACGGTGTTAAAACAAGCCTCAAAATCATGCATGACGTAGTAGGCAATTGCCTCTAGTTCGCGGCAATATTCGGGCAAAAAGGGATCAAGCATCTTTGCACGCTTTTGATACTCAAGAGCAGTCTTTCCATCTCCGAGAAAGTTATGGAGTTCACCGGTTCGTCCAACAATGAACGCGTGATTTGGGTTTAACTCCAGAGCGCGATTGAAGTGGAACTTAGCCCGTTCAAAGTCACGAACATACAGCGCCAAAGAACCGGCAATTCGATGGCTTTCAGCGTCCGTTTCATCCAGCTCGACAGCTAGGTTCCCTGCTTCGACCAACTCATCCCATACATCTTCACCGGTCCATTCTGCTAATGTAGCGACAGCGCACGCCCTCCACGCATGAACTCGACCATATCCTGGATCTCGTTTCAGCGCTTCGTCAAACCAATGAACCGCTTCCTCTGCATTCTCCTTTGTGACTCCACCAATCCGGTGATAATACAAACCGCGGATTAAACATTCATAGGCTTCCAGGTCACCCGGGCGTTTTCGCTGTGCCGTGGCTTCCAATTGCCGTTCGATCTGGCCAGCCACACTCGCGACGATTTTGGCAACAAGGTCATCCTGAAAATCGAAAAGATCCTCTAGATTGCAATCCGCCCGCTCTGTCCAAAGCTGTTCGCCTGACACTGCATCCGTCAGATACGCGTTGATCCGAATGCGATTTCCCAGCTTGCGAACCCCGCCTTCAAGACAGAAACGCACGCCGAGTTTTTGTCCAAGTTCACGAGCGTCCGCCGCAACCCCTTTTAACCCAAAACTAGTATTCCTGGAGATCGTGAGAATGTCAGGGAAACGGGACAGTTCTGTGATGATGTCTTCCGTCAGGCCATCGGAAAAATACTCCTGCTCGGGATCATTGCTCATGTTCTTGAAGGGAAGCACAACAATTGAGTTGGTGGACTTTTGCAGTTCCGCCACGTAGGGAAGGCTACTGTCCTCGATAAGCGCAGTTCCGCAGCTGTGCGTGCCAAGCTCGCCTGCAACAGCGTAGACCGTAACTGGTTCGGAAATATTTTTGAGCTTTCGGGTGCCCTTGTTCTCAAACTTGAGCTGGGCCGACCGCTTGGCGTGATCAAACACAGCATTACTTACGAGGACCATACCCGGCTCAGCTTCAGACTCAATACGACTTGCTACATTCACCCCATCGCCAAGCAAATCGTCGCCATCTACTACGACATCGGCAAGATGGACCCCAATCCTGATTTCTAGTCCTATCTCTCGCTTGGTTACTGGAGCAGCGAGTTGAAGTTGTAAGTTATAAGCACAGCGAACTGCCGCCACCGGGCTAGAAAACTCCAAAAGAAAACCATCGCCCGCGCGGTTAAAGACCCGCCCATTGTGCGTGGACGCAACAGTTCCGATTAACTCGCTTAACAGACTAACACGATTTATCGTGTCGATTTCATCTTCACGCATCCGAGTGGAATAACCGACAACATCAGCGGCCAAGATCGTAGACAATCTCCTATTCATATTGGAGGTTCCTTATGCGCATAAATTTTAAACCCAAATGCACGATTGACCCATAGTAAGCCATTTGACTTCAAGAGTCTGCAAGTCGGACAAGCAAGCTTTGATTTAATGAATTGAATATTGCCGACTCTACCCGGTTGCGGCGAAATTCAGATACCTACAACTTGGTCCTTGAGGCTATATAAAATGTATAATACATCTTCTTGTTCCCGTTGGCCGACGTCGTTGGCCTTTAGGGCGTTCATGGCGTCGTCCAGAACAGCGACAAACTCATCTCCGCTGATGTTCATGTGCTGATGCGCTGCAACCATATCCTTGCCTGTATATATCTCAGGCCCGCCAGAACCAGTTATGAACAAGTCCCCTGCCATTTGCTTGAGGTGCTCCATATCAGTTCCCGCAAATCGTGCAGCGACAACTAGGTTTTTGGAGTGATTGTCCACCAGAACGTCGACTATTCGCCGAATACCATCCGTTCCTCCCAGACGTTCATATAGCGTCTTTGACATGTTGCCCCCGTGTCTGGCTCACCTCAAATCTCGATCTCTTGTGAATGCTAGCATGCCGCACTGATTGGCACCAAATCCATAGCATTTAGGCGATTTTTTCATCGGAATCCATCTCCAAGTGCGATGTCTGTTTTGGGCTCGAAGTGGTCGCTCGTAGAGTTTGGGCGAATGTCTGCTGTGCGGACGAAGCCGACTTTCGGTGTTTACCTGTATCACCTCAGTTGCCTGCGTCACAGTTGAAACTCGCAGGGTCCCGGGGGTCGCCACGACCGTCATATTGGGCAACACTTGGATAGGCGCAAACGGGTCGGCCACCGGCTGGCTGAGCGCTGTCATCCAGCCAAAGGGCCGTAATGTGATCAGGCGCTTCTCCGGTTTCCGCCCACTTGTCGATCTCAACCAGAAAATTGACCCAGGAGGGCCCGGGACCGCCAAAGCAGTGCTCTACGCCGGGCATCATGAACAGGCGAATATCGTCGGCTGCACTTGGATCATGAGCCAGAACGTCTTCGTAATACCCGACCATTGCAAGGCCCGATTGCGCGTTGTCGGACCAGCCGGAATACAGCAGCATCTTGCCACCACGAGCGCGGTAGGCGGACAAATCCGGGTTTGTCGCATTCAGAGTCTCCGCAGCTGCGGCGGAATCCTGTGCATAGGTGCCGAAATCGAAGTTCTCATAGGTCCAATTGGGATCGTGATAGACGAAATTCTGCATAATGCCGTTGCCAAAGCTGAAAAAAGCGCTCGGCGACACAGGTTCTTCAAATCCACCTGATCCGACGCCCTCCTGGAAGCTCCCATCGTCGTCCTGATACTTCATGCCACCTGTCAACCAGCGGCTCCAACCTCCCTCGGCTGTTTCGCCGCCAAATGGGAAACCGTAATACATGCTGTCGCCATCGGAGTTCTTGGGGCCGTCATAGACCGCCTTGAACGCAGCAACTTCTCTGGCGCTCAGACAGTCTTCGGAATTGTCGCCTTCGCATTGCAGGCTGGCCACGTCAAACCCGCACTTCCGGGGGTCATTGAGGATGCCATCCTCGAGCCCATCCAGCCCATCGCAGACCGCCAGATATGAACTCTCGACCAGCGCCTGAGCTTCTGGCCCAATGACAGCCTCTTCGATATTGTTTGGGTCTGGGTACATCGCCTGGTTGATCTGAGTTGCCTGCACGGCAATTCCCGTCCAGTCAACCGCATAGGCGCCAGCCGCAACCGCGTCAAAATCTTCTGGGTAACGCATAGCGGACATTATTGCCTGTCCACCGCCCCGGGAGCACCCGGTAAAGTAGCTGCGAGCAATTGGTTTTTCATAAAAAGCCTTGGTCAGGGCCTTGGCTGTGACTGCTGTTCGATGAACTGCCAGATGTCCGAAATTGACCAGCGCCTCGAGGTCGTTGAGGGCCCAACTGGCGTCGGCTGGATGCCCCTGATGTCCTGTGTCAGTGCCGACAGTGGCGTAACCCAATTGAAGTGAGCCATCGATAAGGGAGGTATTCATCACGGAACCGACGAATCCGCCTCCACCGCCCATGACAAATTTGCCGTTCCAATTTTCCGGTAGCAGGAGTTCGAAATTGATCTTACCACCAATCACACCGGAAACTTTGCAATGTGGCGCAGGAGCGGACACTTCTGCGACCGAAGCAATTGAAACATCGGGGAGCTCAGGCAGGGTCTGGTTCGCACATATTGGCCGGGCATGGGATGGGCATCCAATTGCCGACGCGCCCAATACAGCGCAAGCCACAAGTTGGTATGCTTTAGTAACCTTTGTGTTCATTGCGCTTCCCCCTCAACGGAATAACGAGTTTTGCCCCAAAGCTTTTGGCTAACTTCCGATTTATGTTAGGTCATAGACTGGTTACCGGATACCCACCTTTGTCAGGAGACTTAGAATTTTGAACGCCCGTATTTTGCTCGCCTTGTTTGTGATTTTCCCCGTGTCGGCTCTCGCTCAAGGCGTGGACAAACTTGGTGACAAGTTGGCCGACCTGCGATTTGAGGGGCGTATTGAAGCCAGCATGCGATCTCAGGTCGCCAATTCTGTAAATGGCTTTCTGACCGATATCCATTTCACAAAGGGAGACCGCGTCGAGGCTGGCCAATTGCTCTTCTCGTTGAGCAGTGTGGTGTATGAACATCAGGTAAATGCCGCCCAGGCTCTCTTGGACAGGCGGCAGATTGAGTTGGCCCAAGCCGAGGCAAATGTCGAACGTGTCAGCAAGCTCGAAGACAGGGGAACCGCGACGCAAGTGCAGCTAGAGGATGCGTCGGCGCGGCTCGCGCTTGCAAAGGTCGCCGTTGACGAGGCGCGGATTGGGCTGGATCTTCGAAAGCTTGAGTTGGCCAGTACAACGATTAATGCACCTATTACGGGGTACATCGACTCGCCGCGACTGAGCCGTGGTGCGTATCTCAAGACCGAGACTGGAAAGCCGCTGGCAGAAATTGTTCAGGTTGACCCAGCGCTGGTTTCGTTTGCGCACCCATATGACTCTTTGCTGGAGTTGCACCATGTCGCCCCGGAGCGCATCGAAGAGTATCTGGATCGTTTCGCTGTTCACGTGACGTTGCCGACAGGAGAACACTATGAGCAGGTCGGAAGAATAGCCTTCACTGGAACAGAGTTGAATTCCGATGGCGGGTTGCAGGTCTGGGCGGAATTCCCGAATCCTGAGGTCATACTTATCCCGGGATTGCAGGTAAGTGTCAGCGTCGAGCTAAAAAAATAGATCGTGTAACGTTTCCCACAGTGGTTTTACCGACCAGTTTTAATTCGAAACATCAGGAAAAGCCGACCCTGCGATGCTGTCTGTCATCAAATGATTTGGAACACGAGCGGTTGATTGGCTTTGGAGGCTCAGGCTCGCTGTAGTTTCAATTTACGCCGCTTTTTGCCTGCCTCAAGAAACTCTTTCGACCAGCTGTAATAAAGGCTCGTGGCTATTCCTTCTCGGCGGCACAGTTCGGCAATGCTGTCTTCACCACGAAGCCCGTCTAAAACAATGCGGATCTTCTCCTCTGCCGAATGTTGGCGCCGTGTCTTCCTGCGGATGTCTTTGACGACCCTCTCTGACGACGCTTTCTGTTTCCCGGATTTCATTCTCATCTCCACTCTCTGATGGTTACGATGAGCCTGAAATCCTCCGTTACGCAATCAACCTATTCTGTTCCATGAGTGCTGATGGCAGACAGAGGGTGTAGCAAGTACCCCATGTTCATTTGTGCAATATGTTCCACAAAATATCTCCACCGCTGAACGTGGTTTCTACAGTCACCAGCAGCTCTGACTCTGTCCAGCGATTTTAGATCTGCGGCCTGCAAACCGACACGCAGAAACAACGCCGACGCTGTTCGCTCAATGCATCCTCTGCGGTTTGTTCGTTTGTCAAACAGCGGCCCAAAACGGACCTTTTCAACCAGTCTTTGCAATTTTCGATAAGCGGGCAAAACGTGTGTTCGCTGCGGCTGCTCGAATGTCTGCATTGGCTGTTCGATTCAGTTATTCGAAACATCAACTTGTTTCTGTCCGAAAGGCGCTGCTTAGGACAGTTTGACTAACTGTCTAAGTCCAACGCCTTCATCAATTCGAAGACTTGGCTACGCATCCAAGCCGCCATCGGGGCGTTGTCGGAACGCTTGTGCCAGATGCCGATGATCAACGCTGGTTCAATATGCATCGGAGGTTTGAACACCTTCAGTTCGAATGTCTTGGCCACTTTCCTTGCGAGCTGAGCGGGTACAAGCGCGATGAGGTCGCTTTCGCTAACCGCGCGGCAAACGCCACTGAAGACGGGCACTGTCATAGCAACCTGTCGCTGTTTTCCGACGCGGTTTAGGGCAGCATCGCCCATCGCGGCCAAGTTCCCTTCGGGGGAGAACAAGACATGGTGGAGCGCACAGAACGTATCCATGTGCATTTGTGTCCTTTCCTGAAGCCCCTCAAGCTTTGGATTTCCCTTGCGAGCTATCACGTGGAACGGCGAATGGAAAAGCGGCTCCCGATTGACCCAGTCCGGCAGGAGCAAATCCGGGATCAGCGCAATGTCAGCGTTGCGTCGCTCAAGACTGGCCACATAGTCATTCGGAACCAGATCAACCAGCTGCGCTCGTAGATTGGGCGCTGACTTTTGCAGGAAATCACCCAAAGGCGGCATCAGGAGTTCCGCGAAAAAATCGCTGGCGGCGATCCGGAAAGTGCCTTCAGCGGTTTGCGGGTCAAAGGTAGCCGGTGGGGCTAGCAAAGCTTCCAGACGTTCAAGTTCTTCGCGCAAACCGGATTCAATCTTGGATGCATAATCGGTAGCGACCAAACGGTTTCCCTGCCGGACAAAAAGGGGGTCGTCCAAAGCATGACGAAGACGTGACAATGCACCGGAGACTGCGGATTGCGACATGGCGAGCTTGTCGGCCGCCTTGACGGTTGAGCCTTCGCTAAAGAGGGCGTCCAGCACGCGCAAAAGGTTGAGGTCCAGTGTAGCGAAATTCACCTAGCCGATATCCTATATTAGATATTGCGGTTTGCCTGATAGGTTGGCCTTCGGATAGGATTCTGTCAACGGAAGCGCTTTCGTTTCAATCCAATGCCAATGGAGAGAAACGATGAAGGATCAGGCCCAAATCGACGGAGCCATCGAATGGCTCGGCGTAAAATACAAAACCATCCTCGGCCCAGAACAGACAGGCGGCACTATGTCTATAGTGGACAGTTGGTCTCCTGCTGGTAGCGGCCCTCCACGCCACGTGCATCAAAACGAAGACGAAACCTTCGTAATCCTCACCGGAACATGCAGGTTCTGGCTAGAAGGCGAGGAGTTCACCGCAGGGGCCGGCGAAAGCGTATTCATCCCACGAGGCAAGGAACATACCTTCAAGGTGACAGACGACGAACCTTGCCGCCATCTCGTGATCCTGACGCCCGGCGGATTCGAAGGCTTCTTTGCTGACATGGCAGCCGGTCAGTGCCGTATTCCCGAGGACATGCCTGCTATCGAAGAGAGCGCCAAGCGGCACAACATGGCCTTCACTGGCCCACCTTTGGATTGATACCATGACTGGGAAACACATCGTCTATCATATCCCCGTCTGTCCCTTCTCGCAGCGACTGGAAATCCTACTGGCGCTGCGCGGACTGACGGATGCCGTGGAATTTCGTGTCGTAGACATCACCAAGCCGCGCGATCCCGAATTGCTGGCCAAGACCCGAGGTACGACAGCCTTGCCCGTGCTGGAAACCAGCGACGGCCGCATATTAAAAGAAAGCCTCGTGATCCTGCGCTATCTTGATGAGGCTCTACCAGGTGCTCCATTGCGCCGCAGTGATCCTGCCGAGCACGCCATTGAGTCGATGCTGATCGCCCGCGAAGGACCGTTCACAATGGCAGGCTATCTCTTTGTCATGAATCAGGATCAGGCGCGCCGAGATGAGCACTTGAATAAACTCCTCGCGCTCTATCGAGACCTTGATGATTTCTTGGCTCATCATAGTCCGACTGGCCCGTTCCTGTTCGATGACTTCGGTTTGGCAGAGGCTGTTTTTACCCCGATGTTCAAGCGGTTTTGGTTCCTTGACTACTACGAAGGGTTCAAACTACCCGTTGGCAAAGACTATGACCGGGTACGAGCGTGGCGTGATGCATGCATGGCGCATCCAGAAACATCGCAGGTGACTGAAGAAGAGATCGTCAAACTCTACTACGACTACGCGCTCGGGGCTGGAAACGGCGCCCTACCTGACGGTCGCAGCGTTTCAAGTTTCACCTTCGAACCGCCTTGGCAATCGAGACCCATGCCCCCAAGGGAAAAATATGCAGCGACAGCCACCGACAAAGAGCTGGGACTTGTCGCCTGACCATGGAGTAGATAGCCAACACCGGACATTTGTGCGCTGTGCGGCATCGAACAAATTGGACTCGTGTTGCCGTTCTCCGCAGCAAGTATGATTGGCTGGTCGCAGCACTGAAGGATCTTTCAAAACTGGAAATAACACCTCAGCTACCGTGGCTCGCTGCGACCGATTTTATGCTAAAGTAAGCAGGCACCATTTGGAGATTTTTAGCTCGGAGCAACGGAGATGGAACGCAAATTAGCGGCCATTCTGGCCACCGATATAGTCGGTTTCGCAGGATTGGTATCACGTGATGAAAGCGGAACATTAGCTAAGTTGGTTCGACTAGAACGTGAAATCATCGGCATGCAGGTGGAAGCAAACCGGGGTCGTGTTTTTAAGTCTACTGGCGATGGGTTTTTGGCTGAGTTCTCGAGTGTCTTTGAGGCGGTCAATTGTGCAATTAACATTCAAAGAGCCTGCGCACGCGAAGCACGCCGGTCGAACAGTGACGACCCTCTCATCTTACGCGTCGGCGTTTCTCTCGGTGATGTCGTTGTACACGGCGGCGATATTCTCGGAGACGGCGTAAACACTGCCGCGCGGCTTGAGGCAATAGCAGAACCAGGTGGAATCGCGGTTTCAGGAGAAGTAATGGCGCAAATAGCGGGCAAGATAGATCTTCCGCTGGCGGATTGTGGTCACAAAAGACTCAAGAGCACTGATACTCCAATACATGTCTACATGACCGTTTCAGAACCCGGAGAGGAAGGGGGTTTTCTGGATTTTGATGAAGATGAATTGGCCAAAACCTTAGTGACAGGTGGCTGCATCTGTGGGTTGGTCCGGTATGAAATAAACGCACCCGCCATAAGCACAGGGTATTGCCATTGTAGTTGTTGCAGAAAATTTTCTGGTTCAGCAGTTAATGCATGGGCGGCTTTTCCCGCTTCTGCTGTTCGATTTCTCACCGAGGAACCTCGATACTTCGCAACTACGCCGATAGCAAATCGTGGCTTTTGTGCCAGATGCGGGGTAAGCCTAACTTATAAGCTCGTGAAACCACGAGAAACGGCCTATCTGGTCCTGCATACTTCGAGCCTCGACCAACCAGAAAACTTTGCTCCTTCAGTCCACTCTGGAATAGAAAGCAAAATGCCTTGGTTTGATATTTTGGATGATTTGCCGCGGACAAGATCTTCAGACTCCAGAGTTTTGCAAGAAGCATGGTCAAGTGTCGGTCTACCAGACCCTGAAACTTGGGGACCTTTGGCTAAGCCGCCTGTAGTGTTTTAGTGATCGAGCGATTTCTGCTTTATCCGCAAAGAGAACATTCCTAGCGTTTGAGAAAATGACAACATCGAGCCCAATGCGGGCACCCATAAGACGTTAGCGAGGCTGCACAGCGACCGACCGCTCGGAGCCCAGATCGGTCGGTCGTTTTTTCTAGATTTCCAGTGTCCCCGGCTCATGATCTACTGATCGGCTTGATGTCCATTGAAGCCATGTCGCGGCGGTCAACAGTTCTAATATGCGACAGCACCTCCATCTCGAAACTTTCCTTGAAGGTAAAAGGACCCAAATGGCCAGCACCTTTCAGAACCTTTAGTTCAACAAGCTTGCCTTGGGTTGCCAGAAGTTCTGCGATGCGCTTCGTGTGCGCATGAGTCTGCGATCCGAACATGATCGTAGAGGGAATTCCCTCAGGAAAAATGTTTTCTGGATCAGGTTCATTCAGAAGCGCATCGAAATCGCTTGGGGCTTTGTAAACCCAATCAATCATTGCGCATCTGCGTTCACGACTTAGGGCCTGCCAAGCGCCAAGTCCTCCCCAAAAATCAGTAAAAACCTGTGCACTGAACTCTTCGCATCCTTCTTCTATGCCGGTTTGTATTGCGTTTGTGAGGCTTACAATCTCGGAATACAATGAACCGTCAGTCGCACCTCCGGCATTCAATAGGCTGAATAAAGTTGGTTCATAGAGACAAAGTGACCGAACAAGGTCGGGTCGAGCTCTGGCAATGTGCAACGCCAGCGCTCCTCCATAGGAGTGCCCGATCAAGTGAGCGGGGCTGCCAAGCTTCTCAATCTCGGTGATGATCGAAACAGCTTCCCGTTCCAACGTGAACGGCCCGTCCGGGATTTTGCAACCCCGAGACACGGTTCCTATTAAGTCGGGCGCTATTGTTTTGGTTTCATCGCTCATCCGGGCAAACAGAGTGCGCCACTGGCTTCCGTCAGCGCCAGAACAATGTAGCCCTACGCAGGGAGCAGGCGATATTTGGGACCAGCACGGCGAAGCGTGTAGTGATGCGTCAAATTGCTTATTCATGTGATGACCTCCAATCTGAGTTTCACAATGGTGTCACTCATCTGGCCTTCAACCTATCGGACACATGTCCCGGCTAGCCTCAAACCGGCGGGAAATTGATGGGACATTTGCCCCAAATTGACTAAAAAAAGACATGCGAACCGTTAGATACACTTCTTCAAGCGATGGCACGTCGCTGGCGTGGAGCAAATCCGGAAACGGCCTACCAATGGTAAAGGCGGCTAACTGGCTCACGCATCTCAGTTATGATCTAGACAGTCCAATTTGGTCTCATTGGATCGAATTGCTAGAAAGTCAATTCACCCTTGTTCGATATGATGAGCGAGGCTGCGGATTATCTGATAAACGAGTTGAGAATCTGGGTATTGATTACTGGGTTGATGATCTCGAAGCTGTAATCGACGCCGCTGAAATAGACGAACCAATTTATCTTCTGGGTATTTCTCAGGGCGCTGCGACTTCTATCGCGTATTCGCTGAGGTATCCCGGCAGAGTCGCCGGGATGGTACTCGTTGGAGGCTATGCAAGGGGCAGCAACCACCGCGGATCGGTTGCCGCCAAAAACTACAAGACTGTTATCGATGTATTTCGCCTGGGTTGGGAGAATGACAACCCAGCGTTTCAAGATGTATTCACATCAAGATTTCTTCCTGGTGCGCCGTCCGAACAACGCTCTTGGTTTACAGAACTTTGCCAAAAGACCGTTTTGCCTGAGACAGGGGCCGACCTGCTTATGGCGCGCGCTGACGTTAATGTTGAAAGTCTATTGCCAAAGGTTTCAGTTCCAACACTGGTGATCCATTCAAGGAACGATCAGGTTATTCCGTTTGAAGAAGGACAACGTCTCGCTCAGAATATTCCCGGAGCGACAATGTCTGCTTTAGAGGGAAAAAATCACATTATCCAACGCGATGAACCTGCCTGGCGCGCTTTTTCCAAGAGCTTGCTTGAATTCACATTTTCCGGTCAAACGACGGACTTTAACGATTTGACAAAGCGCGAGCAGGACGTGCTGAGGCTCATCTGCCAAGCAATGAGTGGTAAAGAAATTGCTAGAAGTCTTCAAATGAGTGAAAAAACCGTTCGAAACCACACAAGTAAAATCTACGCCAAACTTGCACTGCAAAACAGACAGCATGCAATTCGCACGTATGGGCATCTGTTCTGATTAGAGCATGAAACTGCAAACCTATTAATCTGATCTAACGTGGCAATGTTAGCTTTGTCCGCAGAGCAATCGTTCACGCCGAGCGCCGCGAAGGTTCGATTGCCGTTCGCCGCTATTCACTTCAACGACTGTTCGCAGACCAAATTGGGCATTCTTCCAGCTGCAAAAAATATGTTTCCACATGTTGCATGCTTGCTATGACTTGCCGCTGGTCTACACCTGGTGTCGTCAATCAGGAATGCCTGCGGCTGCCAGCATTTTATAGTAGGCGTCATAGATTTCTGGTTTTGCGATAGAGATACGAGCGCGCATATGCCGGAACATTGAAACGCTAAAATCGGGTTCCCGTGACATGTGAATACGTGCGAGTTCTCTAGCTCGGCTCTCATTGCCGAGAGCCATTTCCGCCACAAGTTCGTTCAGGCGAAAGACAGTCACAGTATTATGAAATGCACGCATTTTTTGGGCGGTTTCTCTTAGATCGCGCCAGTTCCCTTCCGCGATTTGCGACAGGCTGATACCCATGTGGACCCGGTAGTTTAGTGGGTCATTCGGGTTAAGTCGGAGCGCCTCCCTGGCATGTGCCTGTGCCGTTTGTGCTTGGCCCATCAGGCCATGCAGTACGCAACTGGATCCCCAGGCTGAAACGCAATTTGGGCTTCTCTCGACGACTTGATCCACAAGTGACAAACCGTACTCTGTATCCTCCGACAGAAACGCGAGTACGTAACCGGCATATGCTTGCGCCTCTAGGTCAAGATGTGATGTCGCCAGAGCCTCATGTGCCAGCTGAATTGCGCAATCAAATCGGGCCTCGTTTGGACGCGTATCCGGGTTCCATAGCAAAGTGCGGATCCAACCTCGAAGAGCGCTTGCCAATGGGTACTCACTTGAGAGTGAAAGAGCTTTTGACAAATGGTCGTCTGCTTCAGTGAAATTGAACCTGTAGATCAAGGACTGCGCACGGAGGAAGTGATCATAGGCTCCAAGGGTGTCAGGGCGCTTGTGAGCAGCACGGTCTATTTCAGCTTGTCTGATACCTGGCGCAATCGAAGCAACGACAGCCTCGGTAATCTGGTCCTGAAGCTCGAAAACATCATCGAGCTTGCCATCGTATCGATCCGCCCAAACATGAGACCCGGTTTCCGCATCAATCAGCTGACCCGTGACACGCAACCGGTCACCAGCGCCGCGAACGGACCCTTCCAATATGTAGCGGACACCAAGCTCTCGGCCGATACGACGCACATCAACCGAAAGCCCTTTGTAAGAAAAAGAAGAGTTTCGGGCGACCACGAATATCCAGGGCACTCTGGATAAGCTGGTGATGATGTCTTCGGTAATACCTTCCGCAAAGTAATCCTGTTCAGCGTCAGGCGACAGATTGTCAAAAGCCAACACCGCCACTGAAGGCCTGTCAGGACGGGATTGAGTTAACGGGGATTCAGTAGCAAATGCTGTTTGTACCAAGTAAGCAGTTACAGGGCGTGTGATATTCTTCAGATATTGCGGCCCCAATTCGGTGAACGATACATCCACCTTACCCACAAGGTCTTCGTAAACCCGACCTGAAACGATGATCCCTCCGGGAGGAGCAAGACCTTCCAGCCGGGCCGCGATGTTGACGCCGTCACCAAGAACATCACCGTCGTCATCAAAAACATCGCCCGCATGAATTCCCATCCGGAATTGCATTTCCGGACTTTGCCCGCGCGCCCCGTTCCGCTCAGCCATCTGACGTTGCATCGTTTCCGCACATGCCAGCGCATCTACAACCGAGGAAAACTCTGCAAGAAAACCGTCACCAGTTCTTTTGAATAGGCGTCCGCCATTCAGGCCGACATGCGGCTCCAGCGCCCTAAAGTGGCCCCTATATGTGTGCAATGCGGCTTCCTCGTTAGCACTGACAAGCGCGCTATAGCCAACAACATCAGCCACGAGTATGGCAGCCAAGTACCGCTCCAAACAAAATCCTCCCGCGTATCCATTGTGAAGGAGTGTCAAAGGGATATTAGGGGTTTCGCGCATAAATCGCGATCATTATTCAATGAACATCAGTGACCGAATAACGACACGCAAGCTTTTTGCTTTTGGGTAAATTAGGCAGAAGCGGACCTCGAAAACCGAACTTTGTAATTTCGACTTTGCACCGCAGCACAGACACTGGAGCAAGGTGCCGCGTATGACTGCCTTGAGGGCAAAACGAGCTTCTAGCCGCGAATGCAAGGTTTTGGCTTGGCACTTTGAAAAGCCTTCATACTCGGGTGCCATCAAAATTCTAGGTTCGGTGCCGCATGCTTGCTATCGTTTCAGTAAGGGTCCATTGGCGGAAATCAGAATGACAATACGGGCGTCTTCAAGAAAGGCATTCGAGTACAGAACACGTCTCACCGACAATCGGATTTGGGACATGTTCGCGCTGCGCCAAGGAGATGTGATTGTTGCAACACCGCCTAAGTGCGGAACAACATGGACACAGGCCCTTGTGCTGTCGCTCTTGTTTGAAACGCCTGGTATGGACAAGGTCATGGATGATCTGTCGGTTTGGCTCGACCCTGCGTTTCGAGATCAACTCCCTATAGTTCGAATGTTCGAAGCTCAAAACCACAGAAGATGCATCAAGACCCATACGCCTTTTGACGGCATTCCTTTCGATCCAGATTGCACCTACATCGCGGTGTACAGACACCCAATCGACGCACATTTTTCGATGCGCCGACATGTGGCAAACCTGAAGGAAGACCTGATCCAAGACAGGTTCCCGGATGAGCCGACAGCTTCATTCGCCCTTTTTCTTGGTGAGACCGTTCGAGAGGAGATGGCCGATGGGATCACCCTTGAGGCCATCGTTCATCACTTCAAGTCCTTCAAGTCAAACATCCAACATCCCAACATACACATTTTCCACTACGCCGATATGCGGCGCGATTTACTCTCTCATACCAGAAAGCTAGCTTCCGTACTCGGCCTCAAAATTGACGATGAAATGTTGGCCGCAATTGCGGAAAGTATGCAATTCGAGAACATGCAAGCTAATGCGCGCGCGAGTGCCAAAGAAAAAACACAACGGTCCACAACCTTCAAAGACCCGTCAGCCTTCTTCGATAGCGCAAGCAGTCGCAAGTGGGAGGGCAAGCTTTCAGACGAAGACCTTCGTGCCTTTCACAAACGTCTTGCAGAGTTGCTTCCGGAAGACGATGCGCGATGGCTTCAGTCTGGCGGAGAGCTTACTGCTTAGGACGTTGCTCGCTGTGTCTGATGTCAGCGCCAATGGGACAGTTTAGGTTGATTTGATAAGAGAGGGTTTCTGGCTCATCGTAACCGCTAAG
>NZ_JBXWQD010000015.1:0-30096 GCF_059612205.1 Ruegeria sp. CDSA089 | reverse complement strand
TGGCGCGGTTGACGGGGCTCGAACCCGCGACCCCCGGCGTGACAGGCCGGTACTCTAACCAACTGAGCTACAACCGCCCGCTGCACGTTCGTTGCTGAACGTTGGGGTGTATTATGGCTCCACTCGGGCAGCGTCAAGCGGCGTTTTGAAGTTTTTTCCAAATTCGGAAATTTTACCTTCGCCGAAGATCTCGGATCAACGTCTCATCACCGGTCTTGACAGTAGATCAGCCAATAACGCAAGTGGATCAAGCAGCAGGTGTTTTCGCCACAACCAAAAACTGTGTCAGCTTCGCCACATCGCACCTAATTCAACTGTGCCAGATACACATTCCACTCTAGCCCGATTAAGTCCGCAATTGCCCAGAAGGTCTCAAGAAGACCCTATTGCACAACGAAAAGAAAACGGAGCATAAACGTGAAAAAGTTTTTTATTAGCAGTGCTTTGTCAGCAGCAACCCTGACTGGTGCAGCACAAGCTGTCGAATTTTCCGGCGGATATTTGAATCTGGATTATTCTACGTTCACAGACACCGACTTCGGTGACGCCTACAACCTGAACGGTTCTGCAGAATTGGCATTTAACCGCGCATTCAGCACACAGCTAGATCTTGGCGTCCAGCGATTTCAGGACCTAAGCGAGACCGCAACGAACTGGACCTTGCACGGCAACTGGCACACTGCCAACAACGCGTCTTTCGGCCTGTTTTACGGCCAGGAAGACCTAGACGATGCCGATTTCGAATTCTACGGTCTGGAAGCCGGATTTGATGCCGGACCCGCAGAGATCGAAGGTTATCTTGGGCGGCAAGATCTGACAAATGCCTCGGATCTAGATGGCACGCTATTTGGTATTTCAGCAAAAACCGAATTGGCTGATGCATGGGAACTGAACGCGAGCTTTGACATCGTTGACAACTTTGCAGGTGCACTGGACTACAACCTGTTTGCCATTGGCGCCTCCTATGCGGCTGCGGACAATGCCGAAGTCTACGGCAATGTCGGTGTTGCCCATATTTCGTCCCCATTGGTGTCCGGTAGCGAAAACGAAGCATATGTCAGCTTCGGCGTCCGTGTGAACTTTGGCAACGAGCGCGGCACCACCTTCGGTCAGCGTGGCGTTCTGTCCACACTGCCAGGTTTGCCGGGTCTATGAAGACATTTTCCCCTCGGGGCGCGCCTCCGGGGGGACTTTGGTGCCGGGGTTAGAAAAACGAATCCCGGCTCTTGCGGCAGGCCAAGACTCACTGTAAGACGCCGCCTTACGGGTGATTAGCTCAGTGGTAGAGCGCTTCGTTCACATCGAAGATGTCAGGAGTTCAAATCTCTTATCACCCACCATTTTCCCCTAAAACTTGGTGGTTCCTTGCGTCCCAATTCTTTGGTTAGCCGCATGAAAAAGGGCGAGGTTGAAACCCCGCCCATTTTGATCATTCAATCCGAACTCAGTGTGTTCTGGCAGACGCCGCCGAACTTTCTGCGGCTTTCGCAGCTGCGGCTGCGGCCTCCTCGGCTGCTTCGTCCCATTCGATGGCTTCAGGCTCACCTGTCAGTGCGTGTTTCAGGACCTCGGACACATGGGTGACCGGGATGATCTCCAGCCCTTCCTTAACGTTGTCCGGGATGTCGGCCAGATCCTTTTCATTTTCCTCGGGGATCAGAACCGTCTTGATGCCACCACGCAGGGCCGCCAGCAGTTTTTCCTTGAGCCCACCGATCGGCATCGCGTTGCCGCGCAGCGAAACCTCGCCCGTCATGGCGATATCCTTGCGAACCGGAATACCGGTCAGCACCGACACGATCGACGTCACCATCGCCAGACCCGCACTGGGACCATCCTTGGGCGTCGCGCCATCCGGCACGTGGACGTGGATATCCAGCGTGTCGAATTTCGTCGGCCTCACCCCAATCTGAGGCGAGATTGACCGCACATAAGACGAGGCCGCGTCGATGGATTCCTTCATCACATCGCCCAGCTTACCGGTGGTCTTCATCCGCCCCTTGCCGGGCAGTTTCAACGCTTCGATATGCAGCAGATCGCCCCCGACCGAGGTATAGGCCAGACCGGTCACAACACCGACCTGATCGTCCTGTTCGGCCAGACCATAGCGGTATTTGGGCACGCCCAGGAAATCATCCAGATTGTCAGGCGTCACCGTGACCGACTCGGCCTCTTTCTTGATGATCTTGGTCAGCGATTTCCGGGCAACCTTGGCGATCTCTCGTTCCAAGTTCCGCACGCCCGCTTCCCGGGTATAGGTGCGGATGATGGATTGCAGCGCATCATCGGTCAGCTCAAATTCCTTGGCCTTGAGGCCATGGTTTTTAACCTGCTTGCTGATCAGGTGCTGCTTGGCTATCTCGGATTTCTCTTCCTCGGTATAGCCAGCCAGCGGGATGATCTCCATCCGGTCCAGCAAAGGCCCAGGCATATTATAGCTGTTCGACGTGGTTAGAAACATCACGTTGGACAGGTCATATTCGACCTCCAAGTAGTGGTCCATGAACGTACTGTTCTGTTCCGGGTCCAGCACTTCAAGCATGGCCGAAGCCGGGTCGCCACGGAAATCCTGCCCCATCTTGTCGATCTCATCGAGCAAAATAAGCGGGTTCGTGGTCTTTGCCTTTTTTAGCGACTGGATGATCTTGCCGGGCATCGAACCGATATAGGTCCGACGGTGGCCGCGGATCTCAGATTCGTCACGCACGCCACCCAACGAGATGCGAATGAACTCGCGCCCCGTGGCTTTGGCAACCGACTTACCCAGCGAGGTTTTACCCACACCCGGAGGGCCGACAAGGCACAGGATCGGGCCTTTCAGCTTTTTCGAGCGCTGTTGAACCGCCAGATACTCGACGATCCGTTCCTTGACCTTCTCAAGCCCATAGTGATCGGCATCCAAAATGTCCTGGGCACGGCCCAGATCCTTTTTGACGCGGGATTTGGTGCCCCAGGGAAGCGACAAAATCCAGTCCAGATAGTTGCGCACAACGGTGGCCTCGGCCGACATGGGCGACATGTTCTTGAGCTTCTTCAGCTCACCCTCGGCCTTTTCGCGCGCTTCTTTCGACAGCTTGGTCTCGGCGATTTTCTCTTCCAGCTCGGCAACTTCATTGCTGCCGTCCTCGCCATCCCCAAGTTCTTTCTGAATGGCCTTCATTTGCTCATTCAGGTAGTACTCGCGCTGCGTCTTCTCCATCTGGGATTTGACGCGGGTCTTGATCTTTTTCTCGACCTGCAGAACCGACATCTCGCCCTGCATGAGGCCATAGACCTTTTCCAGCCGCTCACTAACCGAGAGCGTCTCAAGCAGTTCCTGCTTTTGCTCAACCTCGATGCCAAGATGGCCCGAAACCAGGTCGGCCAACTTGGCAGGTTCGGTGGTTTCACCAACGGCGGTCAGCGCTTCTTCGGGGATGTTCTTGCGGACTTTGGCGTAACGCTCGAACTCATCTGCGACGGTGCGCAGCAGCGCCTCGGTCGTCGTCACGTCGCCCGGAATTTCGGTCAGATATTCGGCGCGGGCCTCGAAAAAATCGTCATTTTCCAGAAAATCGGTGATCTGCACGCGCGCCTGCCCTTCGACCAGCACTTTGACAGTGCCATCAGGCAGTTTCAGCAGTTGCAGCACATTTGCCAGTACGCCCGACCGGTAAATCCCGTCGATTGCGGGATCGTCCTCACCCGGATCAATCTGGCTGGACAGCAGAATCTGCTTGTCGTCCTGCATCACTTCTTCCAGCGCGCGGACGGATTTTTCCCGTCCCACGAACAGCGGCACGATCATATGTGGAAACACCACGATGTCGCGCAACGGCAGTACTGGGTACGAGGAATTCAGAGGCTCTTGCATGCTCTATCCTTATCATTGGCAAGACGGCTCCGGTCCCTGTGTCAGGCAACACTCGGCCATCTCCTGTTTGGATGGTTAAGGTGGGGTTATAGCCCCCTCTTTTCAACCTTACCTTTGCGTCTAGTACAATGGCCTGAAGACTATACCACTACAAGGCTAGAAAAACGCATTCGGAACAGTTTCATCGATTGGTGCAAGTACGTTGTAATGCCACATCGTGGGCTTCAAACAACAGCTAAACAACATTTTTTTGAATTCACTCAAAATATTAGGAAAACGATTTATCGTGAAGCACAACTCCCGCACTTCAAAAACGAGACATTCTGGCATGAGCACGCAAAAAAAAATCTCCGCAGCAGAAGACGACCACAAGCACTATCTAGAGGTTCGAGACTCCGAGTATGTGGAGCTCTTGGCTTATGCTGCAAAGAGCTCAGGACGATCAGTCATGAAAACTCAGCTCGACTTCAATAAAGTGTCAAAGGTACCCGGACGGTTGAACATGGTCGAGTATGTGCGAAATGGTCTTCACCACATAGATCGCTACACCGATTCGGAACGTGCGGCCTTTATCTCGAATGACCTTCACTGGCCAATTACCCACAAGTGTAACCACAATGGGTGGAGTGCCGCTGCTGAAGACAAAGTTGTAGCTTACACACTACTTGAGGCTGCCGGTGTTCCAGTTCCTAAAACTTTGGCTGTTATAGATAAATCCAACAGAATCTACCCAAGGTTGAAGACCATAGCAACGGCAGAGCAATTGCGGGATGTTCTACTTGAGAACCTTGGTTCAGGACTGTTCGGTAAGATCACTGAGGGCATGGTGAGTTTTGGTGCTTTTTTGGTAAAAGATGCAAATGAAACAACCATCGTATGTGAAGGACGAGACCCGGTTTCATACGAAACATTTTTAGCCGAGATCGTCGGCGATAACTCTTATGTGCTGCAGTCTGTCATTCAAAATCATCCGGACATTTCCCAATATGCATCGGCTCTCGCAACAGTCCGCATGGTCAATCTTGTACGAGAAAACGACGTCTATTGCCCTATGGCGATTATTAAGATTCCTCAAGGAGATAACATTGCCGACGCATTCTGGAGACCCGGGAACATTGCGTGCTCAGTTAATGTAGAAACTGGGAAAATAGAAACGGTAGCGCGGCGGGCGGACAAGGAAGTCGAATTTCTGGACGATCATCCAGAAGTCAAAGGACTGATGGGGTTGCAACTCCCATTTTGGCGCGAATTGGTTGAAGTTAATGAGCGCGCAGCCAGAACCTTTGCACCTATTCGCTACCAGTCAACGGATATCTCGATAACTGAAAGTGGGCCGGTCGTCGTCGAATTGAACTATGGTGGTGGGTTCGATCTACCTCAGTACGCCAGTGGGCGTGGAATGTTGACTTCTGAAGTTAGAGAGTTTTTCGAAGGTTTTGGTTGGGACTTCAACGAACAGCCAAAGAAGAAGTTTTGGCCGTTTCGGCGATAGACAAACGACCTAAACCGCTTATTTCACATCGGTTCGATATCGCCCTGTGCGCGTTGGGCATGGAATTGATTTTGCCATGCCTCAAAGGTTCCCGCCGCAATCGCGCCGCGCATTCCCTGCATGATTTCCTGAAAATAGTGCAGGTTGTGCCAGGTCAGCAGCATCCCCGAGATCATCTCGTTCGCGCGGAATACATGGTGCAAATAGGCGCGGGAGTAGTTTGAACAGGCCGGACAGGTACACTGCTCATCCAGCGGGCGCGGGTCATCCGCATGGCGGGCGTTTTTAATATTGACCACGCCATAGCGGGTGAAAACCTGCCCTGTGCGCCCTGAACGCGAAGGCAAAACACAATCCATCATGTCGATGCCGCGCGCAACGGCGCCTACGATGTCATCGGGCTTGCCCACTCCCATCAGATAGCGTGGCTTGTCGGTGGGCAGCATATCAGGCGCGAAATCCAGAACGCTGAACATGGCCTCTTGGCCTTCGCCGACGGCCAGTCCGCCGACCGCATAGCCTTCGAACCCGATCTCTTTTAAGGCTTCGGCGGATTCTTCGCGGAAATCCTGTTCTAGTCCACCTTGCTGAATGCCAAACAAAGCGTGGCCCGGACGGTCGCCGAACGCATCACGCGACCTGTGCGCCCATCGCATCGACAGTCGCATCGATTCAGCAATCCGGTCCCGGTCCGCAGGCAAGGCCGGGCATTCGTCGAAACACATAACGATATCCGAACCCAGCAGGCGCTGGATTTCCATTGACCGCTCTGGCGTCAGCTCATGCTTGGAGCCGTCGATATGCGATTTGAAGGTCACGCCCTTTTCGGTCAGTTTTCGAAGCCCGGCCAGGGACATAACCTGAAACCCACCCGAGTCTGTCAGGATCGGACGTTCCCAGTTCATGAACTTGTGCAACCCACCCAGACGGTCAATCCGCTCTGCCGTCGGGCGCAGCATCAAGTGATAGGTGTTGCCCAACAGGATATCGGCCCCGGTTGCGCGCACGCTTTCGGGCATCATCGCCTTGACCGTCGCCGCCGTTCCGACAGGCATAAAAGCGGGCGTTCGAACCTCGCCGCGCGGTGTGCGGATCACGCCGGCTCTCGCCTTTCCGTCGGTGGCTTTCAGGTCAAAAGAAAAACGTTCGGTCATAGGGGGCCTCGGGGTCGCTGAACCGGGCAGGATTTGCCCGATCTGCCCGCCCTTTGCAACCCGTCAGGGCAATGAAGCGACCCGTTGGGTAAAGAGATCGACCACCCCTGCCCCGTCGACATCGCAGCACACGTGCACGACGGGACGCGAAGGATCAGGGCGGGTCAGGCCAATCTCGGGGCCGTCCGCAACAACCTGCAACCCGGTTTCTACCATTGTGAACATGTCCGCATGGGTACAGGCGATCACAGCTGTCGAATCGTGTAGCCCGCAACCCTCAAGCCCACCAACATCCTTGTAGAACTTCAGATAAAACTTCGAGATGTCGCGCAGGAACCCACCCATATCTGCGGATTGTTCCGCGAGGCCGTCAAAATCGGCCCCTTCGTAGAGGGTCCTGAGCGTCACATCCAAGCCAACAACCACCGTCGTAGGAGGGTTGGCAAATACCTCATCGGCGGCAAGAGGGTCATGGTAGATATTCGCCTCGGCATGCGGGGTAATGTTACCAGGGCAATAAACAGCGCCGCCCATGATGACCAAGCGGGCGATGTTCTGGGCAAATTCCGGGTCCAGACGCAGGGCAGCGGCGATATTGGTTAAGGGACCGACGGCGCAGACCACCAGTTCGCCCTTATGCACGCGGGCCATTTCAACCAGGTATTCGGCAGCGGACAGGCTGTGATTGCTCCCGATCTGAGGGATGTCGGTGACATCTCCAAACCCCTCAGGCCCATGAACATGCTCAGACGGCGCATGTGTGTCCGCCCCCTGCGCCACGGGTGCGCCTTCTGCGACCGGGGCGTCTATGCCCAGTTTATCCAGCAAAAACCGCGCGTTCCGGCTGGATTGATGCACATGGGTGTTGCCGAAAACCGTGGTCAGGCCAATCAGCTCAATCTCGGGGGCGGCAGCCGCATAAGCGATGGCCATTGCGTCATCAATGCCGGGGTCAGTGTCTATAATCAGTTTCATGTCTGCCCGATAGCGCAATCGGCAAGGGATGCAAAGTGGTCACAGACAGGCCTCCGCCCCCCGTGTCATCTTATTCAATGATTTGATTCCGCGCCCCTTCTCGGGATAGCTGAGTTGAAATTGGGCGAGTCAATCCCCAAATGTATACTATAGTACACAATACTGAGAGGACAGTTATATGGAAGAACAGATTATTGGATTGATTTCATCCAACATCATTTTCCTGCTTGGCGCGGCGTTGATCGTTGTCATCATTTTCAAGGGCATCAAGATCGTGCCCCAATCCGAGAAATTCGTCATTGAACGGTTCGGCCGCCTGCATTCGGTCCTTGGGCCGGGCATCAACTTTATCGTTCCGTTTCTAGACGTTGCACGCCACAAGATATCCATTCTGGAGCGTCAGTTGCCCAACGCGACTCAGGACGCGATCACCAAGGACAACGTACTGGTGCAGATCGACACCTCGGTCTTTTACCGCATTCTGGAACCGGAAAAGACGGTCTATCGTATCCGTGACGTAGATGGCGCGATTGCCACCACCGTGGCCGGTATCGTCCGCGCCGAGATCGGCAAAATGGACCTGGATGAGGTACAGTCGAACCGTGCGCAGCTGATTACCCGTATTCAGGAAAGCGTGGAAACCGCCGTGGATGACTGGGGTATCGAGGTGACTCGGGCCGAGATTTTAGACGTTAACCTGGATCAGGCCACCCGCGACGCAATGTTGCAGCAGCTGAACGCCGAACGCGCCCGTCGCGCGCAGGTGACTGAGGCCGAGGGTCAGAAACGCGCCGTTGAACTGAACGCCGATGCCGAGCTATATGCGGCTGAACAAACCGCCAAAGCCCGCCGTATTCAGGCCGAGGCCGAAGCCTATGCAACGGGCGTGGTCGCCAAAGCTATTCAGGATAACGGGATCGAGGCCGCTCAGTATCAGGTCGCATTGAAACAGGTCGAGGCCCTGAACGCACTTGGCGCAGGCAATGGCTCACAAACCATCGTGGTGCCCGCGAATGCGCTCGAGGCGTTTGGCGATGCCTTCAAAATGTTGAAAGGAGGCCGGTAATGGCCGATCCGTTCTGGTTGACATGGTGGATTTGGTTGGCGGGGGCTTTGGCCCTCGGCATCCTCGAGATTGTGCTGCCGGGGTTCATCTTTCTGGGCTTCGCAATCGGCGCGGCGATCACTGGGCTGTTGCTGGTCATTCCCGGGGTCGCACCGTCCCTGCCGGTTTTGCTGCTGATCTTTGCAGCTTTGTCCTTGGTGGCGTGGCTGGTGTTGCGGCGGATGTTCGCCCTGCCCCATGGTCAGGTGAAGACCTTCCGGCATGATATAAACGAATGAATCGCTCGGCGCCCAATAAGGGCGCCACGGCACCACTGGACGCTGCCCGTGGCTTTCCCTATATAAAAGCTCAGGAAACAGACCCGAGGCACGAATGACCCACCCGAGTGAACAGTTCGAAGGCACCCCGCTGATTGCGCCTTCCACGATTGAGCACCCCTTGTATGAAGCGGTGGTCGAGGCGTGCCGGTCCGTCTATGACCCTGAGATTCCGGTCAATATTTATGATCTGGGCCTGATCTACACCATCGACATCACGCCCGAAAACGCCGTTAAGGTCATCATGACCCTGACCGCGCCAGGCTGCCCTGTCGCGGGCGAAATGCCGGGCTGGATTGTCGAAGCTGTCGAACCGGTGGCCGGTGTCAAGGAAGTGGACGTAGAACTGACATGGGAACCGCCCTGGGGCATGGAGATGATGTCCGACGAGGCCCGTCTGGAACTGGGCTTCATGTAAGCAAACCAGCTGTCGATGACTAAACCGCCCTCAATCACCGGGGCGGTTTTTTATTTGATACCGCAGGTGGATTTAATTTCTTCCGCCCGCGCGTCCAGCGCTTTGACGTAATCACCAGAGAGCATCGACAAATGTTTCTTCTCGGTCCCGGTGATAAGGCCCAGCAGCGCACCGGCTGGAAGGATTGAAACAACGCTTGCAACCTGTTGATCTTGAGCGTGTTTTTTCTCAGCCGCGATGGCGCGCAAATCCCCTGGCGCAGTGGCGCAATTCACCGGATGCCGCTTTTCATCGGTTTGAGCCGCAGCAGCACCAGCAAACGCCGCGAGGGCAATTAACGGCACCGCTTTTAGTCCACTAAGCTTTAGCGAAAAATTCATCCTGTTGCCCTACCTGCAATGTTCTCTGCTCAACTGAGTGCAAGGCTAGGACGAAGGCGCGGCGTTAGGCAAGCGTAGGTTGCACATGTGCCTACCTGAGTGGAAAACTTAGGTAAGCACGTCTGCTATGTCTTGAGACTGCCCCACCAGAGGACTAAGTTATAAACAACGCGTGACGACGGAGACGAAAATGTTTGGCATTCCCGGCAAACAGGCCGTGACCATGACCCCAAAGGCTGCGGCCCAGATTGTACGCCTGATGGAATCGGGCGGACACGCGGGACTGCGCATTGGCGTCAAAAAAGGCGGCTGCGCAGGCATGGAATACACCATGGACTACGTGGACGAAGCCGACACCAATGATGAGGTGGTCGAACAGGACGGCGCGCGGGTGATGATCGCCCCTATGGCGCAGATGTTCCTGTTCGGAACCGAAATCGACTATGAAGTCTCGCTGCTGGAAGCCGGTTTCAAGTTCCGCAACCCAAACGTGGTCGATGCCTGCGGATGCGGCGAGTCGATCAAGTTCGACGAGACCCTGTCAGCGCAGAATTAAGACGCCGTTTTCAAGTGAACGTAGGTTTCGTTGAACCGCCGGGTCAGGTGTTCTCCGGCTGAAATCACTTGGTCCGACTCAGGCGGCGCAACATTGGTGTCATAGGACGGGTTAAAAAACAGCGGCACCGAAACCCGTTCATCCGCTCCTCCGACGACCCTGTGCATGGTCGCTTTGACCTGCCCTGCGGTCCAGAACTCCAGCATTTCCCCGAAGTTGATCACGAAGGTGCCGGGGTCGGCTTGGACCTCGGCCCAACTTCCATCCGGCAATTGCGCCTCAAGCCCCGGAGTGCCATCCGTCGCCAGCAAGGTAAGACAGCCATAATCCGTATGCGCGCCGATCCCGAAATCACGCGCCCCCGCCCAAACGGGACGTTGAGGGTAGAAGTTGCCGCGCAGCAAAGCCATCGGCGTGTCAAACGCCACATCAAAGCTGCCCGCGTCGCGGCCCAAAGCAACGGAAATCGCTCGCAAGATACGCATCGCAACGGCACAAGCGTCACCATAGTAGCCTTGAATCATGTGCTGAAAACCAGACGGCGCGTCGGGCCATTGGTTAGGGGCGTAAACGCTCAAGTCCCGGTCGGCATAGGCACTGTCCTTGGGCAGATCGAAACCGCAATCGAACACCTCTTTGTAGTCCGGATTCGCATCGGGATCGACTTGTTCGGAATGCGGCGCACCCCAGCCTCGATTTGCCCCGGTCTTTGCCATGTCGACGCGGCTTTTTTGCGCCTCGGGCAGGTGGAAAAACGCTTTGTAAGCGGCTAGGACGGCTTCGATCCTCGCCTTGTCTAATCCAGTGTTGGAGACGCGCAGAAACCCAACGTCGCTAACGGCGCGCCGCAATCTGGCCAGTTCCGCCACATCACGGGCGTCCAATTTCGCAAGATCCAGTGTGTCGATCATCTCTGCCTCATTAGCTCGCGCGAGTTCTGTCGATTTCTGCGATGGTCTGCAACCGGAATTGTCACGACCCCCGGCGGGTGTTATCCGAAACACAAACAAAAATTCTTGTGGGAGTGTGTGCGATGCGGCGCAAGCTGGCGGCTGGTAACTGGAAAATGAATGGAATGTCGGCCGAGCTAGAGGAGTTGAGCACCCTCGCCCGCATGTATCCGTCCCCCACGGTCGATGTGCTGATCTGCCCGCCCGCAACCTTGCTGTACCGCGCAGCCAGCACCGTGCAGGCCACAGATATTCAGGTTGGCGGTCAGGATTGCCATGCAAACGCCTCTGGCGCCCATACCGGAGATATCAGCGCCGGAATGCTGCTGGATGCCGGGGCGTCCGCGGTCATTCTGGGCCACTCTGAACGGCGCGAGGATCACGGTGAGCAAAATGAAGACATCCGTGCCAAGGCCCGTGCTGCCATGGACGCAGGGTTGAAAGCCATCATCTGTGTCGGAGAAAGCCTGGAACAGCGCGAAGCAGCCAACACCCTGGATATCATCGGCGGTCAGATGTCGGGCTCGATCCCTGATCAATCAACCGGTGAGAACCTGATCGTCGCTTATGAACCCATCTGGGCTATCGGCACGGGCAAGGTCCCCACCCTCGACGAAATTGGCGAGGTCCACGACTTTATCCGCACCCGTCTGGAACGTCGCTTTGGCGAAGGCGTGGGACGCTCGGTCAGGCTACTTTATGGCGGGTCGGTCAAACCCAGCAATGCCGCAGACATCTTTGCCGTGTCCAACGTGGATGGGGCTTTGGTCGGCGGGGCCAGCCTGAAAGCGCAGGATTTCGCGGGCATCATCGACGCGCTGCAAAACGCCTGAGCGTCACGCCAGTTTCATAGTTACCAAACCGGCCACAATCAGGGCCGCTGCAATCAAGCGCGGGGCTGTCAGGGCCTCGCCTAGAAACATGACGCCGATCATGAACGCTCCAACCGCACCGATCCCAGTCCAGATCGTATAGGCCGTGCCGAGTGGCAAATCCCGCATAGCCAGCGCCAGCAAGCCAAAAGACCCGATCATCGACACGCCCATCAGCGCGGTCGGCCAAAGCCGGGTGAAACCAACCGATTGCTTCATCGCAACGGCCCAGACGATTTCCAACAAACCGGCGAATAGCAGAAAAATCCAGGGCATAGAGGCACCTAATATCCGTTCGGGTCGTCCCGAATGATCAACCAAGTTGGTGAGGTCGTCCTCTGCCCTCCAGATGGGCATGACCCGCAATTCGTCAAGAGGGGCGCAAAGGAAAAAGCCGGGCCTCTGGGGCCCGGCTTTCATGTGGTTCACGGCTAGTTCGTTATGATCTCTGGCCCCATGAAAGTGTTGGGCAAGAAGGTCGATATCCATGGGATATACGTGACCATGATCAGGAAGACGAACAGAACCGCCAGGAAGGGCAGCGCCGCCTTCACGACGCTCATCATCGGCATTCCGGCCACGCCCGAGGTCACGAACAGGTTCAGCCCGACCGGAGGTGTAATCATCCCAATCTCCATGTTGACCACCATGATGATGCCCAGATGGATCGGGTCGATGCCCAGTTCAATCGCAATCGGGAACACCAGAGGTGCCACGATGACCAGCAGGCCCGAAGGCTCCATGAACTGACCGCCGATCAGCAGGATCACGTTCACCACGATCAAGAAGGTCACAGGTCCCAGACCCGCCGACAGCATGGCACTGGCGATGTGTTGCGGCACCTGCTCGTCGGTCAGCACATGTTTCAGGATCAGCGCGTTGGCGATCACGAACAGCAGCGTGACGGTCAGCTTGCCTGCCTCGAACAGCGTATGCTTGGTATCGGGGTGGAAAAAGGCCGTCACCAGCGCATAGGGCTTTTTGATCAGCGGCAGATTGGGTTGCCCTTCTTGCGTGCTGAGCGGGCCCATGTCCTTGTAGACGAAGCTGGCAATCAGGAAGGCATAGACGGCGGCCACGGCCGCGGCTTCGGTCGGAGTAAAGATACCGCCATAAATACCACCCAGAATGATGACGATCAGGAAAAGGCCCCATCCGGCCTCGCGCGCCGAGGCAAAGATCTCGCCCCATCCTTTCCACTCACCTTTGGGCAGGTTCTTGACCTTGGCCATAACATAGATGGTGATCATCAGCATCAGACCTGCCATCAGGCCCGGAATGACCCCTGCAAGGAACATGCGCCCGACCGAGACCTCGACGGCGGCTGCATAGACAACCATCACGATCGACGGCGGGATCAGGATGCCCAGCGTACCCGCGTTACAGATCACACCAGCGGCGAATTCCTTGGAATACCCCACCTGACGCATCCCTGCGATCACGATCGAGCCGATGGCCACAACGGTCGCCGGGGACGACCCCGACAGTGCCGCGAACAGCATACAAGCAAACACGCCCGCAATCGCCAGACCACCAGGCAAATGCCCAACACAGGCAATCGAGAAGCGTATGATCCGCCGCGCCACACCGCCCGTTGTCATGAAAGACGACGCCAGAATGAAGAACGGGATTGCTAGCAGGGTGAAATGCCCCTCGAAGGCCTCGAACAGCGTGCCTGCGACCGAGGCCAAAGAACTGTCAGAATAGATCAGCAGGAACAGGGTCGAGCTAAGGCCAAGCGCCACCGCAATCGGAACACCGATCAACAGCAGGCCAATGACCATTGAGAAAAGAAGAACGACGTCCATCAGTCATGCACCCCTTGTTGTGCGCGGACTTCTTCGATCTCGTCCTCGACTTCGTGGCTGGCGACAAGGCGGTCGGTTTCGCCGCGCCAGATTTGTACTGCAACCTGAGAAAAGCGGATCACCAGCAGGATCATCGACACCGGCAACACTAGATACGGGATCACCTTGGGCAGCTTTTCATAGCCCTCGCCATAGTTGATCATGTCTTCCAAAAACCGCAGCGGCGCGACCATTGGGATGTCGTCAACCTCGTAAAAGCTCTGGCTGCGCGCACCGGTATCGAACCCGGTCGGGAACCACCGGCCTGAGGTCGGCGGCAGATCCGCGAAGACGGCCCAATAGTCATAGGACCCCTTCAGCAGCAGCAACGAGAAGACCAGACAGCACGCCACCGCAATCAGCGCCAGGATGCGTCGCGGCGCCGGGGCCAGCATGTTCAGGATCGCATCCACGCCCAGATGCGCGTGTTTCTTCACTGCATAGGACGCCCCCAACAGCACCAACCAGCCAAAGGTGAACACTGTCAGTTCCAGCGCCCACAGGATGTTAGAATTAAAGACGAACCGCGCGATGACGTTGGCGAAGGTGACGACGGTCATCACCCCCAACAACAGCGCGATCATCGTCTCTTCGATATGGTCGATCAGCCCGCCAGAGCCGGGTTTCGCACCAGACATCTCATTGTCCCCGCATTTTGTGTGATGAGAATAATTGGGGCGGGCCTGTTTCAGCCCGCCCGGCCCGCGCGTCGATAACTCCCCAGTCCCCCGGCGCGCGGACTGCTCGGATTAAAATCCGGCGTTGATCGCCTGTGCAGCGTCGATCTTGTCCTGACCCACATCGCCAGCGAACTTGTCCCAGACAGGCTTCATCGCATCGACCCAAGCCTGACGCTGGTCGGCGTTCAGCTCACGAATGGTGCCCCCGGCGTCGATCACCGACTGCTTGGCCGCTTCGTTCACCGCAAAGGCTTCTTTGTTCCGCGTCTCGGTGACTTCACTCAGGATCGTCAGGAACTGATCGCGCACTTCGGGGTCCAAGCTGTCCAGCCAGTCAACCGAAGTCACAACCAGATAGTCGATGATGCCGTGGTTGGTCTCGGTAATACCGTCCTGCACTTCGAAGAACTTCTTGCCGTAGATGTTCGACCAGGTGTTCTCCTGCCCGTCCACAACGCCCTGCTGCAAAGCACCATAGACTTCCGAGAACGCCATTTTCTGCGGGCTGCCACCAATGGCTTCCATCTGCGCGACCAGCACGTCCGAAGACTGAACACGGAACTTCAGGCCATCCGCATCCGAAGGATCAACCAAAGGTTTGTTCGCCGACATTTGCTTCATGCCGTTGTGCCAAAATGCCAGCCCCTGCAGGCCACGGCGCTGCATGCTGTCCTTCATCGCTTGACCGTCAGCCGAGGCTTGGAATGCGTCCACCGCATCAATGTTCTTGAACATGAACGGCAGGTCGAACAGACGGAACTGCTTGGTGAACTTTTCAAACTTCGACAGCGACGGCGCGGCCAGTTGGACGTCGCCCTGCAGCATCGCCTCCAGCACCTTGTCGTCATTATAGAGGGTCGAGTTCGGGAACACCTCCATGCACATAACGCCGTTCATCTCGTCATTGACACGCTGCTCCAGCAACGATGCAGCAATCCCCTTGGGGTGCTTGTCGGTGTTGGTCACATGCGCAAACTTCACCACGATCTCGCCGTCGTCACACGCCGCCATCCCAGCGGTCGCGGTCACGGTCAGCGCCAGTGCGGTTGCGGCTGTTGTCAGGAATTTCATCTGTCCTATCCTCCCAGACTTCACAAAACTTCTCCCAGACGCTCGACGAGCGCCTCATGCCGGGCAGTGAACCGAATCGCCTCTTACCGCTCAACTTTTTGTTCTGAATGCCGGTTGATTGTATTTTTTTGTTAATTAACAGTTCATTACAAGCCGCGCGAACAGATCTTTGGCTGCTATCCTTGAGCGACGTGCGAAATTTCGCACAAGCCCAAACCCCTTCTGTGCGGTTTTCCGCACAACTTGATTCGCCCATCGAGAATCACCACCCAATCAAGCGCAACCACAGTTCGCGTCAGCGAACTGCCCGGCCCAACCGCCTGACCTGCATGAAATGCAGAGAAAGCGGGCGGGAGCACCTACCTGCGATAATCCTCGGGCCGAATGCCATAGCGAGCCAGCTTGTCGTAAAATGTCTTGCGCGGCAGTTTCAGCGCCTTGGCCGCGTCCGATGCTTTGCCGTTATGGCGCCCCAGCGCCGCGATCAAAAGTGACCGCTCAACTTGGGCCATCTGCTCGCTCAGACCCAACTCAGTGGCGGCGCCCACCTCATCCGGCATCCCAAGCACAAAGCGCATGGCCGCTGACATCAAGGATCGGGCATTCCCTGGCCAATCTTGCGACATCAAGGCCGCCAAATGTTCGGAAGAGATGTCAGGTACTGCAATGCCAGCCTGTTCCGCAGCCTGCGCGACGTAGTGGCGAAAGATCACCGGGATATCCTCGGGCCGCTCGGACAGGGACGGGATGCGCACGCGCATCACATCCAACCGATAGAACAGGTCCGCATGAAACTGCCCTGTTGCGGACAGATCCGCCAGATCCGCAGTGGTGCCGGCGATGATCCGTGCCCCAACCCCCTGCTCGATGATTTCAAGCGCCGCATATTGGGTGTCTTTCGGCATCACCGAAACCTCGTCAAGGAACAGTGAACCACCAGCCGCGTCCTCACACACCTGCTGCAAAGACTGAACCGACATGCCCGAAGCGGGCCGCTTGACGAATGGACCCTGCGATTGCGGTGACATCAAATGAACCACCTCAGCAACCTTTGATATCCCACTGCCCGCAGGTCCTGTCACCAGAACCTCGGCCCCAGTCGGCGCAACTGAACGCACCCGGTCCCGCAACGCCTCCGACCGCGCAGACAGACCAAACAGAAGCCGCGCCGCCGGGTCGCCCTTTTCCAACTCCTGTTTCAAGGCGCGCTGTTCCAGCACTTGCCGCCGCGCCAGATGCGCCCGTTCCAGCACCTCAAGCAGATCAGAGGCCGCACAGGGCTTTTCCAGAAAATCGAACGCACCCTTGCCCATCGCCCGAACGGCCATTGGAATATCGCCTTCGCCTGTCAGCAGGATCACCGGCAACTCGGGATCAATCTCCAACGCGTAGTTCAAAAGGTAAAACCCGTCCCGTCCGGGCATGCGGATATCCGAGACGATGACCCCCGCAAAGTCTGCGCGAATATGATCCTTGGCTGCTACAAAAGAGCCTGCCGTGACCGGCGCGTAATCCGCCAGTTCCAGCGTTTGCGCCAATGCCTCGCGGACCGCCGCGTCATCATCGACCAGAAGAACCTTGCGTGTCATACCACTTCATCTTCCCGAAAATACTCCAGTTCAACCGTAAAGGTCGCCCCTGGATTCGAGTTCACACCGCGAATATTGCCGCCAAAGCTTTGCACCAGCCCGTACGAGATCGAAAGACCCAGCCCCATCCCCTCTGAGGAGCCGACCTCTTTGGTCGTATAAAACGGTTCGAACAGTTTTTCCGTATTTTCAATCCCCGGACCGATATCGCGGACTGTCACCGACAGCTTTTCGTCATCATGTATTTCAATGTCGATCCGCCGCTCGGGTTGCTGGCTCATGGCGTCGGCGGCGTTGTTGATCAGGTTGACGAAAACCTGCCCCAGACGCACCTCTCCGCCCCACGCGAACACAGGCCGCACCGGAGGGGTCCAGTCCAGAACCACCCCATCCGCGCGCAAACGCGCCTCGGTCAGTTCGATCGCGGTTTCGATGACCTGCACCAGATCAACCTTGCTCATCGGCTCGCTTTCATTGCGCGCAAACGCCCGCAGGTTCTTGATGATGCGGGCCATACGTGCGGCCATATCGGAAATGCGGGTTAGGTTCTCAGCGGCCTTTTCCTCGCGTCCACGGGTCAGGAAAGCGGTTCCATTATCGGCGAATTGCCGGATCGCCATGAGTGGCTGGTTCAACTCGTGACTGATCCCAGCAGACATCTGCCCCAATGCGCTGAGTTTTCCAGCCTGCACCAATTCTTCCTGCGCGTGTTTCAGGGCGGTTTCCGCCTCCTGTCGCTCATGCACTTCGCGGCGCAGGGCGGTGTTGGCATCCGTCAGTTCATGAGTGCGTTGCGCCACGCGGCTTTCCAACTCGACATTGGCCAAGGCCAAAGTGCGCCTGCGCTCGGTGGCCAGATACAACAAAGCCCCAAAGGCCAGACAGATTGCCGCCACCGTCGCCGCCTGCAACCCGGCCAAGCGCAGGGCCGGAGCAACATCGACCAGCACTTCGGCCGTCATGTCGATCACTGGCAGATCCAGCGTCAGATGCAAGGCACGTTGCGGTAAATACCGACCCCAATCGACCTCCCACAACTCATGCTGTCCCACTTGGACCGAGGCGAAGGCCACGGACTCACCGGTTGGCGGAGATAGCCCCAGCTGGCCGTCGTCACGGCGCCAGAACAACAGGTCCGAACGATTGGAGATGAACACGACCCCCTCGGCATCGACAAAGAAAACAGCCTCGGTACTGCCGCGCCATGTCTGCTCGACATCCTGCACGTCGGCGATGACCATCAATGCCCCGTCCACCTGCCCTTCGGGGCCAAACGCGGGGGCGGCGTAAGAATAGATCCGGTCCCCGGTCGCGTCTAACACCCCATGGGCACTGCCCATCGCGCCTTGCAAGGCACGCTCAAAGGCAGGGTGATCGGCCATATTGGTCTGTGCCGCCGGTTGCGCCGAGGCCAGAACCTGACCGTCACGGTCCAGATAGATCATATCGACCGCCGCTGTCTTATCGGCAACATCCAACAGCACGAAGCGCGCTTCGCGCCGTTGTGCTTCGGTCTCCAGCGTGTCGAAAGCAGGATGTGTGGCCATCAGTACGGCAAGTTCCTGATAGACCTGCATCTGAGTGCTCAGCCGGTCGGCAGCGAGTTCCAGATCAGCCTCAGCCTTGTCACTAAGTTGCAGCAGCGCCTGCCGGTAGCCGTATGACCACACCCCTGCCGCCAACAGCGCGACAGACAAGACAAATCCCAAAACAACCCAAACCCTTTGCATGAAATAGGGTCTTGCATTCACCGGGCCTCATGGCAAGTGTCCTTGGAATGAAGACGCTTACCCAATCCCCGGTTGCACCGGACTTCGTCCAAAACCCCTACCCTTTCTATCACCATGCCCGCGCATCCGGCGATCTGATTTATTGGGACGACTATCAGATTGTGGCCGCCGTTTCGCACAAGGCCGTGCAAACGTTGCTGAAAGACCGCCGCTTTGGCCGTGAAACCCCAGCCGAGATGCAAAAGCCGGGTCCAAGGCACCTCGCCCCATGGTTGGCGATCGAGGCGCATTCCCTGCTTGAGCTGGAACCACCCCGCCATACTAGATTGCGGGCCTTGGTGATGCGCGCCTTCACCTCGCGCGCGATTACTGCGCTAGAGCCCGCAATACGGGACCTGACCCACGCATTGATCGACGATTTCCCGGATTCCCCGTTCGATCTGCTGGACCGGTTTTGCACCCAAGTGCCCGTGATCACCATCTGCCGCCTGCTGGGCGTACCCGAGGAGATGTCGCCGGACCTGCTGCGTTGGTCCCATTCCATGGTCGCCATGTATCAGGCCAGCCGAACGGCACAGACCGAACAAGATGCAGCCGCAGCCTCGCAAGAATTCACTGATTTCCTGAACAGCTATATCGACCGCCGTCGCACGGATTCGCGTGATGACCTGATCACCCGGCTGATTGCAGCCGAGGAAGATGGCGAGAAACTGACGCGCGATGAATTGGTCGCCACTTGCGTCCTGCTGCTGAACGCCGGACATGAGGCAACCGTGCATTCGCTGGGCAACGGCGTGAAGACAGCGTTGGAACTAGGCCTTGATCGCAGCGTCTTTCAGCCGGGTGTCACAGACGGAACGGTCGAGGAAATCCTGCGCTACGATCCGCCGCTGCACATGTTCACGCGCTATGCTTACGAAGACGTCACCCTGTTCGACCACAGTTTCAAACGCGGCGACGAGGTGGCCTTGCTTTTGGGGGCGGCGAACCGCGACCCGGCAGTATGGACAAACCCAGATCAGTTTGACCCAACCCGCCCGGTTGTCACCAACACCAGTTTTGGCGGCGGCTTGCATTTCTGTGTCGGGGCGCCGTTGGCACGGCTGGAAATGCGAGTCGCGCTGTCGATCCTGTTCAATCGGTGCCCCTCTCTACGCCTGAGCGAAGCACCGGCCTATGACAACACCTATCACTTCCACGGCTTGCAGCGCTTGATAGTGGAAACCTGAAACTATCCGTCGACCAAAGCACCCAAAGGCAACATCGTGGTGGACTTGATCTCCTCCATCGATAGCAGCGCGGTCACGTTGTGGACCCGCACTTCCGAGATCAGGGTCTGGTAGAACTCATCATAGGCGCGCGCGTTCTTGACCCGCACTTTCAGGATATAATCGATATCGCCCGCCAGCCTGTGCGCCTCTTGCACTTCGGGCCGATCCCGCAGGGCCTTGAGGAACTTGCGTTGCCAATCGGCCTCGTGCTCTGAGGTGCGGATCAACACAAAAAACGTAGCCTCGAACCCCAGCGCCTCGGCGTCCAGCAAAACGGTCTGCTGACCGATGACTCCGGCCCCTTTTAGCTTGCGGATCCGATTCCAGACCGGGGTCTTGGAGCTGCCAACCCGCGCTGCTATTTCGTCCAGCGATTGACTGGCATCGCGCTGAAGCTCAACCAGAATTTTCCGATCCGTGTCGTCTATTCGCACCGACATTCCAATTTTTCCCTCGTTTCGAAACCCACGTTCCACATTTCAATTCAACAGGAACGTATGTTCTTATTTATGCGCCCATATGGCGCAATACTGGGAATATTTCCTATATTGCAGGTCAAGTCAAACCAACCGGAATCAACTATGCAAGACGCACGTTCATATGATGGCACAGGGCATGTCGACTTTGTCGGCGCGGGCCCCGGCGATCCTGAATTGCTGACGCTCAAGGCGCTGCGTGCGTTCGAGCGCGCGGATGTCATACTGCATGACCGCCTGATTAGTGCCGAGGTTTTGGCAATGGCGGGAAAAACGGCTGCTCTGGTTGATGTGGGTAAAGCCGGTTTTGGTCCTTCGTGGAAACAGGCGGATATCGACGCCCTATTGGTGGAACATGCGTTAAAAGGTCAGCGGATCGTACGCCTGAAATCCGGTGATCCTACCTTGTTTGGTCGTCTGGACGAAGAGATCGAGGCCGTTGAAGCCTCAGGCATCTCTTGGACCATCATCCCCGGTATTACGGCTGCCTCGGGCGCTGTGGCGGGTATCGGCCAAAGCCTTACCCGGCGCGGCCGCAATTCCTCGGTCCGGTTCTTGACCGGCCACGACATGAAGGGCTTTGCCGATCACGACTGGGCAGCACTGGCGCGTCCGGGCTCTGTCGCGGCAATCTATATGGGCAAAAAATCGGCTCGGTTCATCCAGGGCCGCCTGATCATGCACGGCGCCGACCGCGCCACGCCCATCACATTGGTGGAAAACGCCTCGCGCCCTGATCAGCGCATCGTGTCAACCAATCTGGACCAGTTGCCCGCCGATCTGAACGCCGCCGAAATGGACGGCCCCACCCTGACTTTTTACGGCCTTGCCCCGCGCCAAGCGGCCAAGACCCTGACCGAATTCAAGAAGGAGCACGCCTGATGGCCCGCGCTTTTACCCCCAAAGTCGTCACTGCGAATGACCTGCTAGAAGGCGACGTGATCTACCTGACCGCCGATGACCGTTGGTCGCGCGACCTGGCCGAGGCCGAGCTGATCACCGACGAGGCCCACGCTCAGGTCCGCCTGCTGGATGCCGCGCGTCAAGCCAATAAGATCGTCGGCGCATATCTGGCCGATGCAGTGGCCGGTGAAAACGGCCCCGAACCCACCCATTTCCGCGAGGACTTCCGCCGCACCGGCCCGTCCAACTATGCCCACGGCAAGCAGGAAACAACAATGCAGCCCCGGGCCTGATCTCTGGCCCTCTCTCTCCCCAAAAAGGCCCCTAGGTATCGGGGCTGCAACTAAGGACAGCTAATCATGTATCGCTACTCCGAGTTCGACACAGCATTTTTGGCAGAACGTAACAAGCAGTTCCGCGCCCAGGTTGAGCGTCGCATCGACGGCTCGCTGACCGAGGATGAGTTCAAACCCTTCCGTCTGATGAACGGCCTGTATCTGCAACTGCACGCGTACATGCTGCGCGTCGCCATTCCCTATGGCACGCTGTCCAGTGCACAGATGCGCCAACTGGCCCTGCTGGCCGAGAAGTGGGACAAGGGCTATGGCCATTTCACCACCCGCCAGAACATCCAGTATAACTGGCCTAAGCTGAACGACGTTCCGGATATGCTGGACGCGCTGGCCGAGGTTGGCATGCACGCCATCCAGACCTCGGGCAATACGATCCGCAACGTGACCGCCGACCATTTCGCCGGTGCCGCCGCGGACGAGATCGCCGATCCTCGCCCCTATGCCGAACTGCTACGCCAGTGGTCCACCGATCACCCGGAATTCCAGTTCATGCCGCGTAAGTTCAAGATCGCCATCACCGGTTCGGAAAACGACCGTGCTGTAATCAAAGCGCACGACATCGGCCTACAACTGGTTGAACGCGACGGCGTTCTGGGCGCCCGCGTGATCGTGGGCGGTGGTCTGGGCCGTACGCCGATGATCGGCAAGGAACTGTCGGATTTCGTCGCCTTTGACGACCTGCTGGCCTATCTTGAAGCGACTGTGTCTGTCTGGAACCAGATCGGCCGCCGTGACAACAAATACAAAGCACGCATCAAGATCACCGTTCATGAAAACGGCATCGACACCATCCGCGCCAAGGTAAACGAGCGCTTCCTTCAGGTCCGCCCCCAATTCAAAGGCGCCGATATGGCGTTGTTGGAAGAGATCAAGGGCCACTTTGCAGCGCCTGATTTCCGTCAGGGCTCGGTCGCGTCCTTTGAGAGCGCCTATACCAACGATCCAGTCTTCCGCTCGTGGGTCGATACCAATATCGCGCCGCATAAGAACGCGGACCACGCGATTGTCACGATCTCGATCAAAAAGCACGGCGCGACACCGGGTGATGCGACCGCAGAACAGATGCGCGTGATGGCCGATTTGGCTGAAGAGTTCGCTTATGATGAGCTGCGCATCAGCCACGAGCAGAACGTGATCCTGCCGCATGTCCACAAATCGGACCTGCCCGCGATCCACGCCAAGCTGAAGGAATACGATCTGGCCACCGCAAATATCGGCCTGATCAGCGACATCATCGCCTGCCCCGGCATGGATTACTGCGCGCTGGCCACGGCACGTTCGATCCCGGTTGCACAGGAAATCGCAACCCGCTTTGACGATCTTAAGCTGGAGCATGATATCGGCCACCTGAAGATCAAGATCTCGGGCTGCATCAACGCTTGTGGTCACCACCATGTGGGTCACATCGGCATTCTGGGTCTGGATCGTGCAGGCGTCGAGAACTACCAGATCACTCTGGGCGGCGACGGCACTGAAACGGCAGCCATCGGCGACCGTACCGGTCCAGGCTTTGCTTATGATGAAATCGTCCCGGCGGTCGAGCGGATCGTGAACACCTATTTGGAACAGCGCGACAGCCCCGAAGAAGAGTTCCTGCAGACCTATCGCCGTGTCGGCATGGCTCCGTTCAAGGCAGCTCTGTACCCCGAGGCTCAGGCGAATGCCGCTTGATCTGATCCAGACGGAACTGGGCAAAGACCGCAGCGAACTGACCGAAAAAGTCGAGGCGCTGAACGCCCGGTTCCGGCACCACAGCGCGCATGACGTGATGCACGGTGCCATTGACCAGATTGAAGATCTTGCCCTGGTGTCCAGCTTTGGGGCCGAGTCGGTGGTGTTGCTGCACATGGCGGCGGTGGTCGACAAGATGACCCCGGTGCTGTTTGTGGACACTCAGATGCTGTTTACCGAAACGCTGGAATACCAGCAGGAGGTCAGCGAACGTCTGGGGCTTAAAAACGTGCAGATCATCCGCGCCGAGGACGAGGATGTGAAGCGCGACGACCCCTATGGTGCCCTGCGTCTGCGGGATACGGATGCGTGCTGTAACTTGCGCAAGACCTTCCCGCTGCAACGGGCCCTGACGGGCTACTGCGGCTGGATCACCGGGCGCAAACGGTTTCAGTCCGGCACCCGCGCCGCGCTGGAGTTCTTCGAGGTCGAAGACGGCACTGGCCGGATCAAGGTCAACCCGTTGGCCCATTGGGCGCCCGAGGATGTGCGCGCCTATATGGAAGAAAACAACCTGCCCCGGCATCCACTGGTGGCCAAAGGATACCCCTCGATCGGTTGTGCGCCCTGCACCTCGCCGGTCAAAGAAGGCGAAGACCCTCGCGCCGGACGTTGGCGCGATCAGAACAAGGAAGAATGCGGCATCCATTTTGTCGATGGCAAGATGGTGCGCGCCGGAGAGACAACATGAACGTAATCGTAAATGATGAGGGCTTTGCCCCCGACGACTGGACCGATGGGTTTGTTACGCTGGAAGACGCCGCCAATGACGTGGTTGCGTTGGATGTGGCCTCGGACACCGATCCGGATGAGCTGTTTGAACGTCTGGGCAGCGCCAAAATGGTGCGCGTGGACTTTCCGTCGTCGGCTGATGGGCGCGGCTTTACCATTGCCCGCATTTTGCGCCTGAAAGGCTATACCGGCCGTCTGCGCGCCCGCGGCCATGTGCTGGCGGATCAATTCGCCATGGCTCGCCGTAGCGGCTTTGACGAGGTCGAGATCGACCAGGCACTGGCCCAGCGTCAGCCCGAGGATCAGTGGCTGGCCCGGTCGAACTGGGAAGACAACAACTATCAGGCCCGCCTGCGCGGTTAAGACCGCCATCGGTCAGCTTGAGGACAGGACGTGGGGGCAACTGCCCCCTTTTCCTGACGTGGATCAAAGATTAAACGGAGATGCCGGTTTACCCAACTGGCGGATATAACGATGACAGAGATGAAACCAGTGAGTGAAGCAACCGCCGTGAAGGCCCCCGTTCTGCCCGACGCCCAGACCGTCACCGACGTCAAGCATTGGACCGACAGCCTGTTTTCCTTCAAAGTGTCGCGCCCGGCCTCGCTGCGGTTCCGCTCGGGCGAGTTTGTGATGATCGGTTTGATGGGCGATCCCGACCCCAAGACCGGCCGCCAAAAACCGCTTCTGCGCGCTTATTCGATCGCGTCGCCCTCCTGGGACGAAGAGCTGGAGTTCTACTCGATCAAGGTGCAGGACGGTCCGCTGACGTCAAAGTTGCAACATATCAAACCCGGCGATCAGATTATCCTGCGGCCCAAGCCCGTTGGCACGCTGGTACATGACGCCCTGCTGCCCGGCAAACGCCTGTGGTTCTTCGCCACCGGCACCGGCTTTGCGCCCTTCGCCTCGCTGCTGCGCGAACCGCAGACCTATGAAGATTATGATGAGGTCATCATCACGCATACCTGCCGCGAAGTGGCCGAACTGGAATACGGTCGTCAGTTGATCGAAGACATCCGTAAGGACGAGATGCTGGCCGAGCTGATGGGCGAAGGTTTCGCCGACAAGATCCGATACTACCCGACCACCACACGGGAAGAGAGCCCCAAGATGGGCCGCATCACCAACCTGCTGCAAGACGGCACTGTCTTTGCCGATCTGGGTATCGAAGGTGGCATCAAGCCGGAAACCGACCGTGCTATGGTCTGTGGCTCACTGGCCTTTAACCTCGATATCAAAGCCATTCTGGAAGAGTTCGGCCTGCGTGAAGGCGCGAATTCCGAACCCAAGGAATTCGTCATCGAAAAGGCCTTTGTAGGCTAGTCAGGCCGCGCCGGTCACCGGGTTACCCCTGACCGGCGCATAAACCTGCTGTGAAACCACCGAAATTCCATCGTTTTGGCGTGGATCACGCTTGAATCAGGCACCGGAGCGGTCTAAATTTCGGGCTCGAATTTCTGCAATCATCAAAGGAATGAACCCATAGCCCGCAGACCTCACAACGCGCCGCCTCAGAGAGATACCGGCCCGCGCGTCAATGAAAGAATCCGTGCCCCCGAAATCCGCCTGATCGGCGCTGATGGAGATAACGTCGGGGTGGTTCATCCCGCCAAAGCCATGCAACTTGCCGCAGATGCGGGCCTAGACCTGGTCGAGATTTCGCCAAACGCGAACCCGCCGGTCTGCAAGATCATGGACTTTGGCAAGTTCAAATACGAACAGCAGAAACGCGAAAGCGAAGCGCGTAAGAAGCAAAAAGTCATCGAGGTGAAAGAGGTCAAGTTCCGACCCAACACCGACACGCATGACTATGACGTCAAGATGAAGAACGTCTTCAAGTTTCTGGAAAAGGGCGACAAGGTCAAAGTCACTCTGCGCTTCCGAGGCCGTGAGATGGCACACCAGAATCTTGGGCGTGAACTGCTGGAGCGCGTGGCAGAGGACATCAAGGATCTGGGCAAGGTCGAAAACATGCCCAAAATGGAAGGCCGTCAGATGATCATGATGATCGGGCCGCTTCCTCAGAAGTAATCAGAATTACCGGATGTTATTCAAAGCCCCCCGCCGTGGGGGCTTTTTTCTGTTCATCCTGCCGTTCACGCAGCCACACGATTGAGTCGTTTAAGTCAAATCCCAATGAGATCAGATCGACGATCAAAAGCAGAACCAGAAACCGAACAAATCCGGTGGTCAGCGGAGTTCCATCCGTTAGCAGGATTATGATGATCGCCACCATCGGCACCCAGCAGATCAGATGAGGCAGAGCCATGGCCTTGGACATACCGCGTGCGGCCCTCATAATCGGAATATTCAACGCCATTCCTGTCACGGCCAAGGCTGCAATCAATGCACCCTGCGGTTGATCAACAAAAGCCAGAGTGCCGAGATTCACAGGCACAAGGATGAACGTCATCCATAACTGTACCCATAGTGGCAGTGCCCGAAAACTTAACCAAATGTCTGCGATCATTACTCACACCCATTCACAATAAAATAATGAATAAGTGTATTAATTACACAGGAGTTGTCAGTACACAAACACGTTATACGACTGCGGCCAAAGAATTACTCAACTTTGTGACCATTTCGCCAACCTGAGTCTCATCTAGAATGAACGGAGGGGCCAAAAGAACGTGGTCTCCGAATCGCCCATCGCGTGTGCCTGACATCGGGTAGCAGATCAAACCTTCCGCTAAAGCGGCCTTTTTGATCTTGGCAGCCACACCCTGTGACGGATCGAAGGGTGCTTTGGTTGCACGGTTCGCGACCAGCTCGATTCCACGAAAAAGCCCCCGCCCCCGAATATCCCCGACATTGGGGTGCTGACCGAACTCGGCAAGCAAAGCGTCCTGAACCGTCGAACCCATCTGCATCACGCGATGCGGCAGATCCCGCTCGATCATCTGTGTCACAACGGCAAGTGCCGCTGCTGTTGCAACGGGGTGGCCAATATAGGTGTGACCGTGCTGAAAAAAGCCCGAGCCGTCTCGGATTGCGTCATAAATCTTCCCGGTGCACATCATGGCCCCGATCGGCTGATACCCCGCCCCCAGACCTTTGGCAATGCACAGGATATCGGGGGAGACGCCCTCATGATCGCAAGCGAACAGATGCCCGGTGCGCCCCATACCGCACATTACTTCGTCCAGGATCAGTAACACACCGTACTGGTCACAAATCTCGCGGATTCGTCTGAAATACCCCTCGACCGCAGGTACCGCACCCAATGTTGCCCCAACTACGGGTTCGGCCATGAACGCCATCACACTGTCCGGCCCCAACCGCAGGATTTCTGTCTCAAGCGCGTTTGCGACCCTCTGGCCATAATCAAAGCTGCTCTCATCCTCGGATTTCTCACCGTATTCGTAGCAGGCCGGGATATGAGACATCTCGATCAGCATCGGTGCAAACTGCGCGCGCCGCCATGCGTTCCCGCCGGCCGATAAGGCCCCTAAGGTGTTCCCGTGATAGCTTTGACGGCGCGCAATAACATGACGCCGGTCTGGTTGCCCTATCTCAAGAAAATATTGCCGCGCCAGTTTTATCGCGGCCTCGGTCGCCTCGGATCCGCCCGATACAAAATAAACGCGGTCCAGATCACCCGGCGCGTGTTTGATCAGCAGATCCGCCAACGCCTCGGCCGGTTCCGAAGTCATGAACCCCGAATGGGCAAACGCGATCTTTCCAACCTGCTCTTGAACAGCGGCAATCACCGCAGGATCCGAGTGGCCAAGGCAAGACACAGCCGCATCGCCACAATCCAAATACCGACGCCCCCGAGAGTCGATCAGATAGCATCCGTCGCCTCCAACAGCAGTTGGCAGATCAGCCTTGGTATGGCGTGGAAAAACGTGGCTCATGATCTGATACCTTTCAAAGTTTCTACCAAAGCGGCAACAGATGCCGCGTTGTCGGCCCAAGGGGTTCCGGCGTGGTCCGTCAGACTGTTTTCAAACCCGACACGCACATCTCCACCCTTTTTCGCAGCCATCGCAAGGCACGCATGTTCCCGCGGCCCAAAAGCACAGACCATCCAGGGCCCATCGACCGGCGGCAACCTGTCCAAATCCTCGGGCGATGAATTCATCCCTGCCGAATACCGCCCCAGAACCAACAGATGCTCCGACTGTTCCATTCGCACTATGCCCGACGCGCGCCATTGCGCCAACAAAGCAACGTCTGCTGCATTATAAAGGATATGCTGAACCCGCGTCCCCTGTTCGGCACATAGCCCATAAACCCGATCCGCGAGGTCCGGCGCACGCGCAATCTCGCGTACAGAAACCGAGGCCCAACCCGGCCTCACCCCGGCCAGACAGTCGTACTGTGCTTGCACGTCATACAGACCGACCGCTTCGGTCGTGATCTGGATGTCCAGCGTCGGGACTTGTCTACGCAGCTCAGCAATCGTTTCCAGATATTGCCCCGCGTCCAAACTATGCCGTCCCTGCGTATCACGTATATGTAGGTGAAGACCTTGCGCCCCGACCCCATGACATGCCTGCGCCGTCTCCGTGATCTGATCCAGCGTCACAGGAAGATAGGCATGATCCTTGACCCCGCGCCGCGCCCCATTTGGCGCAAGCAGAACATAGGGTTTCTCGGACGACTTATGGGCAGACATTGGCACATCCTTTTGCATACTTCGGACATGACGGTTCACTTCAGTGTTTTCAATTTGCCTTTTTCAAAACATTTGTTTTTATGCAGAACATGACACTCAATTCCCTAACCCGACGCTTGCGCGGTACAATCGATCAGTTGCCCCCAGCCCTGCAAGCGGCCGCAAAATATGTACTCGATCATCCCGGCAATATCGCGCTGGACCCAATCCGAGTGTCTGCCGACAAGATCGGCGTAAGCACCAATGTGTTGGTCCGGCTGTCCGAAAGACTTGGGTATGACAGCTACGAGGCCTTCCGCGCACCCTTTCGCCATGCACTGCTAACTGATCGGGAGCGACACCTGAACCAAAGCTGGCTAGCGGAAATGCACGAAGGCACACCCGCCGATCAGGCACAGGCCAAATTCGCCGAAACCACATTGAATGTAACAACCCGATCCCTTCGGTTGATGACGCCCGAAAAAACGGCGCAGGCGCTCGATGTCATCACGTCTTCTCGGCGGTGCTTTGTCACCGCCACCCGCGCCAGTTATGCGCTGTCCTACTATTTCTCGTATGTGGGCCGAATGGCACATCCCGGAATACAGTTGATCCCACGACATGTTGGCGCAGCCAGCGATGACCTCGTGGACGCGACCCAGCAAGACTGCCTGTTGGCCATCACCGTTCACCCCTATTCCGCAGATACAATCCAATCGATGCGCTCTGCGCTGGCCCGCCGGATGCGCCTCATCCTGATCACCGACAGCGAGGTGGTCGCACCAGGCATTCAACCCGACGTCCTGTTCCCGGTCAGCACAAGATCCCTGCATCACTTTTCTGCATATTCCGGCGCAATGGCTGTCCTTGAATGCCTTCTTGGGCAGTTGTTCGACGCAGGCGGTGCAGACGCACTGAACCAAGTTCAGGCCTACGAAAAAGCCAGGGAACAAAACGGCGCGTATTGGGCTCCCTCCAAAACGCCACGTATCCGGCGATAAAAAAGCCCCGCTTTTGTTGCGGGGCTTTTGGGTTCGTTTGTCTAGGCGGTTACGCGCAGGCTTGTACGGCGCG
>NZ_JBXWQD010000014.1:0-32784 GCF_059612205.1 Ruegeria sp. CDSA089 | reverse complement strand
TTCCAGTCCGTCAGCACCGTCTCCAGCGCCCCAGCACCGCCTCAGCAGCGCCGGTGAAGGGGGTTCTAAGGTTTACCCCGGAAAGCCGCAAGCAGAAAATCTGGAAAAATCGGAAAAAACTCTGCTTGAAAAATTTTCAACATATTTACAGTTACTTACCGAAAATTCCCTTCCCAAAACGAACACCCCAGGCCACCGTTTCGACGTGCATCCCAGGTTTTGCACAGGCTTACCCACAGACTCAGGCGGAATCGACCTGTCGGAATCGGTTGAGTGGGTTCGACAGCGGCAGACGCAGGGCCAGAAGGCCCAGAATCACGCTCAGATAGATCAGTGGCTCGATCTGGAACCCTTTCGCCAGCATCACGTAATGCAGCCCGCCCAAAATCGCAGCTGGATAGACCAGACGTTGTAGAACGCGCCAGCGTGGACCCAAACGGCGCACCGACAGATTATTTGAAGTCACAGCCAGGGGCAGCAGCAGAAGAAATCCGGCCATGCCCACCGTGATATAGGGACGTTTGAGGATGTCGGCCCAGATCTGGCTCGGCAGTTGCACATCCAAAACCAACCATACCAACAGATGCAGACTAACATAGACGAAGGTCAGCACCCCCAAAGCGCGACGGAACTTCGTCAGGTTCAGTCCCGAAAACCGCCGCAACGGGGACACCGCAAGCACGACAATCAACAGCTGTAACGCCAACTCGCCATAGCGATGTTCCAGCGCCTCAATCGGATCAATACCCAGTCCTCCGGTCAAACCCTGATAGAACATCCACGGTGCCGGGATCAGGCCCAGCAGGTAGACAGCCCAAACAGGCGCTCGGCGGAGTATCTGGTTCACGGTCTGCATGCGCCTAATAGTATTCCGACAGATCCATGCCTTCGTAAAGACCGGCGACTTCGGCCTCGTAGCCGTTGAACATCAGCGTCGGAATACGTTTCGAGAACAGCCCGCCCCCGATGGTACGTTCCGACGCCTGAGACCAGCGCGGGTGATCCACATTCGGGTTCACATTACTATAGAAGCCATATTCGCGCGGATTGGCCATGTTCCAACTTGTCGGAGGCTCAACGTCTGTCAGGGTAATCCGAACAATCGACTTGATCGACTTGAATCCGTACTTCCATGGAACAACCAAACGCAAAGGGGCACCGTTCTGGTTCGGGATCGGACGATCATAGATTCCCGCCGCCAGGATCGTCAGCGGATGCATGGCCTCGTCCAGACGCAAACCTTCACGGTACGGCCAGTCCAGGACCGGGAATTGAACGCCGGGCATCTCATCAGGACGGTATGCGGTTTCGAAGGCAACAAACTTGGCTCCTTCCTGCACTCCGGCCATGTTCAGCAGATCGGCCAGCTCAAACCCGTTCCAGGGCACCACCATTGACCAGGCCTCGACGCAGCGAAAACGATAGATGCGTTCTTCGACCGTCATCTCAGACATGATGTCCTTGAAATCATATTCGCCGGGACGGTCGACCAATCCATCGATCTGCACGCTCCAGGGTTCCGTTACCAGCGTGTGGGCGTATTTCGCAGGATCATCCTTGCGCGTACCGAACTCATAATAGTTGTTGTAAGACGTGATCTCTTCCCAGGTGTTGGGCACCAGATCCTCGGCCGCCTCTTCGGCCGCACCTTTCTGCGCCATCCCTGCCAAGCCGACACCTGCAAGCCCGGCCATCACCTGCCGCCGGTTCATAAACGCCGCCCGAGGGGTAACGTCTGCACGTGTCAAATTATTGGTCCAGCGATGCGCCATCTGCGTCTCCGTGATCGTTCTGTATTAGAGTCCAATTAGTGCGCTCATAGCACAGGACCAAGGCAACATGCGTCACGATTGGGAGAAGAGGCTGTAATGTATCCGCCACTCGGGAAACTCATATTGAGAGATAACGGTACAGATTCGCGCGATTTCGAGCGTTTTGACCAATAAGACCTAGCGTCAAGGTTGATATTCCCGCTAGCCAATGCCCAATCCGGAAGCGTAAGTTTTCTAAGGGCGCGAAGGGACAGAGTAGGCTGCCGTATATGGCTGGCATCGCAGTTGGCGCCAAGGGAAACGACGAGAATACGATCGGAAAGGACGAGACATGAAAACGAAAATGCTTGCGGGCTTGTCGCTGGTGCTGTTCATCGCTGCCTGCGCTGAGAATGAAACATATCCCATCAGCGGCTGCGATTCGAATGAAACATTCCCCGTAACCTGCGAGGAAATCGGCGACGACACTGGCCTGGACGAAAGCAACGCTCAGGATCTGAACGCCCTTCCGTCGGGCACCTGATCACGCATGATCTAAAAACCGAACACGTCGATGTTCGCACAATAACCCGCCATTCATCGGCGGGTTATTCGTTTTCAGCCCACCAGTTTCTCCCAAAATATCCTTTCAATTCAATAATATGAATTTTAAATTTAACAGATTAAGCCTTTACAGGCCATTTCCCAGCCTTGCACTCTGATTGCCGGGTACGCTGAAAATTCGAATGATCAGCCCCCGGATCGAACGCTGGACAGGGAGAAGACGAATATGTGCGACATCTGTGTAATGAATGCGGTCAAGGACCGAATGCTTTCACGGCGCAGTTTCTTCAAGGCCGCCGCTGCGTCGGGTGTGGCCGTTGCCGCCGGAGGGGTCACCGCACCCGCCGCTATGGCCTCAGGACATGGCAAGGTCGAAGATATGACCCACACGATCAGCCCCGATTTCCCGACCTATTTCGGAGAGCCGGGCTATTCCGCCGAACAAATCTACAGCTTCGGCGAACACGGCTTCAATCTTCAGCGGATCACAGTAAACGAACATACCGGTACCCATGTCGATGCACCACTGCATTTCTCGGCGGATGGGGCGTCGGTGGATGAAATTCCGGTCTCTGACCTGATCGCCCCACTATGTGTGGTCGATATTGCCGCCCGCGCGGCTGAGGACGCGGATACGCTGCTGACACCCGATGACCTAAAGGCATGGATGGCCAGTCACGGCGATATTCCGGACGGGGCCTGTGTGGCCCTGTATTCTGGCTGGGCCGCCAAGGTCGATAGCGACGCCTATCGCGGGTTTGACGGGCAGGCACAGCACTATCCCGGTTTCCACGTCGAGGCGGCACAGATGTTGATCGAGGAAACTGGTGCACGCTCAATCGCCTCGGACACGCTGTCACTGGACCACGGCCCTTCGGCAACCTTTGATACGCACTATGCGTGGTTATCCACCGGTCGTTTCGGGATCGAAAATATCGCCGGGCTGGACCGCATTCCGGCCTCTGGCGCAACGCTCGTCGTCGGCGCGCCGACACATGCGGGCGGAACCGGCGGACCCGCGCGCATTTTTGCGATGGTTTGACAAGTTCTGTCAAACGATCGCCAGTGGAAAGAGCTCTACGAAACAGAAAAACCCGCCGTGAAGGCGGGTTCTTCCTTTTGCCTCAGTGCACGACCGCGTCATTTGGCCTTGGGCGGTCCGAGGTGCCCAGGCGGTCGCCGATGATCAGGCCATCCGAACCTGCCGAGACCGGGACGGTTTCACCGTCCTTGATTTCACCGGCCAGCAACGCCTCGGCCAGCGGGTTCTGAAGCGCGCGTTGGATCACGCGTTTCAGCGGACGCGCGCCAAAGACCGGGTCATAGCCTTCATCGGCCAACCATTGCTTGGCACCATCATCCAGCGCCAGCTCGATCTTGCGGGCGGCCAGTCGTTTCTGCAGACGTGCCATCTGGATATCGACGATGCCATCCATGTCGGCCCGCTTGAGCCGGTCAAAGATGATGGTCTCATCCAGACGGTTGAGGAGTTCGGGCCGGAAATGGGCTCGGACCGCATCCATCACATCCCGCCGCGCCTGCGCACTGTCGGCTCCTTCGGGCAACTGGCTAAGCGCCTGCGACCCAAGGTTCGACGTCAGGATGATCAGCGTCTGTTTAAAGTCCACGGTGCGGCCCTGACCATCGGTCAGCACACCATCATCGAGAACCTGCAACAGCACGTTGAATACATCCGGGTGCGCCTTTTCGACCTCGTCAAACAGCACGACCTGATAGGGCCTGCGCCGCACGGCCTCGGTCAGCACGCCACCTTCGTCATACCCTACATAGCCCGGAGGGGCACCGATCAGACGGGCGACCGCATGCTTCTCCATGAACTCGGACATGTCGATGCGCACCATCGCGTTGTCGTCGTCGAACAGAAAGTTCGCCACGGCCTTGGTCAGCTCGGTCTTACCCACACCAGTCGGGCCGAGGAACAGGAACGAACCCAAGGGGCGGTTCTCGTCATTCAGGCCGGCCCGCGCACGGCGCACGGCGTTTGCGACGGCAGTGACGGCGGCATCCTGACCGATCACGCGGGAATGCAGGTCCTCTTCCATCCGCAGCAGTTTCTCGCGCTCGCCTTCCAGCATCTTGGCTGTCGGGATACCGGTCCAGCGTTCAACGACCGAAGCGATTTGCTCGGGGCGCACTGTTTCTTCCGCCGTCATCGCGTTGCTTTCGCTGTTCTCAGCGTCGGCCAACTGATTTTCAAGCTGGGGAATAACGCCATAGGACAACTCACCCGCCTTGGCGAGGTTGCCTTCGCGCTTGGCAATCTCAAGATCAGCCCGGGCCTTGTCGAGCTGTTCTTTCAGATCACGCGCACCCGCGAGCTTATCACGCTCGGCCTGCCACTGGGCGGTCATCTCGGCGGATTTCTCCTGCAAATCGGCCAGATCCTTTTGCAAGGTTTCCAGACGATCCTTCGAGGCCGCGTCATCTTCCAGCTTCAGCGCCTCTTCCTCGATCTGCATTTGCAGAATCTGGCGGTCCAACTGGTCCAGTTCTTCGGGCTTCGAATCCACCTCCATCCGCAGACGCGACGCTGCCTCATCAACAAGGTCGATGGCTTTGTCGGGCAAGAAACGGTCGGTGATATAGCGATGCGACAGCGTCGCCGCCGACACCAACGCCGAGTCTGAGATGCGCACGCCGTGGTGAAGCTCGTACTTTTCCTTGATGCCGCGCAGGATGCTGATCGTATCCTCGACCGTCGGCTCCTGTACCATTACGGGCTGGAACCGGCGCGCAAGGGCCGCGTCTTTTTCGACGTATTTGCGGTACTCATCCAGCGTGGTCGCGCCGATGCAATGCAGCTCACCCCGCGCAAGCGCTGGCTTGATCAGGTTCGCCGCATCCATCGCGCCGTCGGATTTACCAGCGCCGACCAGCGTGTGCATCTCATCAATGAACAAGATGATCTCACCCGCCGCTTCGGTCACTTCGGTCAGCACGGCCTTGAGGCGTTCTTCGAACTCACCACGGTACTTCGCACCGGCAATCAGCGCTCCCATGTCGAGCGCAAGCAGCTTCTTGTCCTTCAGCGATTCTGGCACGTCACCGTTAATGATGCGCAGGGCCATGCCCTCGGCGATCGCGGTTTTACCCACGCCGGGCTCACCGATCAGAACCGGGTTGTTCTTGGTTCGACGCGACAGAACCTGCATCGAGCGGCGGATTTCCTCATCCCGCCCAATGATCGGATCGATCTTGCCTTCGGCCGCAGCCTCGGTCAGATCGCGCGCATATTTCTTGAGTGCGTCATAGCCTTCTTCCGCCGACGCGGTATCGGCTGTGCGCCCCTTGCGGATATCGTTGATCGCCTCATTCAGTTTCTGCGCGGTCACGGCACCATCTTCCAAAGCCTCTTTAGCCTTGGATTTCACCATGCACAGCGCCATCAGAATGCGTTCGACAGGGACAAAACTGTCGCCCGCCTTGGTTGCAATCTTTTCGGCCTCGGCAAGAACCTTTGCGGTCTGGCCGTCCAGATAGACCTGACCTGTGTCGCCTTTGACCTTTGGAATGCGCGCCATCGAAGCGTCCAGCGCATTCACCACACGGCTGGGCGCACCACCGGCCCGCGTGATCAGGTTGCTGGCCAGCCCCTGATCGTCATCCATCAATGCTTTCAGCAAATGTTCGGGCGTCAGACGCTGATGCTCTTCCCGCATCGCAATAGTCTGCGCCGCTTGCACGAAACCCCGTGCCCGCTCGGTGAACTTGTTCAAGTCCATTTTATTCTCCTTTTCCAAGCGCCCTGTTTTGATGCGCCCGCCTGGCGGCACGCGTCGGTTTTGGGCCTCACATTCAATCTGGGAAATATCTGTCCCGGTTCAAGAGGCGGAGGCGTATATTCGACCCCTATCTGCGCGGCACGGAATAGACCGCATAGCCCCCCGTTTCCGCCACCTGTCGCGCGCCGTACATGTCGACCAGAGACTGAGCCGCACTGCCGCCTTCGGGGCAAGACACAAGGTCCGCCGCATCGTCCAGAAAGTCGACGGTAAAGGCCGTTTCACCCGTGATCTGACAATCGTCATCGGTCGAACGATACCCCCGCACCAGACGTAGGTTTTCGTTGGTGGGCGTTTTGACCACTGTATCGGCTGCTTCGGTTTCCAGCGGCATGTCCTGGCATCCGGCCAACACCAGTGCAAACGCGGCGGGCACAAGTTGTTTCATTCGCAAATCCGTTCCTTCAATGCGCGCTTAGTATAGCACAGTCTGAATGCGCTGCCGTGATCTGAATCACCTACCCATCCCACATGGACACAGACCCCCAAACCCGCTAGGACGCAGACGTTTGCCAAAAAACGGAGCGCCCTCATGTCCGACGACCGCCTTATCGTAGCCCTAGATGTCCCGAACGCCCTGCAAGGTCTGGCTATGGCCGAGCGGCTGGGAGACAGCGTTTCCTTCTATAAGATCGGGCTTGGCATGCTAACGGGCGGCGGGTTGGCGCTGGCCAATGAGCTGAAGCAGGATCACGGCAAGCGCATCTTTTTGGACATGAAGCTGTTCGACATCGGCAACACGGTCGAAAACGCGGTGCGTGGACTGGCGCAGTTCGATCTGGATTTCCTCACTGTTCATGGCGATCCCCACGTGGTGCGCGCCGCGAAAGAGGGCGCCTCGGGCAAGGATCTAAAGATCCTGGCTGTAACCATCCTGACCTCGCTGAACCGCGACGATCTGGACGCCAGTTTGCTGAAGCCGGGCGATGTGCAGGAGCTGGTGGTGGAACGCGCTGCCAAGGCGCTTGAGGCCGGGGCAGATGGCGTCATCGCCAGCCCGCAAGAGGCTGCGCTGATCCGCGCCCTGCCCCAGGCCGAAGGTCGGTTGATCGTCACCCCCGGCGTCCGTCCGGCAGGGGCTGCGCTTGGCGATCAGAAACGCGTTGCCACCCCGGCCAGCGCTATTGCAGATGGCGCAGACCACATCGTTGTGGGTCGTCCGATCTATCAGGCAGAGGACCCGAAAGCCGCCGCCCAAGCGGTTCTTGCCGAGTTAAATTCCTTGACACGGCACTAAACGCGGAGGTCAGAAACCGAGAAAAACATCGGTTTCTGGCGGTCAAGCAGTTGACCTTACGTCACTTTTAATGAAAACCGCGCCAAATCGTCCCTGTGCCCGAAAACACACATGAAAACCGCCTGTTTTCCTTGTGTGAACTCGATCCTATCGAAACCTCTGTTTTTCAGCGAATCTGGTCTTGTGATACTCCCCGCGGACCGTCTCTTCCTGAGGTCCGTCACCTCCCCCCGCAACGCGCGGGGGGTCTTCTTTTCCACCAGATCGTACCTGAAATCCGGCCTTGGACTTTTGCGTGGCGGTGGGGTTGGTATAGTCGCGCTCATGAACCGATCGCTTTGAAGGCGGGAAGACATCCATGCCCGGTCTTTGCCGAGATTGCCTGACCACAGTCACCGATGACAGGCGCTGCCCCGCGTGTGGCAGCCCCCGGATCAAATCACATCCGGAACTGTTCCACCTGACAATTGCGCATATGGATTGTGACGCCTTCTATGCGTCGGTCGAAAAGCGGGACAACCCAGAACTGGCCGACAAGCCGGTCATCATTGGAGGCGGCAAACGCGGGGTTGTGTCCACGGCGTGCTATGTGGCCCGTATTCGCGGTGTGCGCTCGGCCATGCCCATGTTCAAGGCGTTGCAACTCTGCCCTGATGCGGTGGTGATCAAACCACGCATGTCCGTCTACGCCGAGGTTTCGCGCGAGATCCGCAAGATGATGGATGAGCTGACGCCCATCGTTGAACCGCTGTCGCTGGACGAGGCCTTCATGGACCTCTCTGGCACCGAGCGCCTGCACGGTGCGCCACCGGCGGTGATGCTGGCGCGTTTGGTCAAGCGCATGAAAGACGAGTTGGGCGTGACCGGGTCAATCGGGCTTTCGCACAACAAGTTTCTGGCCAAGGTAGCCTCGGATCTGGACAAGCCACGCGGGTTTTCAGTGATTGGCCGGGCTGAGACCGCAGAGTTTCTGCATGACAAACCAGTGCGCCTGATCTGGGGTATCGGCCCCGCCGCGCAGGAATCGCTGGACCGTGCCGGCATCCGCAGTTTCTCGGACCTGTTGCGCTGGGATCAGGAGGCGTTGACAGCCAGATTTGGAGCGATGGGCTATCGGCTGTGGCATCTGGCCCGCGGTCAGGACAAACGCCGCGTTTCGGCCCATGAACCGATGAAATCCATCAGCAATGAGACGACCTTTTTCGAAGACACCGCCAGCCTCGACATTCTGGACGGACATCTTTGGCGCGTGTCGGAAAAGGTCGCCGACAGGGCCAAGGCCAAAGGGCTGGCCGGGCGGGTCGTGACCCTTAAACTGAAACGAGCCAACCACAAGATCATCACGCGACGGGTATCCCTGCGGGACCCGACCCAGATTGCTGATCGTATATATCGCACGGCGCGCGCGCTATTCGATCAAGTTGGGGATCAGGGGCCATACCGGTTACTGGGCTGTGGTCTGTCGGATTTGTGCCCGGAACATCAGGCCGATATCTCGGGCGATCTGCTGGATCCTGGTGCCGCCCAAAGATCACAGGCCGAGCGTGCCACGGACGAAATTCGCCGCCGCTTCGGGACCGACGCTATCGTGAAAGGACGGGCGCTGCGCTGATCCTATTCGGCCGCCAGACGCAGGGGCTCTTCGCCGATCTGGACGACATCGCGGATGACCTGCCGCAACAGTGTGCGGAACTCGGCGAAATTGCCGTTAGGTTCGATCCGGTCCTCATCCATATATAGCGCGCGGTCGATCTCGATCTGAACCGCATGTTGGTTGCGCGCGGGGCGTCCATAGGTTTGGGTCACATAGGCCCCCGCAAACGGAGCGTTGCGCACGACCGTCAGGCCGGCGGCGACAAAGGCCGCTTCGATCCGGTCAACCACCTCGGTTGAGGCTGACGCACCAAACCGGTCGCCGAGCACAACTTGCGGCCGTTTGGCTTTGGGGCCACTGGCCATGGCAACCGCCTCGTGCGGCATCGAGTGGCAATCAATCAAAACCGCCTGCCCGAACTTGGCATGCGATTCGGCCAAAAGTGATTTCAGGCGGGCGTGATAGGGACGCCAGCACGTGTCGATCCGCAGCCGCGCCTCGTCCATCGTCAGCTTGCCACGGTAAATCGCGCGCCCATTTGCCACTACGCGGGGAATCACGCCCAGGCCCGAGGCAACACGCGGATTGTGCCCTTGCCGCCGCGCACCTTGGATCAGCGCAGGATCCAGTTCCTCTGAACTGCGGTTGAGGTCCAGATACGCCCTTGGTTTCGTGGCCGATATCAGCGGTGCCCCGAAATCTGCAACAGGCGAGAACAGCTGATCGACGAACGCATCTTCCGAGGACCGAATCGCATTTCGGTTCAAAACCGTGCGTTTCAGCAAGCTTTCGGGATAGTTCCGCCCGCTATGCGGAGACGAAAACACCATACAAGACGTGCGCTTGGCGGGCATATCCAGTACATAGGCGGCGTTCTGCATGGTGACTCCTTGTTCGGACTGAACATAGACTGGAAAATAGTTCAACCAAACCCCTTGAACCCCTTTGCGACTCCTTTTATAGACCCCGCTACCGGCGCGGGGATCCGCGCCCCATTTCGTTATGGGGCAGGGCACGCAAAGGGAAAGTGGGCGGTTAGCTCAGCGGTAGAGCACTTCGTTGACATCGAAGGGGTCACAAGTTCGATCCTTGTACCGCCCACCATGATTTCACTGTTCCGGTTTTCCGGGACACCCGCTAACCCAGGCGCTGGCCACGTCCTTGATGAAGGCGCCGCAGATTGGAGACAGACCCATGAAGGTCAAGAACTCGCTCCGCTCGCTCAAGAACCGGCACCGCGATTGCCGGGTTGTGCGTCGCAAAGGCCGCGTCTACGTGATCAACAAGACGCAGCGCAAGTTCAAAGCTCGCCAGGGCTAAGAACGGCACGAACCGATTTGAAAAAACCGCGCCTTTGGGTGCGGTTTTTTTGTTGGCGTGTGAAAACTCGGAAATTGGTAATTTTGCTCAATTCCCGTCCGCGCGTGCTGAAACACCAAACGCCGCGACACCGCATCTCTGCGACCCCTTTGATACAGCTTTATTTTTCGCGGGTTCTCTCACACCCCGCGGGCCGCGCTATTGATGTATTGGGGTGTTTTTGTTTCAGATACTCACATTCCCTCGACGCGATGTGAATTGGCAGCGCCCACTTAGTCTGCGCAGCATCTTGCAGTCGTTGAACGAGATAGGAAATTCGCCATGACAATCAAACGCCGCCAATTCGTGAAACTGGGGCTGGCTTCGGCTACCGCAGTCGCACTGGGAACGCCGTCTGCATTCGCCGGGGATAAGGAACGCACCGGCAGTCTCTCCGGTCGCAGCGGCTATAAGGTGAAGGGAACAGTTTCCGTATCCGGCGACACCGTCACCCTCAAGAGCGACTATGTGTTCGACCCCAACAAGAACCCGCCGGATATCAAGATCGGCTTCGGCAATGGTGAGAAATACGCAAAGGGTTCGAAGATCCACGACAAACTGACCGTGAAAAAGGGCGAAGCATCGTTCAAGATCCCGGCTGGAATCGACGTTTCGAAATACAACGAACTTTACATCTACTGCGAAAAGTTCACTGTGATTCTGGCAGTTGCACCGCTCAGCTAAGCCACATACACGCTTTTTTTCGAGATCCGCCTGCACATGTGGGCGGATTTCTTTTTGCCCAAGTCACCGAGGGTAGACGTGTATAGTCAGGATTCCTTCTTTGATTTATCGACAAGGGGACAGGTGGGGCTTGCGTTGCTCAGCCTCATTCTGTTTGTCCTGATGGTGTATCTGACCCGGCGTGGTTTGTATCGATTTCCTTTTTGGGCAAGGATGTCCGGGGCTATGATCCTCTTTTGGCTGTTCGTGTGGGTTTCGCCGCAAATCTACTACATGTATTACCGCATGATCATTCCGGACTTGCCCCTTCAATGGGTCATCTGGCCACTACGAGACCCGGTTAAACCGCTGCAGATGCTGCTCTTCTCGTATCAGAGCACCCTCAGCTCGCATGGCCAGGGTATCCTCGGTTGGGCAATCATTCTGGCAGCTACCCTTCCGCGCTCGCGATCCATCTAAAGGGTTGTGGAAATAGAAACCGGCCCCCGCCCGAAACACTACACTCAATAATCAGAATCAGGCCGCACTTTGCCAGCGACCATTTGACCAACTAATTTTGTCGGAATTCCTTGCATCCCAGTCAGAATCGTTTAATTGACCAAATCAGTCGGGTTATCACCCGCCACGACATTCAAAGTTGGGACATATGATGCTGAAATCCTCTACCTGTATCGCCGTCGCGCTGACGGCCCTGATTGCCACCTCTGCTGCTGCCGAGGGAGAGCTGAACCTTTATTCTTCGCGCCACTACGACACGGACGAACGCCTCTATTCCGATTTTGAAGAGGCCACAGGCATCACCATCAACCGCATCGAAGGCAAGGCCGACGAATTGATTGCACGTATGGAAGCGGAAGGCGCGAACTCTCCCGCCGATATCCTGCTGACCGTTGACACTTCGCGTCTAGCGCGCGCCAAGAATGCAGGCATCCTGCAAGCCATCGACAGCGCGGTTCTGGAAGATCGCATCCCGGCCAACCTGCAAGACGAAGACAATCAGTGGTACGGTTTCTCGCAGCGCGCGCGGATCATTTTCTTTGATAAGGCCGACGTGGCAACCCCGCCCGCTAGCTATCTGGATCTGGCCAAACCCGAATACAAAAGTCTGATCTGCATCCGGTCGTCCAGTAACACCTATAACCAGACGCTGCTGGCCTCGATCATCACCAACCATGGTGCCGAGGCAGCCAAGACCTGGGCCGAAGGCGTTGTCGCCAACATGGCGCGTGACCCGCAGGGCGGCGATACCGACCAGCTGCGCGGGATCGTTTCGGGTGAATGCGAGATTGCCGTTTCGAACTCGTACTACTTTGCCCGCGCGCTGCGGAAGGACGTGAAGGGCCTGAGCGCAGATATCGACATGATCGGTATTCAGTTCCCCGCGCAAGACGCGGAAGGTGCCCACATGAACCTGTCGGGTGCAGGTGTTGCTGCCCATGCCCCAAACAAAGAGAACGCGGTGAAATTCCTGGAATACCTCGCCAGCGAACAGGCGCAGGTGTATTTCTCGAACGGCAATGATGAATTCCCCGCCGTCGAAGGCGTGGCGCTGGCCGACAACGTCGCTTCGCTGGGCGAGTTCAAAGCGGATGAGGTGAACCTGTCCGAGGTTGCCAAGAACATCCCCGAGGCACAGAAGATCTTCAACGAGGTTGGCTGGAAGTAATCCTTCAATCCGGCGAGTGAGGGAAGGGCGCGGTTTTCCGCGCTCTTTTCTATTTACACAACTGCATTTTAAACCGATTATCTCATAATCGGAAATGATTCTCATATTTGAACCATGCTGGATGACCTCTCAAACCGACTAGCCAACCGTCTGAACGAACTGCGCCGCACGCGGGGCTGGTCACTGGATCAGTTGGCGGATCACAGCGGTATCAGCCGCGCCACCCTGTCGCGAATGGAAAAAGGAGACGTCAGCCCGACGGCCGAAACGCTTGGTCGGTTATGCGCTGCTTACAGCTTACCGATGTCCCGACTGTTGATGATGGTCGAAGACAGTTTTGCCCCGCGTGTACCTTTTGAAAGGCAACCGGAATGGCACGACCCCGAGACCGGATTTACCCGCCGTTCAGTCTCACCCCCCGCCAACGGGTTGAGCGGTGAGGTCCTTGAGGGCCACCTGCCACCCGCAACGGTGATCAGCTATGACGCGCCGCCGAAACCAGGGCAGGAGCACCACTTGATCATGTTAGACGGCGCCTTGACTCTGACCGTCGATGACGTCGCACACGACCTGACGGGCGGGGACTGCCTGCGCTATCACTTGTCCGGCCCCACCCGGTTTGAAACGCCAAGCGAGCGCGGTGCAAGATACCTATTGGTGCTGATATGATTGCCCAACTGACAGAACCGGACCTGGAAAACGCGCTCGATGACCTGACGGACATTCTGCACGCCTGTGTGCAGGACGGGGCCAGCGTCGGCTTTGTCTTACCCTTCCCCCCCGAACAGGCCCGAGCCTATTGGCACGACCACGTCTGGCCCGGCGTTGCGGCGAAGACACTGGACCTGTTCGTCGCGCGGCAGGACGGGCGCATCCTGGGAACGGTACAACTGGCTCCTGCTTTGATGCCAAACCAGCCTCATCGCGCGGACGTGGCCAAATTGCTGGTACATCCCGACGCCCGTCGGCGTGGGCTGGGTCGGGCGTTGATGATCGCGCTGGAGCAGCGTGCCGCGCAGATCGGGCGGACGATGCTGGTTCTGGATACGCGCAGCTCAGATCCCTCGCGCGTGTTGTATCAAAGCCTCGGCTTTCAGATCGCGGGCGAAATTCCGAACTATTGCCGCAACCCGTTCGAGGATCGGCTGGAGCCCACGACCTACATGTTCAAGGATCTGTCCTAAGCGTTGGTCTTGCGGACATTCGCCGCAAAGCAGTAGCCGATCCCGTGCACGGTCTTGATATAGGTCGGCGCAGCGGGATCGGGTTCGATCTTTTTGCGCAGACGCATGACGTGGACGTCGATGGTCCGGTCGCCGACAACGGTTTCACGTCCGCGCGCCTTGTCCAGCAACTGGTCGCGGGAAAACACCATATGCGGGTTCGAGACAAAAGCGTGCAGCACGTCGAACTCGGTTGTCGTCAGGTCTGCCGCAGCGCCGTCGCCGCCTGCGGTCAAGGTCCGTTCGTTCACGTTCAGCACCCAATCCCCGAACGTGATCAAGGGCGCATCCGTACCATTGGCGAGTTTTTCGTCGGGCTTTGCCCGGCGCAGAACGGTGCGGATACGAGCCAGAACCTCGCGCGCCTCGAAGGGTTTGGTGATATAGTCGTCGGCCCCGAATTCCAGTCCGACCACGCGGTCGAAAATCTCATCCCGGCCCGAGAGGACTATGATGGGGATGTTGGAATTCACCCGCAACTCGCGCGTGATGTCAAAACCGTTGCGTCCGGGCAGGCTAATATCCAGCAGGATCAGATCGACGCTGGACTTGGTCAGAACCGCATCCATCGCATCGCCATCCGCGGCGCACGTGACCTGACATCCCTGCTTCTCAAGGTAGCGTTGCAGGAAAGACCTGATCTGCGGGTCGTCGTCGACCACAAGGATATGTTCTTGAACCATATATCCAGTCCGGTGCAGGCGAGTTGAGCTTGCGCGCCAATGTTTTAGTCACAGCGTTCCACCACATGCAAGCCAGCAGTGGCAGAACGTCGGCATATGGCGATTGGAACTAGAACCTCAAGAAGGTAAGTCCATGCCCTTCCGACAATTCCTCTGTCTCGGCAGGGATCACGGCCAGACCATCCGCCTGCGCCAACAGCGCCACCCGGCCACTGTAGGACGGCGCCATCAGCCGCAGGCGTGGCGTGCCGTCGAGCGTCCGGCCCTCGATGGTGACAGGGCGGTATTCCTGACGTCCGGAACGCCGGCGCAGCGGTTCGGCCAGAACGGCCTGTTGGGGTGTTTGCGAGGCATGGTGCAGTCCGGCACGGCGGGCCATCATTTGCGATCCGATGATCTGCCATGTCACATAAGCCGAAACCGGATTACCCGGCAGACCCACATAAAGCGCGTTCCCGCGCCGCCCGAACATGATCGGTTTACCCGGCTTCATAGCCACTTTCATCACATCGACCTGACCGCCGATTTCCCCGAACACACGGGGCATGTGATCTTCGTCACCGACCGAGACGCCACCCGTGGTGATGATCAGATCGGCACTGTCGCAGGCCTCGCGCAGCACTCGTTCAAGCTTGGCAGGATTGTCCTCGACCGGGCCCTTGTCAGTCAATGCGATCCAAGGTTTGTCCAACAGCGCCCGCAGCATGTAGCGGTTCGAATTGTAAATCTGCCCCGGTCCCAACGTCTCGCCGGGTTGTTTCAATTCGCTACCGGTGGAAAAGATTGTGACTTTCAGCTTGCGATAAACCGTAACCTCTCCGTATCCGGCCGAGGCCAGCGCGGCGACCTCGCGCGCGGTGATCTCACAGCCGCGGCGCAGGATAGGCGCGTCCGCTTTCAGGTCTTCACCCGCGCGGCGGATATGCTGGCCCGGCTTGGGTCGGCGGGAAAAGCGGATACCGTCGATCAGAGCGTCGCAATCTTCCTGCATCACCACGGCGTCGAAATCCGGCGGAACCGGCGCACCAGTGAATATCCGCAGGGCGCTGCCCGCAGGCGCGTCGTGCGCGCCGCTGTCTCCTGCCGCGATTCGCCCAGCAAGCGGCAGCTCGAACAACGGGCCGTTGCCCAGATCACATGTCCGCACTGCGTAGCCATCCATGGCCGAATTGTCGAAGGCGGGCATATCCACCTTGCTGGTACAATCTTGCGCCAGAACGCGCCCAATAGCGTCGATCAGCGGCAGGGTTTCGGTATCCGTCAGTGGATCGGCCACCGACAGACCACGCCGCAGCGCATCCTCAACAGTCAGGTACATATGGGCGTGGCGGTCGCAGGCGCATCCATCAGCCATTTTGAGCCTCCATTTCAGCAAAAAGTTCTTCGAAACCTGCCCGCTCGGCCTCGCCCAGCTCGGACAGATGGGCCTTGGCCTCCTCAAGGTTCGCGTCGGGGTCGCCGACCACCAGCAGCATGACCATTCCGTGACGGCCATGCACGCGGCAGCGGATGCCGTAGACGCCTTCTTTGTCGAAGGTCAGGTCCAATTCGGGTTTTCCCCGGATCTCGAACGCGCGGGCACCCACAGGGATCATGCGAAGGATTGACGTGACCGTGTGACGCCCTGTCGATCCTTTGAACCGCACCGTCGCGCCCGCTTGGACATGCAGCAGCTTGGGTTCAAACCTAAACACATGGGCCGGGGTATCGGCACTAGGGTCTATGGTCTGGTGGACCACAGCGATTTCGGGGATATCCTCGGCCCAAACAGGCGCAACAGCCAGTGCGCCTGCCAATATCGCTGCACCTAGTTTCAGCGATGATGTCATCTGTCCCTCCGGGCCTTTCAGGCCGCCTGTGAGGGTTCCCCCAGCAGGTCAGCCAGCGCGCTGATCATCACCGGCCATTGCGCGCGGCGGTCTTCGTCGCGCAGCTCGGCCAGCAGTTCGCGGCCAATGGATACGATCGCAGGGGTGCTGTCCTTGACATAGGTCACAATCCGCTGCTCGGGGTTGGCCAACAGGAAGGGCACGATGGCCGCCCCCGCCTGATCGGGCGCGGTTTCCGACAAGAGCCGCATGGCCGCCTGCCGCACGGGGGCCGAGATATCATCCAGCAGGCTGCGCGCCACGTCTGGGGTGCCATCCCATCGGGTCAGGATATGCATCGCGTCGATGCGGAAAGCAGTATCGCCGGTTTTCACCATCGCACGCAGTTTGCCGCGCAAGCTATCCTGCGGTGGCAGATCAGCCTGTTGCAGCAGCTTCAGCGCCTGCAGGGACAGGGCGGAATCCGTGTGCGACAACCCCTTGGTGATCAAATCGACCAACTGGTCTTGATCCAATTCCGCACCGTGGCGAGCGACGGCCACGCCCAGCGCGGCAAACGCCTGCTGCGCGATCTCGGTTTCCGGGTCTTGGGCGATCTGGGCCAGCATGACCTGCATCCCTTTGACCTCGCCCAGCAGGCGGATGGCGGACATGCGGGTTTCGCGCTGCAACGCATCCGCATCGTCGTCCAGCGCCACGCGGCGGCGTTTGGGGTGGCGGGTCGCCTTGGCCAGCAGCGCCTGTTCGCGGGGGGTGAGGGGTTGGACCTCATCCTCTTGCGCTTCCTGAGTCATCTCGGCGGCAATCGCGTCATGCCCCAGAATCGCTCCAAGGCTTGAGGTCGGGCCGTTCTCACCGCCTTCGGAGACGTCCAGACCGGCCTCTTCCAGCGCGGCGATGTCGGTTTGCGGGGTCTCTGCGGGTTCCTCGTCTGCGGCCACAGGCATCGGGGCCAGAGCAAAGGACAGCAGCAACTCGCGCCCTTGTTGCTGGTTCACATGCGGGCGATCCTTGTCGGTGACGATCATCGCCAGCGATGCCACGGCCTTCAGCCGCACCGACCGGAACGGCGCGCGGCAGGCGCGTTGCAGCCATTCCGCCGCCTCGCGCAAGGGCGAGGTCGCCAGCGCATCGACGATAGCCCATTGCAGGCGCTCGGCCTTGAGGTCATCGGCATCGACCGAGAAAAGCGCATTCAGCCGATCCGCCACCAATTCCGGAGCCAGCGCCGCCAGCAGGCCTAGCGCCTGCGCGGACACTTCGGGCTGTTGACCGGTGGCGAGGAAATCCAGCACTTGCCAGCGCAGATCATCCTGATCGGCAATCGGCGTGGTGCGATCCAACCGCTCAATCAGCGCCAGTTGCACCTTGGCACCAGGATCACGCATCATGCGGTCCAGCAGCTCGGGTTCCGAGAACCCGGCCTGCTCCAGCGCCGCGATGCGGATGTCCTCGACCGCGTCCGTCAGCGCCTGTTCGACCAGAGCAGCATCGGTTGGCATCAGCGCCTCATAAGCGATCAGACGCACGGCCCCATCCTTGTCGGTGGTGGCTTTGCACAGGATCGCTTCGGCCTCGGCCCCACCGATGGCGGCGAGCGTCCGCAAGGCACGATGGCGCAGGCGGCGGTTCGAGGATTGGGTGAACACGCCCAGCGTCGGCACGGAAGCCTCACCAATCCGGCCCAGCGCTTCACAGGCTACATCGCCCAGTTCCTGCCCGTCTTCATCCATCAGGGCCATGACGATGGGTTCGATCGCCGCCACATCACCCATCCGGCCCAGCGCTTTGATCGAGGCGATCTGAGTGTCCAACCAATCGTCCCATTCGTCCTGATGCAGCTCATCCTCATCCCACGTGATGTCCTCGCCGCGTCCAGTCACAAGCGTGCGCAGATAGGGAGATGCGTCTTCGGATTTCAACTCGGCCAGAGCGGTGACGCAGGCCAGTTTCACCTCACCGCAGGGATCGTGGATCAGGTTTTCCAGCAGTTGCGGTGCGGCGTCCTGCACGCCCAGCGCGCCCAGTGCGTGGGCGGCGTCCTGGCGGACGTCTTCATCGTCATCCAGCAAAGCCTCGACCAAAGCCGGGCTATTGGCGGCGCCAATGGCACTCAGGGCCTGAATGGCGCGCAGGCGGATCACGTCATAGTCGGATTTTGCGTAATCAGAGAACAGGCTGGTGGCCTCGTCACGCAGGGCGGTATCGGAATGCATGTTCATATCGGGTCTGCCATGTTTGCTGTTGGGAGGGGTTGGGTGAAAATGGAAGGCAGGTTTCCCAACCGAAGCCTGCCTTCCAGTGAACCGGGGAACCGGCCCAGAGGTCCCTTCTGCAGTGGGACCAGACCCGAGGGGCGGCATGGCGACCGCCCCCCGGAAACACGTCAGGCGATGTCGCGCGGTGCGAAGGACATCGTACGGAACGAGGTCTTGTAGGGGCTCGGCCCCAGTTTGCGCAGCTTGGCAACGCCCATCTTGTAGTTGTAGTTGCCGCTGATCCAGTCGACGATCCGGCCCTCAAGCGCGTTCGCGGGCTGCTGCATGTGCAGGAAGTCCATGTAAACCACGCTTTTCTTGATGGCGGGCGTGACCATGGCCACGGCGGTGATCGCCGCCTTGGTCAATTCGATATGCCCGTTCTCCATCAGTTTCGAGAACTGGAAGTCGTCGCCTTCCACTCCCAGCAGCGTGGTCTTGTTGCCCGGAACGCGTTCCGAGTAGACCATCACATAGTCGCCGCTTTCGATGCCGCGCCCGGCCGCATCGTCGGGGTGAATCTCAACCCAGTTTTCCGGCCAGCGCTGCACGATATACGGGCGGCGGCGGTCGTCGAAACCGGACTGCCAGCGTTCGTTGATCCGACCGGATGTGGCCCACAGCTCGCCTTCTTCCTTGTTGGGTTTCAGCCATTCCCAATAGTCCGAGAACAGGTTCCACGGCGATTTCTGGATGTTGCACTTGCCGGTCTGGCTGTTGAAATGCGTCAGCTTCTTGTTGAACACATCCGCACCAGCCGCACCGGTTTCGGGCAGTTCGCGGGTTGTGTCGTGCAGACGTTTGGTTTCAATCAGCGTGACGCCATCGGCATCCAGCATGACCGGGCATTGCACACCGTCGGTGCCGAATTCACGGACCTTCTGGTGCAGACCTTTGCCCTCTTTCTTGGCCAGACGGTAGACCGCGTGGAAGTCCTTGCGCGACCCGCGGGTAAAGCGCACGGCCTCTTCGGCAACCTCGTTCGAGTTTTGCCAGTCGAACCCGTCAAAGCCCATCCGCTGTGCCAGCTGCGCGATGATCCACCAGTCTGGCTTGGCCGCACCGGGGGCATCATAGAACTTCTGGTACAGACGCAGACGACGTTCGCCATTGGCGCGCAAAAAGTCCTCTTCACCCCAGGTCGCTGCGGGGAACACGATGTCGGCATAGCGGTTGCCGATCGGGTCCTGCAGATAGATGTCCTGGTTGATGACCACCATACCGCCGCTGTCGGCGCGGGCCTTCAGCGTGTCAATCATCTCTTGCTTGTCGAAGCTGGCGATCTGGTGCGGGTTGCGGACTGTCAGTTCCTCGAACTTGTCGGCCAGTTGCTGGCTGCCGCACATGGACTGGATCCATGTGGTGCCGATCACATGGGCCATACGAGTATGACCTGCGATCAGATACCGGTCGGTATCCATGGCGCGGCGACGGCGACCGGGCAGTTTCTCGGGCGATTTGTTGCGCGGGTATTTCCCGCCCTTCACGCCGCCCCGCTGGTGCCCACCGGCCCGGCCAATGACCTGACCCGGACGACCGCCACAGCCACAGATGATGCCCAGTGCGGAAATCGCCTGTGTGTTGCCGGTGTTGTTGGACCAGTAGAACCCTTTCTCGATCATGACCGAGGTTTTGGGCCGTGTGCCATCCGCCTTGGGTTTGGCCAGCCATTCGGCGGCAGTATAGATTTTCTGCACGTCGATTTCGGCCATGGCGGCAGCGGTCTCGGGCGCGAACTCTTCCTGCGACAGCAGCCACTCTTTCCAGTCTTCAAAGCCTTTGGTCTGGAACTTGCCCCAGGTCGTACGCCACTGCCATGGCGTGTTGCGGGTGCCCTGACCGAAGCCGGACGAGCTTTCCCACTTGTTGTTGACCCATTTCTTGATCCAGTCGCTGTCTTCCCAGCCATTTTCCACGATGACGCGGGCAATGGCGTTGACGACCAGTAGGTCGGTGCCGGGCAGAACGTCGATGTGCAGGCCGCCCATCTTGACCGCATGGGCCACACCGGCCGAGCTGCGCGGGATCAGATAGATCTCTTTCTGACCGTTCTGCATCCCCTTCATCATCCACTGGGTATAGAGGATGGTCTTGGTCTCATACGGGTCAGTACCGCAAACCAGAAGGGTTTCCGCATCGCGCCAGTCCTCGTAGGACGGGCCGAAGTTGTCAAACCCCGCATCCCGGAAACCGGGGGTCGAGGTCACGTCGGACGGCGTGTCGTGGAAGGTGAAGTTCGCGGTGTTGATATGGCGCAGCGCGTATTTCGAGATCGCGTAGGTGTTCTCGATATACTGATAGCTGAAGGTTTTCACGCCATAGGCATTGGTGCCGTGCTTGGCGATGACGTGGTTGCCCACCTCGGCCGCCACATCCAGCGCCAGATCCCACGGAACCGGCATCAGCGTGCCGTAGATCCGCATCAGCGGTGTCTTCAGACGGTCACGTGTCGGTGTCTGCGGGTTATAGCATTTCTGCGCAATACACCCGCCCCGCAAGGAGCTGTCGCCGTCGGTGTTGACGTATTGCGTGTCCTTGTCCGGGATGATCACCACGTGGTGCGGCTGACCTTTGTGCAGAACGATATTGTGCTGGTTCGGCGCGACCCATGCACCCAGCGGTGCAACAGGGAAATCCTCGCCAAATGCGTTTTCGTCTGCGGTGGGGCCACCGGGTTTGGCCGTCACGGGCCAGCGGTAGACTTTGTAACCACAGGCCACGATGCAGTAGTCGCAGGCGGTCGAGATGACCTCGGCGCCTTTGGGCGGCAGCGGGACGTTGGTTTCGGGTACGTAATACGGGGTTGCCATGATTCCGTTTCCCTTATGCAATGAGGTTGTCGTAGCGGCCGTAGATCAGGCCGAACATGCCGACGGCGTAGATGTCATCACCGTCCAGTTCCAAAAGGACCTGCGGCAGCGACTGATAGGCTTGCCCCGAGACGAGGATGCCGTGCCGTGTCACGTCATAGGTGGACAGGTGCAGCGGGCATGGGCCCAGCACCTTATGCTCAGGCTTGTAGCTGTCATACATCGACCCGCCCTGGTGGGTGCAGGTGAGGTTGAAGGCCACAACATCCTTTTGCGGGCCGATGCCGCCGCCGCTTTCCACGCCGGTCTTGACCAGAATCGAGTCCGAGTAGTCGCCCTCGTCGGGGTAATAGAACTCGACCGGGACATCCTGTTCCAGCTCGGACAGTTTGCCGATCAACTTGCGCGGATAGGTGGATACCAATGCGGGCACCTGTTCTGCCTGACCGTGGCGAGTGGGCATGGCCACCATCACGGCAAAGGTTGTTGCGCCCGAGGCGAACAGGAACTGGCGGCGGTTCACGGTGCAGGCCTTCTTGGCCTCACCCGAACAGCTGCATCCGGTTGCGTTATGATCTTTCATGACGCTTACTCCTCTGCTGCCGCGGGAAGCGGCTGGTAATCCGGCAGATCGGGTTCTTCGACCAGAATCTCGTCACCGGACAGGGATTTCAGGAAGGCGACCAGATCCGCTTTCTCCTGATCGTTCAGGCCAAGCGGCTGGATCAGATCGGATTTGGTTGCTGCGAATTCATTCTCGCCGCCGCCCTGGTTGTAGAACTCGACTACGTCCTCAAGCGTCTCCAACATGCCGTTATGCATGTAGGGTTCGGTGTAGAGGGCGTAGCGCAGGCTCGGTGTGCGGAACTTGCCCAGATCGGCCTTTTCCTTGGTGCGGAAATAGAAGCCGGGGTCGTCCTTGGTGTGGCGATAGAAATCCTCGGTCGAGCCTTTGGAGTAAAGCTCATACCGGAAGGTCACTTGCGCCAGACCGTCATCTTCCCAGCCGCTATAAGGTGGAACGCCGGTGTTGTAGTATTTCTCATCCGACAGCAGCGCGCCGTTGTGGCATTCGGAACATTGCGCCTTGCCGGTGAACAGCTCCAACCCGCGTTTCTGTTCGTCACTCAGCGCCGCATCATCCCCGCGCAGATAGTTGTCGAAGGGTGTGTCGGTCTGAACGATGGTGCGTTCAAACGCAGCGATTGCGCGCCATGCGTTGCTGATACGCGGCCACTGATCGCCGAAGACGTCATTAAAGCGTTCAACGTATTCGGGCACAAAAGCCAGACGGGCCTCCATCATGTCGGCCTCGCCGTTGCCGGCGACTGCACCGCCTGCAGCGGATTTGGCCTGGCTTTCAAGGCTCTTACTTGATCCCGCCCAGAACAGCTTGCCGTAGTAAGCCGAGTTCACGATGGTCTGGCTGTTGCGCCAGTGAGTCGTGCCGGGATAACCGAACGAGATCGGCGCTTCGACGTCCCAGCCCACATCCGGCAGGTGACAGGCCGAACATGGCGTTGTCTCGTTCCCGCCCAGCCGCGGATCGAAGAACAGCATCTTGCCCAGTTCGATCTTGGCCTCGGTCTGCGGGTTGTCCAGCGGGATGGGCGGCTCGCCCAGCGCCACCAGCGGCGCATCGGGGTCGGGGTCTGCGCCACCGATACCGGCCTCAATCGCGATACTGTCCGCAGCGAACGCTTGCGAACTGATGGCGGCAAACAAGGCAGCGGTGGCGATTGTGCCTGAAAGGTAAGACTTAAGGTCTTTCATGGGTCCACTCCTCAGTTTGTCGTTTCGCGCCAGTTTTCGATCGGCGCATAATCCGTATCGATATCCTCGGCGACAAAGTCAGGACCGGTCAGCGGCTCGCCGGACAGCGCTTTCAGGAAGGCCACCAGCTGTGCTTGCTCGGTCTCGGAAAGGTTCAGCGGTTTGATGCGCGGATCCTTGTTTTCATCGTCACCGCCACCGGCGTTGTAGAAGGCCACCACGTCCTCGAGCGTTTCCATCGTGCCGTTGTGCATATACGGCGCGGTATAGGTCAGCTCGCGTAGCGTGGGGGTCATGAAGGTGCCGAACGTGTCGGCGGTGTGGGTGCGGATATACGCTCCGGGGTCGGCGCGCAGGTTCATGTAGTTCTCGACGCCGAGGAACTTCATCATCGTCACGAAGGTGATGTGTCGGGTCGGATCCGCCCAGATATCGGGATTGTCGCCAACGCCGATATTGTGCGGCAGATCGTCAGTGAATCGCTCGCCCGAGTGGCACGAGCTACAGCCGCTGGTGTTGAACAGCTCATACCCCGCTTTGGCCTCGTCCGACATCTCGCGGGTGTCGAAGGGCGCACCGCGCGAGATCAGCGTTTTCAGATATTCCGGGATCGCGTTACGCACGCCACCGTTCGAAGGCTCACCAAATCCGGCAGCTTCGAACATCTCGACATAGACCGGGTCCTGCTTGATGCGTTCCTGCATCAGACGCATGTCCATGTTCATGGAATAGGTCTCGGTGATGCTTTCGCGGGTCACGTCATTCAGGTTGGTGCCTATCCGCCCGTCATGGAACCATGCCTTGCGCTTGGCGCTGTTGATCAGCGTCGGCACGTTGCGGAAATGCAGGTTGCCCGTATAGGCGTCCGACAGGGCCTGCCCGTCGGTAAAACCGTTTTCCGGCTGGTGGCAACTGGAACAGGACAGCGCAGCGTCGCCGGACAGGCGCGGATCAAAGAAAAGTCGTTTGCCAAGGGCCGCCTTGGCTGGATCGAACTCTATGGCTTCTACCGGGCCCGGCTGGTCCGCCAGGGCCTGGTGAACCGGGAACGCAGCACTCATCGTCAGCAGCGAAACTGTCGACAGCGCCGAGAACCATGTTCTGGCTTTGGTTGTCATCTAAAAGCCCCTTTATCGCTATTCCGATCACTCGGTTTGGCCGAGGACCGGTACGGCGAACCTTAGGGGGCAGTTGTGTCGTGCTGATTTGGACGCGATGAAAAGACGTGAAAAGTTGTTAAGAAATGTAACAGGCGTCAGGGAACAAGAGATCGTACAATCCGCGCAAGACTCTGAACATCAAAGGGTTTCTGCACTCGAACCGTTGTATCACCTTCAGCCGGGCTTTCTGCGTCATCAAAATAACTACTGACCAGAATCGTCGGAACATCCGGTCGAACAGCCCGTGCAGACGCGATAAGATCGGTCCCCATCAGCCCCGGCATCATCAAATCCGACACAATCACGTCATAGCTGTCCGGGGCCGCCCTAAAGGCATCCAGCGCGCGCATCGGCTCGGAATAGGCCTCGACCCGGTAGCCATAGCGCGTCAGCAACCGGCGCGTGACATACAGGATGTTTTCGTCGTCATCGACCAGCAGGATGTGCTCATCCCCCGTGACGGCGCGCGCCTCTTCCTGCTGTTGCGCGCTTAGAACCGGCATCATCGGATAGAACAGGCTGAACCGGGTTCCCTTGTCGGGCTTTGAATGCAATTCGACCCGACCACGGCATTCCTCGACACTGTTGCGGACGATGGCCATGCCCAGACCAGTGCCCTTACCCACGGGTTTGGTCGAGAAGAAGGGTTCGAAAATTTTCTCCTGCACTTCGGGCGTCATTCCCGGCCCGTCATCGGTTACGTCCAACCGGACTACGCCGATCGCATCGTCGGGCAGGTCGTCCAGTGCAGTGTCTTCGGCTTGGCTGATGCGCAACACAACTGTGCCGGGGTGATCGCCGATCGCATCGAACGCGTTGTGGCACAGGTTCAGCAATGTCTGGAAAAACAGCGTGCCGTCAAACTCGGCAAAGGCCTGATCTATGTCGATGTCAAAGCGGGTCTCAACACTGGGTGGGGCGGCGACCTTGATCAGGTCCAGCGCCTCTTGCGTGGCTTTGACAATGTCCCCGCGCTGAGGGTTGCGGGGCCGTTGGCGGGCAAAGGTCAGCATCTTGCGTACCAGCGCCTGCGCCCGACGTGCCGCGATACGAATATGATCGACCGAGGTCTGGATGTCCTCGTTTTCTTCGGCATCCAGTTCGATCAGCTCGGCATTGCCGATGACGCTCATCAACACGTTGTTGAAATCATGCGCCACTGACCCTGCCAGAATGCCCACGGCCTCCATCTTCTGCACCTGCGCGAATTGCTCGCGGGTGCGGCGGGATTCGGTCATGTCCTCGCCGATACCGATATAGTGGGTGATGCTGCCATTCTGATCGACCAGCGGGAAAATCGCGGTCGAGACCCAGTAATGCGTCCCATCTTTGCGCAGGTTGCGAAACACACCATACCAGCTTTGACCGTTTCTCAGCCTGGCCTTCAGGTCGCCGTAAACCCCCTGCCCCGAATGTCCCGATTGCAGCATCTTGGGCGAATGGCCATAGACCTCGTGTGGACCATAGCCACTAAGGTCAAAGAACTTGCGGTTGGCATATTCGATCTTCAAATCAGTATCCGTGATGATGATCGAGGCCGGGCTTTGTTCTACCGCACGCGCCAGCTTGCGCTCGGCCAGTTCTACCTGTTCACGCAACGCCAGTTCGGCCTTCAGGCGGCGGTTGGCGCGCAGGATATTGGTGATCAGAAATGTGGTGAGGATAGCGATGACCCCCACCAGAACAATCAAGCCGATCAACAGGACCGAGAAGTTGCGCACCAGACGTTCGCCATCCGAAAAGGCACGCACCATACCGGACAAGCTTCTGTCACGCTCCTGCACCCACAGGGTTTCAAGCGTTGCCAGCGCTGCCAAAGCATCATTGTCATCGACACGGACCGAGGCGTCGATTTGTTCGGCGCTTAGACCGGCGGCAATGCCATCTTCAATCAGGGGAATATTGCCAGTATATTCCAGCGCCACGGCCTCAATCTGTTGAAGGGCCTCCAGTTCAGTCGGAGACGGGTTCGAGGCGCGATAGGCCGCAATCGTCCCGAGCAAACTTTGCGATTGCCGCCGCAGTCGCGGCCCCAAGTCAGGGTCATGACGCAAGACGTAGTTCTTGAAATTGTGAATCAGGCCGCCATAGCCGAAATCCTCGCGGATATCTGAAATCCAATAGCCACGCGGCGTGGTCTCGGCCGAGTATTCCTGCCACGCCACCCGCATTTCACCTATGCGCGCACCGGTCTCGCGTGACATGTAAAGAAACACAGACAGGATGATCACGAGCGCAAGGCCAATCGCAAAGGCCACCGCCAAGGGTCGCTTCAGAGACCCGCTTATCACGTCGGGACTGTCGCTCACGCCTGCACCCTTCCCAATTGGATCAACAGGAAAAGGTGTGTCACGTTTTATACGCGCAGGCTATGGCTGCGGGCGCGGCATATCTACGCTTTGGGGACGTCGTCGCCCAAACCGTTTGTTTCCGCAATGAAATCGGCCATCATGGGAACGTAGTCCTCACCCCGGCCCGCAGCCTCCATGGCCGCGAAGGCATTGCGCAGAGTCGCCTGAACCGGCGTGACCGCACCGATGCTGTTGGCCAGGTTCGAAAGGTACCGCATGTCCTTATGCGCGTTGGTGATGGCAAAACGATGGGCGTTTTCGTCTCGCTCCAGCGTCCATTTCATAAAGGTCTCGTAGAACCCGTTCGACAAACGACCGGGGCGCAGAACGGAATCCACCTGTTCCGCGCTCAGACCCGACTTTCGGGCCACGGCCAGCGCCTCGGAATACAGGACCGCATAGCCCATGGCGACGAAGTTGTTGATCAGCTTCATTTTGTGGCCCAATCCGACCTCACCCATGTGGACAACCAGCCCGGCCCAGCAGTCAATCACCGGCTTGATGCGCGCAAAAGTCTCGGGCGACGCGCCAACCATGGCATCCAGCGTTCCGGCCTCGGCCTCTTTCGGGGTGCGCCCCAGCGGAGCGTCGGCCAGGTCCATGCCTGCGCCACGGAGTTCCTCGGCCAGCTGCAGGGTCGAAACCGGGTCCGAGGTGGAACAATCCACAACGATCAAACCCTTTTTTCCTGCGGCGATGATCCCGTCGGGGGCCCGCACCAGCTGTTCCACTTGTGGACTGCCTGAGACACAGAGGTGGATGATGTCGCAGGCCTCGGCCATCTCACGAGCCGAATGAACCTCGGTCGCGCCGCGCTGCAACAGGTCTTCGACCGGTTGGCGATTACGATGCGCCATCACCATCAGCGGATAGCCGTTTTCCACGATGTTCTTGGCCATGCCATGGCCCATCAGGCCAACGCCGATAAAACCGATTACGGGTTTGTTCATGGGATTTCCTTTGTTGCTGTCGCGGCTCAGGCGTCCGAGGACTGGGTCCACAGATTGACCTCGCCATTGGAGGAATAGAGGTCGATCTCGGCCAGTTCTTCGGACGTGAATTCAATGTTCTTCAGCGCGCCGACACAGTCAACGATCTGTTCCGTCCGCGATGCCCCAATCAAAGCAGTTGTGATCCCGCCCTCGCGCAGCACCCAGGCAATTGCCATCTGCGCCAGCGTCTGACCGCGCCGTTTGGCGATGGCATCAAGGTTGCGCAAATTCTGCATGGTGGCTTCGGTCAGCAGGTCGGGGTTGAGGGACTTGTCCTCGGTGGCGCGACTGCCTTCCGGCAGGCCATTCAGGTATTTTCCGGTCAGCATTCCTTGCGCCAGCGGCGTGAAGGCGATGGACCCGATCCCCAGCTCTTTCAGCGTGGCTTTCAACCCATCCGTTTCCACCCAACGGTTGATCAAATTGTAGCTGGGCTGATGGATGATACAGGGCGTACCCAGATCCTTTAGAATAGCCGCAGCCTCGCGCGTGCGTTGCGAGTTATAGGACGAAATGCCGACATACAGTGCCTTGCCAGAGCGCACGATCTGATCCAACGCGCCCATCGTTTCCTCGAGCGGTGTGTTCGGGTCGAACCGGTGGGAATAAAAGATATCGACATAGTCGAGCCCCATCCGTTTCAAGCTTTGGTCACAAGAGGCGATCAGGTATTTTCGGCTGCCCCATTCGCCGTAGGGGCCGGGCCACATCCCATACCCGGCCTTGGATGAGATGACCAATTCATCACGGTATGCGGCGAAATCGGTTTTCAAAATCTCGCCAAACGCCTCTTCGGCGCTGCCTGGCGGCGGGCCATAATTGTTTGCCAGATCGAAATGCGTGATCCCCAGATCAAAGGCCGTGCGGCACAGCTCCTGCTTCAACTGATGGGGGCGATCATGCCCGAAATTATGCCACAATCCCAGCGAGATAGCAGGCAGTTTCAGCCCGCTGCTTCCGCAAGAGTTATAGATCATTTCATCATAGCGGGTGGCGCTGGGGACATATGGCATTGGGGAAAATCCTGAAGATATAGCAGATCGGAGTTGGCGCTATCATATGGGTCCGGACCCTTGCCCTCAAATGTCTTTAACCCCATTTAATACAGTGTAATGAACATCAAGGACCAAAGGTTTGCCACGCCCGGACCGAGTTTTCAAAAGCGCCTGCAACGCCATGCTGGACAGGCTGATGGCCGGGGCAGAGGCCACCAATATCTCGCAATTGGCGCGTCATTTGGGGGTCAGCCGCACTACAGTGCGGGCCGTTCTGTCCTATCTGGAAAAAAGGGGTTTGCTTGCCCGACAAGGACGGAGCTATGACGTGCAGCGCCTGCCAGAACAGGCCGATTACTTTTCAGCCGCCCAAACGATGGACACACGCGACGCGCTTGAAGCCGCATTCATGCAGATGATCCGCAATCAAGATCTGGGCCCCGGAACGCGGCTGAACGAAGGGCAACTGGCGCGGCAGTTGGATGTCTCGGTTCAAACTATCCGCGAGTTTCTGATCGGCCTCAGCCGGTTTGGATTTGTGCGCAAGGATCACCACAGGCGCTGGGTGCTGGAGGGCGTCACCCGCCAATATGCGTTGGAGCTGCACGAGGTTCGCGTCATGTTCGAAAGCCGCGCGGTGGAAAACCTGTGCTGCCTGCCGGAGCAGCATCCGTTCTGGGGTGGTCTGGCACGGTTGCGGCAAGAGCATCAGGCTGTGACCGCCAGCGCCGATCTTTCCACGTTGGATTTCCCGGCATTGGACACCAAGTTTCACCGCTTCCTGAATGATCACGCGGGAAACCGGTTGATCGTCGGCTTTCAGGACGCGATTGCGATGATCTTCAACCACCACTACCTGTGGCCGCTAGAAAACCAGCTCGACCATCACCTGACAGCCACCGCCGATCACCTTGCCATCATCGACAACATCGAAAGACGGGACAAGCGCAAGGCCCGTGCAGCGATGGCCGCGCATCTGGACACCACCCGCCGCCGCTTTGCCCAAGCGACCGCTAAACCGCCTGATGAACCTCGATGATATTGCCTTCGGGATCCTGAAAGAACACCTGATGCCATTCCTTGGCAAAGGCCGTTCCATAGTCGGAATAGGGGATACCATTGCCGTCCAACAATTGCTTGAAAGCCTCGATATCGTCGGTTCTGAAGGCGATATGCCCGCGTTCAACCGGATTGATGGACTCACCGTGTTTGAAAGCGACGCCAAGGTCCTTCTCGGCCAGATGCATCTGCATATGACCATCTGTTGCAAATCGGATCTTGCCGCTATAGCCGCTGTCTTCGGTCTCATCAGGGCGGGGGAAATTCTCGATCGGGATGTCGTCCAGCCCAAGGACGTGCGTATAGAAATGATGCAGGCGCTCCACGTCCTGCGAGACATAGTTGATATGGTGGAATTCCAGTTTCATGATCCGTGCGTATCCTGACGTTGATCCGATGGGTTGCAACCCTTCGGTTTGCCCCGAAGATTACGCATTCCGCCCTGCCGCGAAACCACTAATTCAAGGGCGTCTCTTAGCTATTGCGACAAGACCGCCACTTTCCCGTATACTGACCCCCAAGCGCCAGACAGGTGCAGCAGACGGAGGGGGGAATGGAACAGCGGCTCTCGGCTATTCTGGCGGCTGACATGGTCGGGTATTCCCGGCTGATGGAACTGGACGAACTGGGCGTTTTGTCCCGGCAAAAGAAATACCGACGCGAACTGATCGACCCCGAAATCGAGCGCAGCCGCGGCAGCATAGTGAAAACCACCGGCGACGGCATGTTGGCCACCTTCGATTCCGTTCAGGACGCAGTGCGCTGCGCCGTGAACATCCAAAAAGCGATGAACCTGAATGAAACTGATCTGGAAGATGATCAGAGAATCCGCTTCCGCGTCGGCATCAATCTGGGTGATGTCATTTTCGATGAGGGCGACATCTTTGGCGACGGTGTCAACGTCGCCGCAAGGCTGGAGGGGCTGGCAGAGCCCGGTGGAGTTTGCGTCTCGGACATTGTGCATCAGGCCGTGCAGGATCGTGTCGATGCGCCGTTCCGGGACATGGGCGGGCAGAGGGTCAAGAATATCAGCCGACCGATCCGGGTTTGGCACTGGTCGCCGCAGGCCGCCCCCCGGCGCGCGGCACCCGATATCTCGCTGCAACAGCGGGTAAGGTTCTGCAAATCGGCGGATGGAGTCAATCTGGCCTGGGCCTCAACCGGACAAGGGACGCCCGTGCTCAAAGCGCCGAACTGGCTGAACCATATCGAGTATGAATGGACCAGCCCCGTCTGGGGCGATTTCCTGTCCGAGATGTCCAAGCTTTGCCATCTGGTGCGGTTCGATCAGCGTGGCAATGGGCTGTCGGACTGGGATGTGGATGATATTTCAGAGGATCGGATGATCGACGACATGATCGCCGTCGCCGATGCAGCGGGGCTGGATCAATTCGGCCTGTTCGGGATCAGTCAGGGCTCGGCCTTTTCGATCCGGTTTGCGGCCAAATACCCCGATCGCGTCAAGTTTCTGGTCCTTCTGGGCGGCTACGTCCGGGGTCGTATGATGCGGGGCGATGCCGAAGCCGAACAATTCTATCAGGCCTCCCGCGCGATGGTATCCGCCGGGTGGGGCTCACCCAATCCGGTCTATCGCCATTTCTTCACCTCATCTTACATGCCAGACGCCACCCCGGAAGAAGGCGCAAGCTTTGATGAGATGCAGCGTATCTCGGCCAGCCCCGAAACGGCGCTGCGGATCATGGAGATGAACGCTTATGTGGATGCCCGCGCGGATGCACAACGGCTAAACGTGCCGACATTGGTGTTGCATGTCAGAGATGACATGGCTGCCCCGATCAGCGAAGGCCGCGAAACCGCGCGCGAAGTTCCAACCGCAGAATTCGTCGAACTTCCGGGCGCCAATCACTGCATGATCCGAGGCCACGCGGGCTTTGACGAGTTTTTTCAGGAGATTGGCCCTTTCCTGCGGCAGCATGGCGGCTAACCTGCCCCGCAAAACAGAGATGAAAGAGCGACTATGCGGAAATACACGACGCTGGATGAAATCGGCCCCTTGGAGGTCTGGCCTTTCGACAACCCCAGCAGCGACTACAAGATATTGGAAGGTCAGCCCAAAGCCTCTGGCCGGATGGACGACGGCGGCCCCGGACATGTAACACGCGCCGGAATCTGGCGCTGCGCCAAAGGAGTGTTTGAATGCACCGAACAGGGGGATGAGCTGATGACTATCCTGTCCGGCCGTTGCCAAATAATCGACCACAGTACAGGGCACACCACCGATCTGGATGTAGGAGATAGCTATTTCGTCCGGGACGGCAGCCGCGTGACGTGGAACATCATCGAGGATGTCACCAAGGTCTTCTTCGGGCATAAACCGGGCGGGTTCGACTGACGGAATCGGGAATGCCGATGGCGAAAATGCCTCCGGCGATTTCCTGTAGGTCTGCGCAAAACGCTGCATTGCCCACGTTGGTTTGACCAAAGAAAATCTTGGAACTTTGCGTAAACTTTTACGCGGTATTTACGCATAGCTTTGTACGATTTGCCCATAAGTTTGCATGCTGCAGAGAACTCATCGAACAAACAGGCTCTCAGGCTTATCTGCAGTGCCTAATTGCAGTTTACTGCCAATCACCAGCCGATGAACGCCACGTCTTAGCTTCCGCATCCCAAACACTGGCTGATGCGCAAGGCGTCGGGTTTATTCCGTCACAATTGCTTCCGTGGACATCCGCAAGGACAATGCGTTGACGCCCGAAGTCAACGACCGTCCAGCCTCGGTTAAGCAAGGAGTGAACCTCCTCTTCAATCAAGAAGTGCGACATGCATCCGCCAGTTCCGCAAAAAAGAGATGCGGCGCTCGAGCACGCGAAACCAGATTCGTTCAGAACCCAGTCGCGTTGTAGATCCCCGTCGAGATCCACTCTCTCGACCGCGCCCCAATCTAAATCAAACTGACCGTTGTTGAACTCCGCGCAGGCTTGTGCCGCCAGATCAACCTTCGCCTGAAAACCGGGCGGAAGTTGTGAAAC
>NZ_JBXWQD010000013.1:0-36712 GCF_059612205.1 Ruegeria sp. CDSA089 | reverse complement strand
CCTTGGAATTGCATTGCTTACAGTGATGGCACGACAGCTGGTATCGAGTTCCTGGGCGACGAAGGCGCATTGTGACCAGTTTGGTGCGCGGCGGAGCACGGCTGCGCAGTACTGGCTCGCTCTTTGGAAAGCTCGGCTTGGCCTGCCGGATACGCCTTTCAGGCTATGGCGTAGGCATCCGTTACGGATCATCGGATGCACCAATTGACCGATTAGGAGTTTTGCAAGCAAAGCGAAACCTCTACGAGAAAGAGGCCTGCATGGATGCTAGGTTAGACCTTCTGGTGACTACCACTGGCCACGTGCCAATTGCATTATCGTACGGGCTGATATTCGGTAGTTCGATCCCAGTTTTGCTGGGACTTCCGGTGGAAGGAACGGGCCAGACGCATGTCTTCTGTGCGATTATGGGTCTTTACGTAGCAATCGCTTTGTTTTGGTCAGCGACCGTGGCGAAACCGGACTTACAGCGCACTGCGCTATGGGTTCTATTTTTGTCTATCTCGGGATTGGCCGCAGGATGCATACTTAGCATATTTTTTGATGGCGTCCCAAAAGGGATACTTCTCTTTTATCTTGCAACCGCGATTGCAATTGCAGCTCTGGCGGCGGTTTCCCTGAAAAAACGTACGTTGAAACAGGAAGTGGCAAAATGGTAAGGTTTGGCTTTGTTCTCTCGATGATTGCAACACTAGCAGTTTCGACATCCGCTTTTGCACAATCTTCATCTGTCCAGATCACGGTGGACGAAAACTTCTTAGAACTTGAGACGGCAGTTGCCGATGCGGGAGCTACTCCGATCGCATCGATAGATCATGCGCGCCTGGCCGAGGCCGAAGGTGTCGAAATGCCAGCGTCTCGTGTACTCGTATTCTCTGATCCAGAGATAAACACGCCAATTCTGGAAGAGAACGTACGAGCAGGTCTGGATCTTCCTTTTCGCGTTCTTTCCTTCGATCAGGATGATCACCCGCAGATCGCATACACAGACTCTCAGTTTCTCAAAGTGCGTCATGGTCTGAATAATAGCCAAGCGTTGAATGCATTTGAGAACAAGTTGCTCGAAGTCCTGAACGACTTGGATGCAGCACCAGCACCGACCAAAGGATTACTTGCAAACTATGGCATCATCGAATTGCGATCTGAGCTCAGCGTGTCAGAGGCAGTAGAACGTCTCAGGACAGCTGTGATGGGACAGGACGATACAGTCTGGTTTGGGGAGATGGATTTTGCGGCCGAAGCGTCCCAACTGGGGGCGCAGCTACCGGATGCTGTTCTCTTGTTATTCGGCGGACCAGCACCCGGTGGTGTGGCAATGGCGGGTTTTCCGGCAATTGGATTGGATGCCTTTTGCCAAAAACTATTGGTTTACGCGAACGAAGAAGGCGGCTCCGTAGTCATTTTCAATGACATCGCTGCCTTGGCAGAATTGCACTACGGTTCCTCAGCCGAGCCACATCACGGTTTGAACAAAAGGCTTACCGCAACATTTCAAACCGCAATTGAATGACCTTTGGTCAGAAGTCACAATTATCAGAGTTTTATTCTTCGCATTTCACTGCCCCTTTTTGGCTCGATCAGATCGGCATCCAAAATCCGGCAGCGGGCGAACAAAACTGGCACCCAAGAACGCAGCGGGTGGGACGGTTCGGCACCTGCGCAAAATGCAAGATTGTCCACCGCGCCTATCGGAGCGAGTTGGGGCAATCTTCCGGCTTGTTCAAGTGACGATCAACGAGAGTCAAAGGTCGAAATCCCGAGCGGATCATAGACGTTAGACTGCGTTGATTGCGAGTGATCGTGATAGTGGGCCTTACTGCGTGCGTGGCGTAGTGACGCCATCAACACTCGTTCCGGATTATCGATCAACTGGCCTGCATCGGCTTCGTCATTGTCTTCTCCCGCTGCAGGAGGAGCGGGCTGTAGACGGCCTTCAAGTACAGTTCCCCACACATTGATATCGGCCAGCGTCAAAGGATCCACAGTTAGCGGATTTTCTTCAAGGATTGTGAAGTTGGCCAGTTTGCCAGGCTCGATGGAACCGATCTCATCCTCCAATTGCAGGGAATAGGCTGCACCGATAGTGATACCTTGCAGCGCGTCTTCTGCACTGATGCGCTGGTCCGGACCAACGACACGACCACTCGTGGAAATCCGATTAACAGCTGCCCACATGTACTTCAGCGGCTCTGCAGGAGCCATCGGCATGTCCGAGTGCATCGAAAAGGGGATACCTGCCCGAACAGCGTCACCTAGTGGCACCATGCGCTCTGTGCGCTCGCTACCCACGCTGCCTGCGGAATACCGATCTGCGAGCGTCGGCGTATAAACGGAATTGCCACTGACAATCGCGCCAAGACGTTTAATACGTGCGATCTGATCTGGTTGAGCGTAGCCAAAGTGCACCACGACGGTGCGATGGTCATATCGCGGATTGCGCTGCATGGCGTCTTCAAGAGCATCAAGAAGGATGTCCAGACCGCCGTCTCCTAGATTGTGAACATGGACCTGAAAACCTGCGTCCCAATAAAGGTCGAACACCTGCTTGAAGAAATCAGGCGTCATAATCCATTGACCTTCATGCCCGTCCAGATAGCCGTCGCGCATGATCATTAATTCACTGAAGATCGCACCATCTAACAGGAGCTTGACTTGCTTAGGTAGGAACTGGGTTCGGCCTTCGCTCCACGCTAGCATAGCTTCGGTCTCGGCCAGTACTTTTTCGGGGCCCTCTGTGTTCAGAAACATACTCCCAAGCGTTCGACCGTCCGGAATAAAGTAAAAGTTGAACGGCGTGTCGTCTGGCCCGAACGCTTCTGCCACCAGAGCTTGGGCGTTCTGATCCACAGGGCCAGCAGGCTCTGCCAGGGTCGTGATCCCGCTGCGGTGATAATAGTCCTCTGTGAACTCCAGCGCCTCCATGACCCTGTCGATAGATGCATAGACCGGAGCAAACTTCTCAAAGAACACATGCTCCCAGAATGCAGCTTCAAGAAAGAGGCCTTTCTCAAGATTGGCTTGAGACCGGGCCAGTTCGCTTGACCAGCCGGCAATGTATTCTTCGGTGATTTCAAGTTGTTCGAGGGCAACCGAGTTGAAGTACATCTCGTGGGTGGAGCGTTGCCATACAGCCAGCGGGATATCGGGGGCCAGTTCGTCCAAAATCACACGGCTCATGTCGCCGTGCCATGACGCGTGATACCCCCAGACCATCAGCGGTCGCCCGCTGCTTCGATCATATGTGTTGATGACCTCGGACAGACGTTGGCGAAACTCCTCCTCGCTATTGGCAAGAGGCGCAAATCCCGCTGGCGATTGCCAGTCCTCGATGGAAATGATGGCATCCGACATCATCGCAAGCGCGCCCAGAAGCGGGTGCAAATGCTGTTCAATAAACCCGGGCACCATGACCTTGTCTTCAAAGCTGCGGTCAATTGCATAGCTACCTTCGGGTAGGCGACCCTCGATTTCCTCCAGGGTTCCAACGTCAGTAATTCGACCATTCCTGACCGCCACCGCTTCAGCCACCGGGGCGTCCGGATTCATGGTGAGAACTTCTCCACCGACGTAGACAGTTGTGCCGGGAAACTCAGGGAAACGCTCGAAGGCGTCTTGCAACGAGGGGGACTGTGCAGCGCCGTGAAGCGGCATCAGCGCAAAAGCGAATACTGTGAGAGACTTAAAAAACTTCATTGATGCCTCCGAATGGGATTACGGACATAAATAAATTGCTTCGATCAGAGCAGGCTGGTTTGCGATGTGTCAACCTGAACCCTCAGTCACTCAATACTGACTGGGCAACATAAACTTGAAAGCCACTTTCGTTGCCACTGTGGGCTCGTAGCAGACATTCGCCCAATTTCACAGAATGACTACAATGCGAACAAAGTGGATTTTTGACCAGGTAAGGTGGAACGGCAGTAATTCTCGAATTTCCGAGAAAACGGACTATATCCTGCCGGGTAGAATTACGTTGTTCCGTTCTTTGAAAACCAGATTTTAGCAAGCCCTCCGCGGCCGTACTTCAGTTGCAACTCATTTGGAGCGATACTGCGATGCCAAACACTTCGTTACTTTCAAAGTCCAATTTTCCAGTTTTTGCGCTTATTGGAGGTTTGATTATGCAAAGCCTTGGAACTTCTCCTGTACATGCTGAAGACGACCCATACGCAACGCCGCGAGAAGATTTTTCCATCCGCGACCTGAGGAATGGTTACACAGCCAAGCAAGCCTACGACCTGAGCTCTGAATGGAATTTGCAGAAGTTCCTCGACATTACCGAAGCCGGGGCGTTTTCGTACATGAACCTCGCCGAGTTCCTGCCAAGTTCGGTTGTTCGCCGCGACGGGGCCGTCGCGATGCTTGCGGCAAACCTTAACGATGCCATAGGTGCCACGAGTGTCCCTGGCGCTGATGGAAAGGCTGTCTCGCTTGACGAGATGATTAATGCCGACGATTCCACGGTGCAGGGCGTTATGGTTCTTCACAACGGCGAAATCGCTTACGAGGTATACCCAGGAATGCGACGGACGGACAACCACGTCTGGATGTCCAATGCAAAGATCCTCTCAGGCTTGCTGATCGGTCAATTGGAAGATGAGGGTAAGATCGACGTTTAGAAAACGGTTGGCGATTATGTAGATGGCACCAAAGGAACAGCTTGGGAGAGCATAAAAGTCATCGACGTCCTGAACATGCAGTCTGGTTTGGATCTGGAAGAGAACCCCCTTTCACGCAAGGGCGACACACCGTATGGGCGTTTTGTCAGGGCTGAGGTTGGTGTTCCGAACGAAGCAGGCGTCCTGCAAACGCATAACGAAGCCCTCTTTGCTATACCCAAGCTGCGGGAACCGGCTGAGGCCTTCGAATACTCCTCTGCAAACACACAAATGCTTGGTCTTGTCATTGAATCCGTTACGAACCAGCGACTTGGCGAAGCGATCACGGAACGGGTCTGGGGCAAAGCCGGAATGACTGGAGATGCCACCCTAGCGCTGTCACCTCAAGGAAACGGCATCATACACGGTCTGATCAGCAGCCGCTTGATCGACATGGCAAAGATTGGCCTGCTCTACACGCCAAGCTGGGACGAGACAGCATCAGATCGCGTTGTATCTGAAAAGATGATCAACACGATCCAAACAGCGGGTATCGCCGAAAACTACATGAAGGGAACACTTGGCCCGCACCTTTCTGAAGCATTCCGTGAACAACCGATGGCAAACGCATACCAATGGGATGCCGTTTTTGCCGATGGCGATTTCTACAAAAGTGGGATGAATGGCCAAGGCATCTATGTCTCGCCAGGAAAAGACGCAGTCGTCGTTTGGTACGCAACCGGAGGCGCGAGTATCGACATGGAAGCTTACGCCAGGGCCATTGTGAATTCTCTGTAAGTCGGATCACGCACTGGTGTCTCTGGCCGCAGGCCAATGTATAGTCGGTCGTTTGGTGACTAGAGCATCCATTCGACCGGCAGCCACCTGACCACGGCTGTCAGGGCACGCTGTAAACCATTGGTTTCAGGGTCTACGGAGTGAATGGTGACAGTCCCATCCTTCTCTTCTTGCAACCATATCATCTCGCCGCTGTCGTTGAGTTCGACGCGATAAGAAAACTCAGGCCGGTTCAATTGCTCCGCAAGCGCCTGAGTTATAGTTGGGCTTTCGATCATAAGGCCCATTTCTGTATTCAGCCGTGCGGATCTGGGGTCGAGGTTGTAAGAGCCTATAAAGATCCGTTCTCCATCCGATCCAAAGACTTTTGCGTGTAAACCGGAGGCCGATCCGGCCAGCATCTCGGGCAGGCTGCGCTCGCGATGTTCACGCCGCAAAGCTCGAAGCTCTAACAACTCTACACCGCTGTTCAGCAAGTCTTCCCTGTAACGCATATAGGCCGCGTGAACGGGCATAACATCCGTGGCATCCAATGAGTTGGTCAGAATGCGGACCTTCACTCCGGACTCTGCCAACCCCTCCAAAACCTCCGCGCCTCTTTCGCCCGGAATGAAATACGCTGAGACAAGGTCTAGCGAGGTCTCAGAGGTTTTGGCGAATTCGATAAGTTGCTCGACAATCAGATCTCCACTCTCGACTTCGCCCAGCCCTTTTGACGGATCGTCGACGAAAAGAGTGACTTCGCTCCATTCGAATTTCAGATCGCGCGCCGATATCCGGTCGGCCAGTTCATTTTCCTGAATAGCCCTTTGATAACCTGCGCCAACCGCAGTCTGGCGCGCGGCGTCTGCCTTCGTTTTCAGAGTTTTTTCCGACGAAGGCTCCAAAAATAACTCCGCGTCGTACGCGGAAGCACTGTTCCAATATGCGTCGAAGGATTGCGATACCTCATCTACAATCGGGCCAATAGCTATCGCGTCTACATCCAGGTAGTGCGTTCCCGCCCCGTAGTCGAAATAGATGTCTCCTATGTTGCGTCCGCCAACAATCGTGGCGACTCCGTCCACAGTCATTGATTTATTGTGCATCCGCCGGTTCAGGCGACCAAAGTCAAATGCATAAGACAGAAGTTTTGGGTTCCTCAAAGTGAACGGATTGAAAATGCGTACATTTGCATGTGGCAGGGCGTCCAGTTCGGCGAGCAAACCATCCAATCCAGAGATACCGTTATCGTCGACCAACAATCTAACGCGCACGCCGCGCTCTGCTGCTGCTCTGAGCTCTTCCAAAAGCATCAGGCCGGTCACGTCATCTTGCCAGATGTAGTACTGAGCATCGATTGAGGATGTCGCTTCTCTTGCAAGGATCGCCCGGGCCGCAAAGGCTGCACGTCCATTTCCTAACGGCCTTACACCGTCGAGCCCGGGATTGCGTTCAAGTGCATTTTTTATTGTTGCACCCAGTGGTCCGACCCAATCGGCATCTTCCTTCAGCGTTGGCTCAGAAAAGTTTTCTTCAGGAAGCGGAAACGTCAATCGTAACCCCATTATGGTCACTGCGATCACCGCTACCAAAATCAAACATGTTCTGATCAGCCGCATTCGGGGATCCATAGGTGGCACTTCGGATTGTTCTTGCAGCTGAGATTGGCCTATCGACAGATAGTTTTTCAAGAGTTTAGGTTGGAGCAACAGGCTGAGCACCAAAGTTTGTCAGCTATGGAATTGGTCAGCCATGTTTTCGTGCAAACCCGATTAAACATGCCCAAAGTAGTCTCGGGCAGCGACCACCGAGTAGGCATAGTGTAGTAAGGTTCCCCAGTCGAAGATAGGTAGACCCACCTCGCGCTGTGCGGCACGGCTAAACGGTTGCATTACTGTGCACTCATAGATGATGGCGCCAATGTTCTGATCACGTGCCACAAGTGCCTTTGTCGCTTCGACCATCTGTATTTCGCAGGCTTCGTAACGTGCGTACGGCTCTTGCGGGCGTTTTTCCGGATCCCAGAGTTTGTCGAACTCGGTCACCCCCAGCTCGTCCTGGGCGCCGCCAATGATTAGATTGGAATTCGGATCAATTCCGACAGCCTCAAGGTGGCGATCCGTCAGGAAGCGGCGTTGAGCACACAGGATTGCCACCTTCTTACTGCTGCCTATGAGGGTCTGGGCAAATGGCACCTGCAGCAGGCTGGACGTGAACACCGGCACGCTAACGGCGTTGGCCACCTCCTGCTGGAAATAGGCAAAGTACCCACATTCCGCGGCAATGGCGCGGCACCCGTATTTTTCCAACCGCTTTGCGGATGCAATGATGGGCGCGCGAACTGGTGTTTTGTCCTGGTCCCAAACCAAGGTCTTGTTGCTGACTTCCGTGGCGATGTCATACTGGATCGGAAAGGGAAACGCGCTTGGGTTTCGCACGTCACCGGGGAAGCCCGGATAGGCATCGTCCAGAAGCATGACGCCAAGGCCCATCCCATAGCCCACATGGTTCTGACGCGCGCGGATATCTTTGATGCCGGGGTCACGGGGTGCATAAAACACTTAGTTGGGCCTCTTCGTGTTAGGCATTTGGGCGGGCCAACATACAGTCGACCCAACCCAGTCTGATCAGCTGTTGCGTTTGAGGAAGTCGACCAGCAGGGCCGAGATCTTCTCCGGCTGGTCTTCCATCGAAAAGTGGCCGCAGTCCTCGAGCACATGCAGTTCCGAGCCGGGAATGGCGTCGCTCAGCTTGCAGGCCCACGCGACCACCTGCCAGGCGTCATCCGCGCCCCAGATCAATTGGACCGGACGCTCACCGAGTTCGGCGTAGCGCGGTGCTACCTCATCGGTATGCTTGGGGTCGTAGTGCATAACCTGATGCTGAAAGAAACTGCCCTGTCCTACGGGACCACAGATGAAATCGAGGTAGGTTTCCATCGAGGTCTCGGCGAGACGTTTCTTGTTCTGCACTGTCGAATAGAGCCATTCCCGGAAATGCTCACGGTGTTCTGCATCCGGCGCCTTGATCAGCTTCTCAAGACCCGCTTGCATCTGTTCATGGGTACGCTTCGAGGGCCAGCTGTCATAGCTTACCACGTCGATCATGGTCAGCGTGCGGACACGCTCAGGGGATTGGATGCCGAACCGCTGGGCGATACCACCACCGATGTCATGAGCTATGACATGCAGGCCATCCAACCCCCAGATGTCGAGCAGCCCTTCAAGGATCGGAACCTGCCCGGTGACCGAGGTGTCGATGTTCGGGTCGCGTGGACGTTCCGACAGACCATAGCCGAGCAGGTCGAATACATGCACCTTGTGTCCGGCCTCGACCAACGAAGGTAGGATGTTGCGCCAGATCCAGGACGAGGACGGAGTGCCGTGGATGAGGACCACAGGTTCGCCTTCACCATGCACGCCGTGGGCGATGCGGTTTCCGTTTATCACACAGTGTTGGTCCACAAGTTGGGTCATGATATTTCTCCTGCTTTGGTGGGCTGGTCGGCCAGTCATTCGGGGATGATTTCAAGGAAAGTGAGCGCAGGAACGGTCAGACGCTCCAGGCAAAGATGCCGTAGGTGCCGGTGGCAATGTAGAAGCCCTGCATCGTCGTCCAGCCCCACATCTGCTTTCGCACCGCAAGGGTGAAAAGCAGCAGCGCCGCCAACAGGAAAAACACGAAGGACAGCACCTCGTATCCAGTGTTGGAGGCGATGAGCAGGGAATAGGCGATGGACAAAATGGCTCCACCCCACTCAAGCGATTTGTTTGCATCGGTTGTCATGTTTCAATCCGTTTTCTGACTTTCCCCGATTGTAGTTTCAGAGCAATCAATCTATCAAATGAATGATTGTCATGAATCAATAAGAAATGCGAATGGAGCTGTGTCATGGCTGAACGGCTGGAAATAGATGGCCTGCGGGCGCTTCTGGCAATCTCGTCTCATGGGGGCGTTACCCGCGCGGCCGAACACCTTGCGCTGTCGCAACCGGCGGTCAGCCACAAGGTCAGGCGGTTGGAAAAGGTGCTGGATTGCGATCTTCTGGCGCGCCGTGCAGGCGGACCGCTGTTTACTGAAGCGGGTGAGCGGTTGCTGGGATATGCACAGCGCATGATGGATCTGCATGACGAGGCGCTGGCGGCGTTGGGCAAGAAACCACTCAAGGGCACGATCCAACTGGGCATGACCGAAGACACAACGGGTGGCGACGTGGCCCGCATTTTGGGCCGCTTCACCCGGCTGCACCCGGAAACCCAGGTGCGCACCCGGATCAGCCAGAGCCTGACCCTCGCAGACTGGCTGGAGGCCGGTGAAATCGACGTTGCGGTCATGCAGGTCTTCAACCGTGATGTGCACCCTGACGATCTGGTTCTCTATGAAGACCAGTTGCATTGGATCAAATCGCATGACCTTCCATTGGACCTGTCGGTTCCAGTGCCGTTTCTCGCCTTTGACAGCAACTGTTTCTACAAACATTGGGCCAGTGCCGAAGGGGCGCGGGATGGGCAGCGGTTTGAAACGGTCTTCGAATGCCCTAGTGCGGCGGGTATCCTATCGTCCGTGCGCTCGGGGTTGGGGGTTGCGCTGATGAACGGGCTGCACCTGTCGCCTGACCTGGAGGTTGTCGAAGATGTGTTCCCCGAGCCGCCTTCCATTGCCTATATCGCGCGCACTCGCCCCAAGAACCGGAGTGATGCAGTCAAGGCGCTCATCCAGGAAATCTCCCGTGAGGTCAGAAATGCAATTCCCCTACGCGTTGCTTGACGAACCAGCCCTGGCCTCTATCGAAGCACAGGCAGCCCAAATTCTCGATGAAATCGGGGTTGAGTTGCAGGGGGATCCCGGCAGCCTCAACGCCATGGCGTCGGTCGGGGCACGGATCGAAGGCGAGCGTGTTCGTATCGACGCTGACCGTCTGCGCGGTCTGATTGCGCGTGCGCCCGCCTCCTTTATCTGGCAAGGAAAGACCGAAGCGGCTTCGGTCACAGTCGGAGGCGACCGCCCGGTGGTTGTCCCTTTCTATGGCCCTCCGAATGTCCGGCACGCGAACGACACCATTCGCCAGGGCACCCTCGAGGACTACCGCGAACTCGTGCGCCTGTGCGATGCTTCGCCGGCAATCGACAGCACCGGCTTTCAGCTTTGCATCGCACACGGCGGGGACGCACTGGTGCCCTACATGGAGCTCGCCCGCGCCCATCTGGCGCTTTCGAACAAGCCGATGATGGGCACCATCCTGTCCGAAGACGCCCTGCGCGAGGTGGCTAGCGCGGCTGGGGTCAAGGATACGGACGAAGACTGTCGGTTGCTTCATTTGATCAATCTGACGCCCCCGTTGGTCTTTCAGACCAATCCCCTGCGCTGCCTGCGTGCTTCGGCTGAATTGGGTCAGGCCAGCCTTGTTGCCTCTTACATGATGATGGGGGCCACGGCACCGGTAACCGTTGCCGGGGCGCTGGCGCAAGGGCTTGCGGAAATCATGGTTGGGCTGGCTTTGACGCAAATCTATCGCCCTGGGGCGCCAGTGGTCGGCGGGATCTTCGCAACCCCGTTTTCGATGCAGTTCATGGGCCCGATCTTTGGAACGCCAGAATCTCACCTGGCCCAATTGGCCGGTTGCCAGCTGGTGCGCCGACTTGGGGTCCCCTGCCGTGGCGACGGATTGGTCACTTCTTCTAAGATCAATGACGCTCAGGCTGGATATGAAGGTGCCAGCGCCTTCGGAGCATCTTTTATGGGAAGGGCCGACCTGATCCTGCATGCGGCGGGTTGGCTGGAGTTTGGGCGGACTGTCGGTGTTGAGAAGTTCAATTCTGATGAAGCGATCCTAGAGGCGCAGCTCTCAAATCTCCAAATTCGTCATTCATCAGGATACTTCTGAACGACGGCTGTGAGCCGTTCGTCATACTTAGAAAAGTCCGGGTTGTGCGCATCGCAGACCCTGCGTGATAGTTTAAGTTTCCCTAGGAAGCCCCGTTGCGGGATTGAGTAACGCAAAGGGCCATAGCCGCAACGATTTCGCCAAAAATTGATTGCATTCATCGCCAAGGCAGACAATCGCGCAGCGCAAAATCTTGGGCAAACTACGCAGACATATTGGATGCGAGAAGTGTTGTGCGCAATCCCACATTTTCTGTAGGCGCGCATAACACTGCGCTCATAATATTGATTTTATTCATTAAATTTAGGTCTTCTCGCCCATAACTTGCGTGGTACTTGCGCATTAGTTTGCTCGATTTGACCAAAAGATTGCACACTCCCTCTCGGTGTTCGACTACATCCTTCCGAAAGTCTCTTTGAGTTCTGCGACTTGTGCTGCATCCAACATCCGGGTTGGCAGGCCCCGCAAAGCCACGAGCAGCTTGGCTGTTTCTTCTAACTCTTCTGCTGCACAGACCGCCGAGGAAAGGTCCTTTCCCGATACGACAGGTCCGTGATTGGCCAACAGAACCGCACTATAGTTGCCACCCAGTTCGCGGATCAGATCACCGGATTTCGGATCACCCGGCTTGATGTATGGAACTAGTTTGACCGTGCCTACTCGCATTACGACGTATGGTGTAAGCGGTGGAATACAGTCATTGGGATCGGTGTCTTCCAGACACGACAGTGCAGTTGCCCAGGTCGAGTGCAGATGCACCACTGCTCCAGCTTCTGGCCGCGTCTCATAGAAGGCTTGGTGCAGAAATACCTCCTTGGTCGGCTTGTCTCCGGAGACATGGTTCCCATCCAAATCAATCTTGGCGATGCGCTCGGGGTCGATATCGCCCAAGGTCGAATTGGTTGGTGTCATGAGGATTCCGTCATCAAGTCGTGCCGAGACATTGCCAGCTGTGCCAACGGAAAAGCCACGCGCAAACAGCGAGGCACACAGCTCTGACATCTGCTGCCGCAGCGCCGTTTCATCCGAACTCATTTGCCTGCCTCCATCATTCTGAGCGCTTTTGCAAAGAAGTCTGAAGCGCCAAAGTTTCCAGACTTTAAAGCCAGCGCAATAGGTTTAGTTTTTCCAACGCTTAGGACTGGCACACCCGGGTCGATCTCTGGCCCAATTGACATGGCAGGTGACCCGAGTTCTTCAGAAATGGCCTTGGCAACAGCTCCCGAGGTTTCCCCTCCTGCCACCACCAATCGCTTGTAGCTCTTCTGAACAAGCTCTCGCGCAGTATCTGCAAAGAGATTGTCCAGCCTGTCCGCTACAGCTTCCTGACCGAATTGACTTTGGATCGCACGCACATCATCAGGACTTCCCGACGAGTACGCGAGCGGAGCCTGCCCCGAATGCGCTGCGAAGAAATCCAGAAGCGTTTGTGTGGTCACATCCCCGGACATAACACCCGGAACATCGATGGCGAACGTCGGATTGGATTCCGCATGCACATTGATCTGCTCTCGGGTCGCACCCGAGCACGACCCGGCAAGGATCGCGGCAGGCCCAGCGAAACCGGTGAACTCGCTGCCAGTACTTTTGGATGAAGTCTCTCCCAAGAAGTTTCGTGCTAAGCCCAATGCTATGCCCGATCCCCCGGTGATGAGTTCGGCATCCTTTAGAGCTTCGCCCCAAGCCAACAGATCTTTGTCCGAAATCGCATCGCCAATCAAAAATCGTTCTTCCGCGTTCCGCAATGAATCAGCAATCGCCTCTGGCCCTTGCTTCACGGTGTCAACTGGCACCGACCCAACCGCTTCCTCGGTCTGATGCTGCAACCAACGCCTGATGTTCGCATCCATCATCGGAGTAAGGGGGTGATTTTCCATCCCGGACTCGTTCAACAGCCTGCCAAGCACAAAAAGATGACCGTGATAGACCGTGCGTCCCGTTGTCGGAAAGGCCGGGCAGAAAATCACTTTTTGCGCGCCCAGTTCGTTGGCCAACGCTTCCGCAACGGGGCCGATATTTCCTTCCATCGTGGAATCGAATGTCGAGCAATATTTGAAGATGAACTGCTGGCATCCTTGGTCCACGAGCCACCTCAAGGCACTCAAACTGTCTGCAACGGCTTCCTTGACCGGTGCAGTGCGGCTCTTGAGCGAGATGACGCCCGCTTCGATCTCTTCGTTGGCTGGGGTCGTCGGAATACCTGGAAATTGAGCTGTTCGTAACCCACCTTCCGGCTCAACACCCTTCGCCAAGGTATTCGCAATGTCGCTCGCACCAGTGAAGTCGTCCGCTATGACACCGATTTTCATAGTTCAATGTCCCGCGTCGGCCCTGGATCCAGCCTACGGATATGGGGTGCCGCGCCTACGGGATATACCGCACGCACAAGTGGATCGTGGCCGGGCACGATAAGCCTAGGATGCGAGGCCAACCTCTCGAGTGTCTTGAAGCCATCCATCATGTCCTGCAAATCGACGACGATAGGAAAAGCTTTGCGCGCCATGAAATTCTCATAATAATGCGAGGCATCAGAGGCGAGTACCATCCACCCGGCTGCCGTTCTAACGCGAACGCATTGCAACCCGCGCGAGTGCCCACCGATGCAGTGCACCGTAACCCCATCTGCAATCTCAGCCTCTCCATCGTAGAACACGACCTTGCCTGAAAAGAGACGCTTTACGACCTCGCAAACATGGCCAGCCGTGAAAGGCGCACGTAGGTGGTCATGGCACATGCAAGGGCCGGTGGCGAAGGCCATTTCCGCCGACTGCATATGCAACTTCGCGTTTGGGAACATATGCAGCCCCCCAGCGTGGTCATAGTGAAGATGGGTCACGATGACATCGGTCACCGCATCCGGCGCAATGCCTAAGGGCCGCAACGCCTCGCGAGGATCCATCGCGATGGGACGATCACGGGCGGCGGCCTCATCGGAATCGTAGCCAGTATCGACCAGAATGACTTTGTCGCCGCGTTTGAGCACCCAAACGAAGTAATCCATCGCATGAGGCGCGTCATGATTATCATCGATGATGAAACTATCAGCTCGCGTCCGGGCGTTGCGATCCGCGTATTTCACGGCATGGATTTCCCAATCGTTCATCGGATGACCTCGGAATACTGGTGAACAACCTTGGTGGCGATCATATCAGCCACTGCCGTATCAAAGGACTGAAAATGCGCGCTTTCTAGGTGGGCAGAGAACGCCGCGCTGTCATCATAAACCTCATAGAGAAAAACTGTCTCGGGATCGTCGCCGAGACATACGTCAAATTGCTGGCATCCGGGTTCTCTACGCAAAGAAGTTGAAGCGTTTTCTACCATCAGCGGCAAGAAAGCGCTTCTCTTACCGGGTTTGAGAGTGAAAGTGACAGTGACTACAAACATCAGACAGAAAGTCCTTTCAAACGTGAAAAAGCGCGCTTTGCGAAGGGCAGTTGGCTGAGGATCAGACCAATGTTGAGCACCAGCAGAATGGCCGCACCAGGCCGAGAAAAGAAGACCGAAAGATCCCCATCCGACAGGAACAGCGACCGACGGAAGGTTTCGTCAAACAGGCTGCCCAGAATAACGCCTATCACCAACGGCGCGATTGGGTATTTCATCAGGTTCATGAAATAGGCAACGGCGCCTACTCCAAGCATCAGGTAGAGATCATTGATGCCACCACCAACGCTGAAAGACCCAATGGTTGTCAGAACCATTACGACGGGCAAGAAGATGGTCTGCGGGATGGCGAGTATTTTAATAAAGACCCGAGCAGTGAACAGGCCCATTAAGAACATTGTCAGGGAGGCCAGCACTAAAATTGCAACCACGCGCAGAATGATCTCGGGGTCTATTGTCGGACCTGGGATCACGTTGTTGATCTTGAAAGCCCCCATCAAAGCCGCGGCGGGTGGTGAACCGGGAATGCCCAAAACCAAAAGCGGGATCAGCGCGCCCCCAATGCAGGCGTTATTTGCTGTTTCAGAGCACAGCAGACCTTCCAATGACCCTTTTCCAAACTTGTCGCCCTCGGCAGAAACGGTCTTGCCAACACCGTAGCTGACCCAACCGGCGACATCTTCGCCGACGCCAGGAAGCGCTCCTACCCCAGTTCCAATCACTCCTGACCGGCCAATGGTGGGCAGGTAGCGTCGGATGGAGCGTAGGTTCGGAAGAATGCGGCCTTTCAGGGCCAGAACTTTCCCGGCCTCAACGTGCCTCAAACCGTCAATGATTTGGGGAATGGCAAAGGCCCCCATCAAAACTGGCACAACCTGAAACCCGCTCATCAGATAAGACCAACCGAAAGTATAGCGCGGCTCAGACAACAGAGGGTCGAGGCCCACCATGGACATCGCAAGCCCAATCAGACCGGCGATCCATCCCTTAATCACCAGGTCTTCGCTCATCAAAGTGCCAGAAAGCAAAATGCCGAACAGGGCCAGCAATGCTTTCTCTGGGCTTGCGATGTTCTTTGAAACCAAAAGCAGCGCCCAGACAAAAATCAAAAGCGTGATGGTTCCGATAACTGTGCCAATGAAACTGGCCGTTGTGGTCAGCCCTAGTGCTTCGCCCCCTCGACCCGCTTTGGCCAGAGGGTAGCCATCCATCGCCGTCGCCGCGCTGGCTGCCGTGCCCGGAATGTTCAGCAAAATAGACGGATATGAGCCGCCGTAAATCGCGCCGACATAGGCCCCGAGCAAAGCGATGAGCGAATAGTCGAGCGGGATTTTGTTGCCGAAGAAACCCGTCAGGATCGTCACAGCCAGGGTTGCCGTAAGGCCGGGCAATGCGCCGAACGTGATGCCCAGGAACACGGAAACGATCAGATACAGATAGGTCAGCGGGTCTACTGCCAGGCCCAAGAATGCGGTCCCAAACCCAGCCAGTTGCGAGAGGATAAAGTCCATCCGGTCATTCTTTCCATAGCGGACGAAGCGTCACGTAGTAGTGGTATTCGATTTGCTTGAAGATCAGCCCTCCGCGCGCGGGCACGTTCTGCCGGAAAACAAAGGCCATCGCGCAAACGAGGATGAGCGGGGCAAGTATTGCCACCAATGGAACGTAGCGCAAAACGCGTTCGGTAGTCGCTTTGGCCAGCACCAACAGCGTCAATACGATCCACAGGATCAGCGTGAACCAATCATCGCCGTGCGCATTCCAATCCATCTGTGCCGGAAAGCCGATGAAGGCAAACAGTCCTGCAGCAATTACTGCAAAGCACGCCACCAAAGCACGCCGCGCATGACCTCCGTAGTAGCCGTAAGTCAAAGCTGTAATCAGCAACCCAGAACACAGAATGAAGTCCACTCTGGGAACGAGCCCGAAGACATATGCAAGAAGGATCAGGCCTATTGTTGAAGCTCGATAGGCTTCCGACTTATCCCATCCGATACGCACAGCGCTAAGCGCGTTTTGAGCTCCACCTGAACGGATCGAAATGGCTAGCAAGACGAAGGACAACACAAGCAACCCTCCGAAGATAAACAGCGGTACAATTGCAGCCGAGTTGTACCAATCCGATCCACTTACACCTGCGCGGTTTTCACCCCAAAGTGGAATGTCCAACGTCTTCCAAAGGAAAAAGACGGACACTGTTATGAGGACAATTGCTGCCCAAAAGTCGCGCGTCCGCATGACCAGTGTTTCGCCAGGATTGTCCATTGCCTGCCTCCCGAGGGAAAGGGCGCGATCAGGCGCGCCCTTTCAAAAGTGATCGGATTATGGCTTCTCGATACCTAGCGAGGCCGGATCGACCGTAGCAGCGCCCAGATCTTGCAAGGTATAGGCAAAGGTAGCTTCGAGGTTGGCAAACAGCTCTTGAGCTTCTTCGCCGTGTTGACCACCGACATCATAATTGTTGGCAGAGGCCCATTCAGCGACGGTGTCGGAGGCAATCGCTTGCTCGAAGGCATCACCAAGCGCGGCCTTTACGTCGTCCCCGGCGGAACTGTGAACAGCAAACCCGATGGCCTGCTTGAGCGGCAAATACCGATCGAGACCGTCATAAATGCCAAAGGCAGATGGCACTGTTGCTCCTGCGATCTGCGCGTCCTCGGGCGTCAACATAGCAAGCGGTTTAAGTTGACCGCCTTCGATCAACGGAGCCTGTTCAGCCAGTGAAGTCACAACCAACGCAACTTCCCCCGCTATCGCTGCTTCCTGCCCTGGCGCTGAGCCTTTGTATGGAACAAACTTGAATTCTGCACCGGACCCTTTTTCTATGGCCAGAAGGTTCAAGTGGTGGATCGAACCTGCGCCGGAAGCCGCCGCTGGAATAGTGCCAGGAGCAGCTTTCGCGGCGTCGACCAGTTCTTCCAGAGTATTGTAAGGGCTGTCCGCCGGAACCGAGATCAGATCAGGTGATCCGCCAACAATAAACGGATACCAAAAATCAAATTTCTTATCCCAACCACCTTGCACAGCAGCGGTGACGTTCGACTCTGACAGACCAACCAATGTATAACCATCGTCTGGTTGGTTCATGACATAGACCATCCCGTTGGAGCCTGCGACACCACCTGTTTGATTGATCACATTGATCGAGACCGGGAGGTGTTTTTCCATCTCGGCCATGATCATACGGTTGATCGTATCGGTCCCGCCACCGGCCCCCCAGACCACAGCTGTGGTGATATCACGATAGGGGTAATCCTGCGCAACAGCTGCGCCTGCAACACCGGTCGCCATCACGGCTGCGGCCGCGAACCGCCCTAGCTTTAGTTTCATTTCCAAGTCCTCCCAAACAGCTTTGCGTTTATTATTGCATTTATTTGCGTATACGTTACAGAATGCATTGTCAACGTGCTGTAGTAAATGCTGCTATCGCGCTATGAATGCGAAACGGGAAGGATACGGGCTAAGATGAAAAAAACGTACGATGTTGCGGTGTTCCACGGGGACGGGATCGGCCCGGAAATTATGGCCCCTACGCTTGAAATCCTGCGTGAGCTCTCACGCAGCAGTTCCACCTACGAGCTGGTATTTACAGATGCTTCGGCGGGCGCAGGCCACTATGCCAAAACTGGAGAGTCGTTTCCGGCTGGATCACTCGAAACCGCGCGCAATGCTGACGCGATTCTGCTGTCTGCAATGGGCTTGCCGGATGTTCGATACCCAGACGGAACCGAGATCTCACCGCAGATTGATCTGCGAAAGCAACTGGGACTTTTCGCTGGTGTGCGACCAGTGAAAGTAAGAAGCGGACAAATGACCCCCTTGGCGCTGCCTCCCGAAAAAGAGATCGACTTTGTCTTGATACGCGAAAGCACAGAAGGACTGTTCTTTACCCAAGGCACTGGTGAAGTTACTGAACACGAAGCACGTGAAACTCTGCTGATCACGCGTGAGGTGTCCGAAAAACTGTTCCGTTTCGCGTTTGAACTCGCCAAGAACCGCAAAAGAACCGGGCGCGGCCGGGGTCGAGTTACATGTGTCGACAAAGCCAATGTATTCCGCGCCTTTGCGTTCTTCAGATCGATGTTTGATGCGGAAGCCGACCATTTTCCCGAATTGCAGGCAGACCACGCTTATGTTGATGCAACGGCTCTGTGGATGGTTCAAAAACCTTGGGAATTCGATGTTTTGGTCACTGAGAACATGTTCGGAGACATCCTCTCCGACCTTGGTGCAGGTCTTATGGGCGGTCTTGGACTGGCTCCGTCAGCGGATATCGGGTTGAATCACGCTGTATTCCAACCCTGCCATGGTTCCGCTCCAGACATTGCAGGACAGGGTATTGCCAACCCCTTTGCGATGATTCTGTCCGCAGCAATGATGCTTGAATGGTTGGGTTTGACCCATGATCACCCAGGCCTGTCCAACGACGGCGAACGATTGCGTGAAGCCGTGGAAAAGGTGACCGCGAACGGACAGAACCTAACGCGTGACCTAGGTGGCACCGCCGGAACGCAGGACGCAGCCTCATCGGTATTGGAAGCGTTGCGCACATGAATACTCAACAAGCAATCAGGGTCGCGTGTGTGGGTGCAGGGTATTTCAGCAGATTCCACTACGAAAGCTGGTCCCGAATGCCCGGTGTTATTCCGGTAGCATCCTGCAACCGCGATATAAAAAAGGCGAAGGAAACAGGACTGACGGCTTATGACGATCTGTCGAAAATGTTGGAGATCGAAGAACCTGATCTCGTGGACATCATCCTACCACCAGTGGCGCAGGCCGACGCCATCCGAACAGCACTGCGCTTTGGAATAAAGTGGTTGATCTGCCAAAAGCCATTCTGCCTGTCTCTAGTTGAAGCGGAGAAGATCGTCTCCGAGGCTGAATTGGCAGGCGCAACTATCATTGTACACGAGAACTTTCGCTTCCAGCCTTGGTATCGCGTTATCAAAGAGGCAGTGGCCGGGGGTCGAATTGGGACACCGCTACAAGCGACTTTCCGGCTTCGGCCTGGCGACGGACAGGGACCGCATGCATACCTTGACCGGCAGCCGTACTTTCAGGACATGCCACGTTTTCTGGTGCATGAAACAGCGGTTCACTGGGTAGATACATTCAGATTTTTGTTCGATGCGCCCAGTGCAGTTTATGCGGACTTGCGCCGAGTTAATCCCATTATCTCGGGCGAGGATGCAGGTTTCATCTTGTTTGATCACCCTAGGGGCTTGAAAGCCCTGTTCGATGGGAACAGGTGCCTTGACCACAGTGCCGAAAACCTGCGTCAAACCATGGGTGAGGCTCTCATCGAAGGAAGCGAAGGATCACTGTTTCTTAACGGTGACGGTTCAGTTGACCTTCGCGCCTTTGGGAAACGGGAGAAACAGCAGATTCTCCCCCCCAGCGATCATGATGGGTTTGGAGGAGACTGCGTACACGCCTTGCAAAGTCACGTCGTTTCAGGCCTTGTAAAGGGCACGCCGCTGGAAAATACGGCCCGAGACTATTTGGACGTGATCCGCATCGAAGAAAGCATCTACCTTTCAGCTGCGGAGGGACGAAAGATCAACCTGGAGACGCCGTGAAGGATCAGGACGCAAAAACTCTTTCCAACACCCAACGCGCTGTTAGGGATTTGCGACAGATGATCCTGTCTGGCGAACTAGCTGCCGGAACTGACCATCTGGAATCGGAACTCGCAGAGACACTTGGCATGTCCCGCACCCCGATACGGGAAGCTGCGCTGATGTTGGAAAGTAAGGGCTTGCTTGAGATGCGGCCCCGCAAGGGCGTGCGGATATTGCCTGTTTCATTAGATGACATGCGTGAAATTTACGACATCCTAACGGAACTCGAGAGTCTCGCAGCGCAGCGCGCTGCCGAAGCGGGTTATTCGGAAGATGAACTGGCGGTACTTGCCGGATCAATTGCAAAGATGGACCAAGCCATCGAAGCCGAAGACCTTGAAGCCTGGGCCGAGGCCGACGAGTTGTTTCATCAGGAGCTTGTTCGGTTGGGCGGCAACAAACGTGTCGAAGCGATTGTCGCCATGATGAGCGATCAGGTGCGTCGCGCGCGCGCAACGACGTTGTTCATCAGGCCCCTGCCCGTCAAATCCAATGAAGATCACCGGGTTGTTTTTCAAGCGATCAGTGAAGGTCGTCCAGATACCGCCCGTGAACGTCACCGTGAACATAGGCTGCAAGCACAGGCTATGCTTTGCGGGATACTCGAAAAACATCGGCTCAACAGCCTCTGACCGACTCGTATCCGGTCTTTAGTCAGCTAAAGTAACTGCCTGTTTTTGGCATTGAAGGCGCTCCGAGTGCTTGTCTACCACGGCAACCCGCAGTTGCCTCCGGCTGCTCTGATTTCTTCTTTCTAGTCGCTCAACCAACCATTGCATCGATTGGGGTTGCAATAGTACGATTTCGCATTATTTTAGTTCGATATCGTACTATTGGAGAGTCAAGATGCCAAATCGAAGACGTTTTCTTAAGATTCTAGGCGGAGGCACAATTCTGGCGGCAACGGGTGCGGTTGCGTTCCTCGCTACACGCACGCCGCATGACGCGCTGGCTCCGTGGACGCCAAAACCGTACGAAGACCCACGCAAAGCCGCTTTGTCCTACGCAATTCTCGCCCCCAACCCACACAACTTGCAACCTTGGCTCGTCGAGTTGGTTGGGCAAGACAAGGTTCGCATCCACCGCGATACTGATCGCGAGCTTCCGGAAACCGATCCTTACCACCGCCAGCTCTATATTGGCCTCGGCGCATTTGTTGAGACGATGGTCCTGGCGGCAGGTGCACAGGGATTTGATACCGAGGTCAAGATACTGCCAAATGGAGATGACGGACCTATCGCAGAAGCAGTGTTTGTTCCTGGCGGAGCGCCCGATCCACTCTCAGATCAAATCCTCAAACGGCATTCCAACAAAGAACCGTACACTGAACAGCGCCTCTCTGCCGATCAAGTGTCTACGCTTGGCAACTATGCAACTTTGATTACCGATGAAGATTTGGTGGTGAGTGTTCGAAACCTCACGAAACGCGCTTTCGAAATCGAAATGCGAACACCGCAGACCCTGAAAGAATCCGTCGACCTCATGCGGATCGGGAAAGCAGAAATAAACGCCAATCCCGACGGGATTGAATTACGCGATTCCATGCTGGAAGCGCTGCGTCTTTCCGGCCTGTTAGACAATGAGACCCTTATGAATGTTGACCACCCAGGCACTCAGTCTCACATGCGAGGCTACTTCGCTATGCTAGACGCGACGCCGCAATACGCAGTCCTCACGACTGCCACCAACACTCGAACGGACCAACTTGACACAGGACGTAAGTTGATGCGTTTTTATCTGAAGACAACCGAAATGGGCCTGGGCGTTCATCCGGTCAGTCAGGCCCTTCAGGAGTATCCTGAGATGGCCAATGAATACGCTCTGGCGCATGAGCTTCTTGCGTCACCGGGCCACACGGTGCAAATGTTGCTGCGTTTGGGATATGGACCCGAGCCAATTGCCACACCCCGCTGGCCACTGGAGAACCGAATTCTGAATGAAGCCTGAAGATGAGACCAACGAAGTCTACCGGTTCTTCACCGAGATCGGGATCATCAATCAGTTGATCTCGACCAAGCTCGAAGCGTTCTTGCCCGGAAGAATGACAGCGACTCAATTTGGAGTATTAGGACATCTGGTCCGGCGTCCCGAGGGAGAAACTCCGCTGCAGCTATCGAACGCGTTTCAAGTGCCCAAAACGTCGATGACGCACATGCTCGCGAGCCTTGAAAACAATGCGCTGATCACCCTTGAAACCAACCCCAACGACAAGCGCTCCAAAATTGCCCGGTCAACGCCGCAAGGCGCGGAGTTTATGAGAGTTTGTACGGAGCGGATGTCCGAGTCCCTGGCTCCGGTATTATCAGAACTCGGGTCAGGCCCATTTCACAATTCGCTACCCAATCTTACGCTCATTCGGGAAGCTTTAGACAGCGAACGAGACTAGGCAAAAATCAGTTTCAGCCTGAATACAAAGCTAAATTCTTAGAACATCATGCAGTCTCCGCCCGGGGGAAGCGGCGGTGATCCTGCTGGCAAGGTGGGCGTGTAGTCAAATGTCACAATCTTCGCGCCGCCGTCGAATGCCACGAACAGTTGGTTAGATCCCAGCCTAATGGCGATGCCTTCTGGATCAACGCCGAATTCCAACAGACTTTGCTGGGCGAGCAGTCTGCCGTCTGCCGTAAACTCATACAAGCTGTTTGACCCTTCCCAGTCATCAACAATCAACATGTGACCGGTGCGCGGGTCAATCGCGATGCCCTGCGGCTCACTCAAGGGAGGAGAGAGCTTCATGGTATCCAACCTTGCCGTAAGGACGCCTTCTGAAGTGAACCAGGACAACCGTTCGGGATCGTCTTCGACGGTCACGATCTGCCCCTGGGCATTGATTGCGATCCCTTCGGTATCCGCAAAACCACCTTCAAGCTCAAAGGGTGCTGCTAAAGTGACACCTTCCGTAGTTACACGTTGGAGGCTGCCGAGACCGTCGCCTAGCAACAAGTGATCCCCTTCGATAGCAATTGCTTTAATACGGAAGAGATCGCTGGATATGCGGCGCAACTCATCACCTTGCAGTGTGACAAGAACTGCTTCGGGCCCCTCGTTCGCGATCCACAAGCCACAAAACGTCGGATCGTAGTCAAGACTTGCGGGTTGGTTGAGCTCGTAACGACCTGTTTCGCGCAACTGCAATGCCGTGGCCGGGGTCGACACAGCAAAAATCAATAAGGCGGTGGTCCTCACTAACACTCAGGATGCTCCTAACTGAGTTAGAAAGGTGGGGCGGGGTCGTGATGGGTCAATACAAAGAACGATTGATCTCCTAACTACAGAGGCCATCACATTGCCGGGTCAGAGGGACGGAGAACGCCAAGGATCGGCGCCAGGTTGCGTGAGTTTGAAATATCCAGCGCCGCAAACCAAGGCAAAGAACCGGAGCAGTTTCTTGTATCGCAGCGAGACCCGAGATCCCGTATCGCGCAACAATTATTGAAGGGTTTGTCGCGTCACCACTCTCGGCGCTGATTGTTCCTTGGCTTTAGTGTTACCAATTTCAGAGTTCGATCTGATTTAGGCTAATGAATAGAAAGTTTAGTGGTATGCCCCGAAACGCTCAAGCTTCGGCGATCATTGTGCCCCAGCTGGAAAAGCCACCGTCTGTCTCACAGATGATCGTCTCCATCCCGGTTACCGCATCGTTTCTAAAATAGCAGTCCGCAAATACACCAGTGCCAACAAATGATAGAGTCAGGGCAACAAAGCCCAAAGCTGCAATCCTCTTCATGATACTCACTCCTTTAGATGAGCTTCATGTGGGAGTTGTCTTTTGCTGAATGTATTTTGCTTTGATTAAGTTTTTTTAACTGAAAACTGCCTGTGGAGTTGTCTCTTCGGAACGCCGTACGCTGCAAATGTTCGCTCAGAAAAGACAGGTTCAACACCCAAAATGAAGGAACTGCACATCCGCGTTCAGGCATTGGCACAACTCGATCTCAAGCGGTGTAAAGCAGACCTATTGGAAGACCACGGCCCTCTCTTGGGAGGCCTTCAGTAAAAACCGATCTCGCTGACATCTACGCGGGCCTCGTGTTCTCGCCCGTACGCTACAACTCCAACTGAGGTGATTGCGTCCGCAACCGGAGTAGCGCGCAACATGGCACCTGAAGCTTTGAAGCCTGACAGAGGCAAATAAACTTCGGTCCATTCGTTAGAAGTTGCAAATGCGGCCTGATAGTATTGCCACGGAAGCACCGTACCCCGTGTTCTGAGGTGGACGAAGTATTGTTCGCCGTTGCCCCGGACCAATAGCCTGACGCCTGATACACCCGTACCTGGCCGATCAGGCAACTTGCGTCGGAACTGGATGAAGCCGCCGTTGTTTACTGTACTCACGGTTCCGGTCAGCCGCGCGAATGCAACATTACCTTCCGAACGAAACTGCACCTGCCCTGAAGAAACTCCTCCCATGACGGTGTCGGCAACGTAGTCCCAACGCGTCTCCGGAGACTTGGAGAAGTCTTCAGTCAGTTTTACATCAGCCTGCGCCATCATGCATCCGATGATAACAAAACCTGAAACAAGCCCAATGAAGTTGGCACGCATATCGATCCTTCTCAATTCAGTATCGCAATGGAAAGGTTCAGTGCCGTGGCAAATGCGACCCATGCAAAATACGGCAGGGAGGCCAGTGCGGAAACCCGATCTGAAGTCCTGACCTGAGCTATGAACATGACGATGACAGCCAACAACGCGACAATGACGACAAAGGCAAACCATGGCAGTTGCAGTACGAAAAAGGTTGGCGACCACAAAAAGTTCAGACCCATCTGCGCCCACCACAGCTTCATGGCGGTCGAGCTTCGGTCTGTTTCGAACTGGCGCCAACCCGCCATAGCGATCAAGACATAAAGCACCGTCCAGACCGGCCCAAAAATCCAATTTGGTGGATTGAAAGCCGGTTTAGAAAGCTGCGCGTACCATTCGCCAGGTGCAGTCAGTGCCCCGATCAGGATGCCGCCGCCCACCACAAGCGCAAGGAATGCTATGCGGATCAACCAATTCGACATTGTAGGATAGCTTTCAGCAGTCCTTGGTCGAAACGTTGACAAGTGCTTCGGAAGAGAAGGTCGCAGTACTGGTCTTATCCGCATCAGTATATGACACCGTGGCGCCTTCGATCTCCGACCCGGTTACGGTGATTTCGCGTTGCCCGATAGTGTCATCTACATCGATGGTAAAGGCGAGTGTGTCCCCGGCTGCGAGGGAGGCGATCTCAAGTTCAATTGTTTCTTGCCCGTCTACGACAGCTGGAATTTGCCGCAGAGCATCAACACCCTCAACGAATTCAAGCGGTTGGAAGACCTCTACACCCGCACCCTTTTCGGTAACGTCGAAAATCAAACGTCCGGCAGATTGCGACAAGTCAATTTTGACGGTCGAGGCTTCTACTTCGCAAGCTCCGACGTTTGTCAGAACAAAACGGTCTTTGGGTGCGCCTTCTATAAAGCGAATTTGTACACCAGCCTGAAGCGAAGTGGCTGCAAATAATCCAAGGGTCGCCGCAAGAATACTCTTCGGGAGCATATTTATCTCCTTCCTAATGGGTTCTTGATAGATACGCTTCGGCGGATTTCTTGGATCAGACTTATGCCGTTTGATTATCGCGGTTTAGCCGACAGGGCCTTTCGAAGTTCCATGCACCGCACTAAAATCGATCCCCACGTCCGCCAGACCATCGGGCCAGATCTGATGGGACAGCACAACAACGCGGTCGTCTTCAACACAGGCTCATTTGATGTCCACACGCTTTCACTACGAAAGCTCAGATTGCGATTGCAAACAAAGGGCAAACCAGAAGGCGCTACATTTGCTGCATTCTTTTTCCAGCATGCGTTGTTTCGACCGTCTTGTTGATCCGCCGTTGGCGCGTTGTTGGGTTCTTGGCAATCTTGATCCAGCGAAGGACATTGCGTCGGTAAGAGGGGGGCAATTGCTCCCATTTGTTCAGGTCCAATTCACCGGATAAATCGTCTGGCACAATCAGAGCATCGACGTCATCAAAGAAGTTCCATAGTCCTGACGCCTTACTGGATTTAATGGACGCCTCTCCTGCGGGGTGCATTAAGCCTTCTTGCCTAAGGCGCTCTGCTCTGTCCTTGTAGCTTTTGGACCAAGCTTGCTGTTTTCGCGGGCTGATCAGTTGCGCCGTCCGGTCTTCATCAATTGTAAATCGTCTTCCATCAATCCAACCATGCGCGATCAGCGCATCCAGCACCTCGTCCCGACTGACATATTTCTGCGGATGTGCCGCCTTCCACGTGATCAGGCGGACGCTATCACGTTTGGCAAAATGCGTGCTCACCCACTCCCACAGTTGATCACGGGATGTGACCTCAATATCAGTCACGCGCCACCATAGTGTTCATGCTTGTGTCATCCGTCGCAAAAAAGCTTCAGCCGTCTTTATGTGCGTGCTCTTGGCCTCTGGCGACATCCGTTCAGCCGCACGGCACATCATCGCCCATCGGGGATTGCCAGCCAGTCTATCGCTGTGATTCAGGATAAATCGCCAATAAAGCCCGTCCCAAATGTCGGCCCAAGGCCCTTTGCCCCAATTGCTCATTTTGCGAACATAGTTTGAACCCGAAAAGTACGGTTTGGTGGTGATCAACCCGCCATCGGCATGCTGGCTCATCGCGTAGGCATTGGGAACCATCACCCAATCATAGCTGTCGACGAACATTTCCATGAACCAGCGATAGACATGATCCGGATCAATTTCGCACAGAAACATAAATCCACCCAAAACCATGAGGCGTTCAATATGATGACAATACCCTGTCTTGAGCACCCTTTCGATCGTGTCGTCCAGCGGATCAATACCAGTGGTTCCGTCGTAGAAAGCGCGGGGCATTGGGCGGTGATGGCCCCAATGATTTGTAGTGCGCATCGGCACACCCAGGCTCTCATAGGTCGCGCGCATAAACTCGCGCCAGCCAATGACCTGACGGACGAAACCTTCTACCGAATTCAGGGGAATACCCTTGCGATCCGCATGCGCCAGCGCAGCGTCCAAAACCTGTTTGGGCGTCAACAATCCAATGTTCAAGGCTGGCGTGAGAACGGCATGCCACAGCCAGCTTTCACCGGCAACAATGGCATCTTCATAGTCGCCAAAGTGATCAAACCGCAGTTCCAGAAACTGCGCCAGCCAGTCGGACGCAGCTTTGTGTGATGTCGGATAGTACAACGTATCCAAGCTGCCCAATGCTTCTGGAAAGTCAGCAAGTACGCTTGCTTTCGCGGCTTCATCAACCGCGTCATGGGAAGGCCAGTCGATCCAGGGCAGGCTGCCCAACAGCGCCTTGGGCACTTTCTTACGGTTTTCCTTGTCAAAGCTCCATTGTCCCCCCGCCGGTTGACCTCCGTCCATCAACACATTCAAGCGGCGGCGTTGGCTCTTGTAGAACTCTGCCATGAACCAGCGTTTGCGACCGGCAAACCAATCCTGATTGTCGGCCCGAGTGTTCAAAAAACCAGGTGATGGCTGGAAATCGAGCGTGATATCGGTTCTGCCAGCCGCCGCCCGAAGACGTTTTTCTGCAATGAAGTCTACCGGATCAACCATGACTATATGGCTGATGCCGCGGTCCCGCAGACTTTGAAACAGGCACAGGCATGCGCCCGGCTGCCGCTCAAAGGGCCAAATCGCGGCATCAAATCCCTTTGCGACCAAGCCATCGCGATAGCGCGTCATGGAAGCTCGGTGCAGCCAAAGCTTTTGCTTGTGCATCGTGGCAGGATAAAACGCATCGCCAAAGAAAAGCGGGTCTTCGAAAAGCACAACCGCGTCGGGTCGGGCGGCCACACCGGGGTGCTGGGCAAACAATTGGTTGGGAAGTAGAAGCGCGGCAGTGGACACCGGCTATGGCCTTGGTTGGGTGGCCAGGTTTAATTGGCTCAAAAGCGATGGGATCTTCTTTCGAAGACCAAAGAAGCCGGCCCTTGCATGAGGCCATGTCAAAGCGTCGTAAGGCCGAAGAATCCGATTCAAGGATAGGCCTGCGTCCCTCAAAAAGGGTTCCGCACGATCCAATCGTGACCGAGTGGGACCGACAGGCGTATAGGCTGTTGCAATGGTTGTGACACCAGCATTCCGTGCTGCCTTGATCAACGGACCACTCCAGTCTTCGGCGGACTGAGCAAGCTTTCCGTAGGGTTCCAGGGCGCTGTTCATCGCGCCCTTGGCAAAATCCTTTGCGGCGTCCCCCATCGGGTTTGGAGACCGACCATGCGTCGCCAAAAGTCCAATCGCGGCAGCAGGCGATGTCCGCACTAAGCAGTCGCTTGACAGATCATCCTCTGTCAACAGCAACAGATAAGGGCTGTCTGCGGGAATGAGCGGGATAGAAAGTGGAATGAGCGGGTGATCTACCGGCTCGGTCAACGGTTCTGCAAATTTGGCGAGGCCTTTTGGTTGAAACCGTCCTTGCGTGTATTTGGCAATATTATCGGGTCGCGCGAGGTAGGTTTTGCCTTTCGTGTGCAATCCGCCGACCCACCGCCAGCTCAGCGTGTTTGACGCGGGATCGCCATCCAGCAAATGCCGCAAAAAGAAGTCCGCGCCAAGATGCCAGGGTATGTGGAGCGTAAAAATCCAAATTGATGCAAACCACATGCGCGCATGGTTGTGGAGGTAACCGGTCGTCACCAGTTCCCGCGCCCAATGATCGAAACAGTCGATGCCGGTATTGCCGTTCACTGCATCGTTGAAACGGATCTCTAAGCCCTGATCGAATTTTAGTCGCTCTAAAGCGCTCAACAGATCCCGTTGATAATGTGCCCAGACGCTGGGCCTCTGTTCCAGCCAGCCCTTGAAGTAAGTGCGCCAGAACACTTCTTGAACGAACTTCTCCGCCGCGTCGGGATTATGTGACGCTAGTACAGTTGCCAGTACCTCTTGTTCCGTTATCAAACGGTGGCGCACCCAAGGTGACAAACCCGATACATTGCTGCGTTGATCGGTCCCTAAATCGTAGTTCCGCTTACCTGCATAATGCCGACCGGCGCGTCCTACGAACTGCTTCAGCCTTTTAAGGCCATTGGTTCGTGTGGGCTTGAAACTGATCGTCTCTTTCGCTTCCGCAAGTTCTGGAAAAATCTCGGTCATGCGGCCGACCTGCATTTTTTTGAGCAGTATTTCACTTGATCCCAAACGTTTTCCCATTTCTTGCGCCAGGTGAACGGGCGCTTGCAGATCGGGCAGATTTTCTGGGGCGAATCGGCTTTCTTCCGCATCCTCATCGTTGGTCACCCAAAGGCAGGTCGAGTTGCTCTTGATCTTGAGCTGACCGCGCATCTTTGCGAGCAGTCCACCTGGTCTTTCGGCTCGCGTGCTTTGCCGCGATGGCTTGCGCTTGGGCGCGAAACTCAGTGCTCCGGCGGACATCCCAAACCCGCTCGCGCGCGGCTTTGGCTGCTGCGAGATGGTCAAAAACACGATCTGGATAGACCGTTCCAACGATTTTCTGCGCGCTTTCAGCTGTCCAGGGTTCGTGGATATGCTGATCCGAAATATTTGCCAATTCCGGCAACCATGTCCGAATGAACACCCCATCAGGGTCCTGATCGTAACCCTGCTTAACTGGGTTATAGATGCGCACGGTATTGATGCCGGTGGTGCCCGATTGCATTTGCACCTGACTCCAGTGAATGCCCGGCTCATAGTCGGTAAACATGCGCGCCAAATGCTCACCCGGGGCACGCCAATCCAGCCAGAGATGATAGCTCGCCGTGGCCATCACCATTGCGCGCATCCGAAAGTTGAGCCACCCCGTCGCTTGCAATGACCGCATGCATGCATCCAAAAACGGATATCCCGTTTCGCCTTTGCACCAGGCAGCCAAAAGCTCGCAATCTGGCGCTTTCGGTCGAAGCCCGTCGTAGAGCCGATGCAAATTTTCAAACTCAATTCGAGGTTCATCCTCAAGTTTCTGAATGAAATGGCAATGCCAATGCAATCGGCCTGAAAACGAGCGCAGCGATTTGCGCCAGTCCTTTGCTTGCGACGGCAATCTGCGTCTTTGCTTTTCTGTCGCTTGTGTTACCTCGCGCATCGAAAGCGCGCCCCAAGCCAGGTAGGGTGATAGCCGCGAACACGCAACGGCTCCCTCCAAAGGGCTGGACATCTCGCGTTGGTATCTTTTGCCTCGGTAGGTCAGAAAGCTGTTCAGCCGCTCCAAACCCGCAGCTCGTCCACCGGCTTGACGACCAACGCACAGATCATCCCGCAAGCCGAGGTCGCGCGCCGTGGGAATATACCCTAGTTCTATGTCGATTGGTTTAAGCGCAACTGGTGACGAAACGGGCAATGCCATAAACCTGTCCCACTGTTCCGCCCAGCCATCGCGAGACTTGAGCCTGCGAAAAACGCCGTGGTTTTGCACTTCGTGCCAATGCACACCATGATCCTTGCACCAAGCCGCGACCTGAAGGTCCCGCTGATACGTCCAATTGTTCCCTGTTTCCTCGTGTGACCAAAGTACGTCGACTAGACCACAATCCTTCAACTCGGATAGGACCGAAACAATCTGCCCGGTGCGCACAACAAGAGGCTGGCCAAGTTCCCCAAGGTCTTTTCGAAATCCGGCGATTGTCTCAGCAGCAAAGTTCCACTGCCGTGTTGACGCGTCGGGTTGTTGCCAAAGCTCCGGTTCAACAACATATAGTGGCAGAACTGGCCCGACCTCAGACGCTTGCGAAAGTGCCGGATGATCATTTACCCGTAAATCCCGTTTGAACCAAACGACTTGCACGATACCTCCGTTCTTCAAGTACTGTACGTATGGCCACAGAAATTGGATCTTTGTTTCAACCACCTCTCCACTTCGCTGTGGACGCGGCCTTGGCTCTTCAAAGACGTTCTCGAATCCGTGTTTGGCAACATTCGCGCCGTATTCACACTTCGTCTTGGGTTGGTCACGCTGATCAGTGACGCAGGTTTGTAGTTGTTCGGCTTGTTGGTTTTGAGTGAATTGGGCCAGTTCAGATGACGTACTTTTCAAGCAGCATCTTCACGGGCAGCGAGGCATTCAATCGAGTGGCCAACAGAAACATTCCTCCAATCTTTCGCTGAAGGTAAAGAACGTCCATTGGCACCTGGGGTGGGATATAGCCGACCTCGACCAGGGCCATACTCTCTTTGTTCAGGCGGTGGGAAAGCGTTCGGTCGGAGAAATCAAATTCATTCGCAGATAGAATTGCTTCGAAAACGCCGCGGATCATTCCGAGGATCCGGTCGTCAAATGGGCCATCACCTTCAATAAGCTTCAGTTGTATGGCAGCCTTTCGAAGCGCCGCGCCGTCTTCAAGCAAACCGGCGCGCAACAAATCCACGTATCCATCTATTGCAGATGGTTGCAGTGCGCGTGCCGCGCCAAAATCCAAGAGACCGATTTTTCCATTGGATGGGTTGTATCGGTAATTGGTAAAGTTTGGATCGCTCTGCATCATACCGAACTCAAAAACCTCCCGCAGCGTGAGATTGACCAAGGCCTCTGAGACTCGATTACGTTCCTCGCTTGTCGCATCACTCACGGCCTCGATAGGGCAACCTTCCAGAAAGGACATCGTCAGAACTTCTGGCGTGCTCCAATCTGCATAGAACTCTGGGATTTTAATCGCTTCATCGCCCTGCAATAGGTCAGCAAAACAGCGCAAATATTGCCCCTCGCGTTCATAGTCCGTTTCTTCATGTAATTGACTGCGCGCCTCTTGGATATACGGAGCCAGATCAAAGCTTTGGGGAAGCAGACCTGACATGCGAACCAGAGTGGCAACGTTGGCCACGTCGCTGTCGATACTGCGCGCGATACCGGGATATTGCACTTTGATCGCCACGTCGCGCCCGTCTTTCAATGTCGCACGATGTACTTGCCCAATGCTCGCTGCCGCTATGGGCCTAACGTTAAAATCTTTGAAGGATTTTCGCCAATCTGCACCCCAAGCTCGGTTCAGGACGTCACGCAATTGTTTCGGTGGCATGAAATGCGCCTGATCTCGTAAACGCGCCATGATGTCAGCCAGTTCAGGCGGCAAGACCTCACCTGCATCCATCGAAATCAACTGACCCACCTTCATCGCGGCGCCTCGCATGCGAGCGAGTTGATCCGCGACTCGTGTCACGTTGCCGGGTGTCATCAACAAACCACGCATATCGGGTCGCGCGCCGCGACCGATCTCCCTTAGGGCGCGTGCTGCCATGTTCCCCGCAATGCCTGCCGTCATGCTGCTTAAACCGGCAACACGGACCAAACGGCTTGTAGGAACTGCCAAAGGGGTTGGTGAGGATTTAGGGTCGGTCATCAATACTCACAAAAATTCCGTGCCCGGAGCGCCTTTTATGCGACCCTTCAAGTTTTCGGTGACCCAACCTCCATAGAAGTCCCCGGGTTGCGGGATCACCCGGTACTCACCAACAAAGCAAGCGTCCATAAGACCGGCGTAAAAGGCGAGATAGCCCTTAATCCGTTCAAATTTGATGGTTGGTGCAGCATAACTCCACGCAGCTTTCTTAGCCGCAGCTGCCCCGCTCTGAACGTCCCAGTAGCTCGCAACACCCTTCCACTCGCAGAATGATCTACCCGAGGCCTTTGTCAGAACGGCATCAATGTCTTGCGGCGGAATATAATACGTGGGGGCGTGGTGGGTTTCGAGAACCTGAAACGCCTGATCGGTTTCCACGATTGTTTGACCGCCGAGCTCGATCCGCACTAGATGAGGCACTGCCCGCAGCGCAGGTGGTCGCGGATAGTCTTGGACGTTTTCAGTTGTCCAACCTGTCATTTCGAACCTTGGTTATGAATCAGTTGTTCCATCTTCGAACTAGCGCGCCGACAGCGTTAATCTAGCGATAGAGCTTTCAGCGTATGGCAGGTGAACTTGCACCAAAATAGGGCTTAGTGTCAATTTGGGACGGGCAACGTTATTTGACCGACTTTGCAGCCCGAACCGTCGAAATGTGTGTCCTAAATCTACCAGTTTGCCAATAGTTCGCCCATGCGCTCTAGGCCAAGGTCGAGGTTGGCAGCAGCACCTCCCCCCACACCCAGTCGGATGTGGTTCTGCATCCCGTAAGACGAACCCGGTAGTAGAAATGTCCGATAGGGATCGGCGAGCAAGCGTTTGGCGAACACGTCGCCATCAATCCCATTGAGCCGTGCCAAACCAATTAATCCAGCCTGAGGTTTGACCCAATCGAGGTTGGGCTGATTGGCAACAAACCTATCCAGGCGTTCCAACGTTTTCATCCCAGCTGCCCGTGCAGTTTTCAAAGCCTGATTATATCGGTCAGACCTCAAGGCGATTTCGGCGATGATTTCGCCAAGAATATTCATAATTTCGCTCGAGTTTTCCCGCAGAATAATAGCGTCCCAAATGAGATCTGAATCACGGCATATCATCCAGCCGGTGCGTAGCCCCTGGAGCCCCAGTGCCTTGGAAACGCTGCCCGTCGTGATACCCCTTGGATACAAACCAGCAATAGAAGGGGCACGGGACCCGTCCCACTCCAATCCCGCGTAAACCTCGTCAACAACCAGCCATGCACCTACGCGATCTGCGATTTGGACAAGCCTTTCCAGCTCTGCTTGTGTCATCAACTGCCCGGTGGGGTTATTGGGGTTGGTCATAAAGATGAGCCGCGTGCGCGCTGTTACTGCGGCCTCAACTTTGTCGAGCGGCAATACCCAACCAGCCCTCTCTTCGCGGTCGACAATTTTTAGCGTCGCGCCAACTGCCTCTGCCAATACGCCCGCTTGTGGCCAGCCCGGGCGTTCCGTTACGACTTCGTCGCCCGGTTGGACCAATTGCATGAATGCAAGATAATTGGCTTCCGCGGCGCCGGCGGTGATCAGAACGTCGTCTGGCTTGCAAACTTCAGACAAGCCGGCGCGGTCCAAAACATGCCGTCGTAAAGCAGGCAGACCCCGAAAGCTCTTTTGGTTCCAATCCAACGGCAGCGCTGGATCCAGCGCATCCATGAACTCACCCAAACGCGGCGACTCGGACAAGGAAAACCCAACGAAAGCCTCTGGATCCGCTTCCGTGGTATCCAGTAGGTATTGAAAAAGTGTGTGTATCTTGACTTTCATGCTCTACTCAAAATCTTTGTAGTCAATCAGGGAGAGAGTCTGTGCAAGCAGAAGGATTTGTCAAAGGGCGACCGATTGACCTTGTGGTTTTGGACTACGGGCTGTTCAAGGTCCATTCCACTGGCCGCATCATAGGTATCTGCGGGTTTCTGATCCGAACAGATTTGGGAGAAGCAATACTCATCGACACTGGATTTCCTGAAAAATACGCCATTGATACCGACGCCGCGGTTAAAGAAGATCGATTGTTCGAGTTTGGCGAGGTTCTGAAGTGCGAACCAGATAATCTGCCACGCGCACAGCTGGCAAAACTCGGGCTTATTCCGTCAGACATTACATTACAGATTTGTACGCACTCCCATATCGACCATATCGGTGCATTGGGCGACTTTCCAAACAGTCCCATTCTCATCTCCTCTGCCGAGCGAGCCTTACCTCGCCCCTTGTATTGGGGCGATATGCGGCCGATGGAATGGCCCGAGCAGGATTACCTGGTTATTGATGACGACGTAGAGATTGGGCCAGGTATCTTCGTTTTGATGGCACCCGGTCATGCGCCTGGCCAGATCGCGGTAATGGTCGATCTTCCGTCGGGGGCGATTTTATTGACCAGTGATGCGATTTCCCGACCAGCAGAAATCGACGAGAAGTTTGCCGGGTCTTGGGACGAAGATGCAGCAATTGCCAGCGCAGACAGGTTGATGCGTCTTGCATCCGAGCGAGATGCCTTTGTAATCTATGGGCATTGTCCAAAGCAGTGGGCTGTTCTGAAGAAAGCACCAGAAGTCTACAGCTGATCCCACCCCTTGGACCATTTTTCCGGAAAGTGATGTCGCACCAAAGAATTATCTGACGTCGCGCCCTTGGTTCAGAATAATCACATTCCCACTGGAAACGTCCCCTGCCGGTGAAATGAGAAAACCAACCCAAGAGGCGATTTGCTCAGGTAGCATCGCATGACCATGTGGCATGGCACTAACGGCTTTCTTCAAGACTTCCTCGGTCAAGACATTGAACAACGGTGTCTCAGTCATGGCAGGTGCCAGAGAATTTACACAGATTTTATCCTTTGCGTATCGACGGGCGAGGTCTTTTGTTAGGGTATCCATCGCTGCTTTTGACGCGCGGTAGTGCGGAGGGTCGAACACATCGAAATTGTAAGCACCGTTCGATGAGATATTTACAATCTTTTTGATGCCTTCGCGTTCTAACATCAATTGGACCGCTTGCTGGCAACAATGGAATGCAGAATTGAAGTTGATTGCCATCTGCTTTTCGAGTTCCTCGGACGGAATGTGCGGGAAGTCAGACATAAAGCAGGTGCCAGCGTTGTTTACCAAAGCATCCAGACCGCCATGGGCTGTCCTAATGCGCTCAAACGTTTGAGCCACGGCCAAAGGATCCGTTAAGTCAACTGAGATAGGCGTGAAGTCCGAACTAAATTCTGACGCCAATTCGTTCAGACACTCTTCTTTGAGGTCCAGACCAATCACATGCAACCCGTTTGTCTGCAATTGGCGGCAGATGGCCTGCCCCATCCCTCCCGCGGCGCCGGTCACAACCGCTGTCTTCATGGTAACTCCTCCAACCTTGGCCAAATTTGGGGTACTTCGAATTAAGGAAAAAAACTCGCAACCCTTTTATCCGAAAGCGGCGAAAGTCAATTCTGCTTGAATTCAACCCACGTCCGTCGTGGGCTCAAGCTAGACTGTGTAAAATCCGATTTCTGCGCATTGCCGACACTTGGGCGCGCTGCGGTACTAGAGACCTTGTCCTCATTTCGTGAATGCTCACCTTCACTTACAGAACGGTTGCTGCGGTATATATGGGGATCGATGGACTCTTAAGGTGATTTGAATACTGATTTTGCACCTTTATCACGAAACAGTACAATCTTAAGGGCTCTCAGGCTTATCTGGGGTCACCATATGCAATTTACTCCCAATCGCCAGCAGACGAGCGCCAAGTCTTAGTGTCCCGATCCCAAACACTGGCCGTGACGCAAGGCGTTGGGTTTATTCCGTCGCAATTGGATCCATGAATATCTGCGACGACAACGCTTTGACGCCCCAAGCCAACGACCGTCCAGCCCTGATTGAGCAACGAGTGTACCGCTTCATTTACCAAAAAGTGCGACATACATCCGCCAGTTCCGCAGTAAAGAGAGGCGGCGCTTGAACACGCAAAACCAGACTCATTCAGAACCCAGTCACGTTGTAGATCTCCGTCGAGATCGATCCTTTCAACCGCGCCCCAATCAATGTGAAATTGACCGTTGTTGAACTCCGCGCAGGCTTGTGCCGCCAGATCAACCTTCGCCTGAAAACCGGGCGGAAGTTGTGAAAC
>NZ_JBXWQD010000012.1:0-65699 GCF_059612205.1 Ruegeria sp. CDSA089 | reverse complement strand
CAGGTTCGGGTGTAGTCGCACCGGTGAAAACGCAGGCTCGGAGAGCGGCGCGTTCTCACCACCCCCGCGGGAAGAGCCATGGACAGACTTGACGGACTGGGCCCTTGGACGCGAGGACTAAAAAAAGAGAATTTGACCACCCTGATGGGTCACTTGAGATCGCGGTTACGCGGTGCCTCTGACGGGACGGTCATTGTCGATGTTGAAGATCATTCCGTCCAATAGCTCCTCCAGATCGGGGCGTGCTGCCGGACCGTTTGAAATATCTACAAGCATTAAACTGCCATCTGGTCGGATTGCGAATGTCCCAGGCTCGGCAAACATAACCGAGGTTTCCGCCTCGGACAGGGGTTCAGAAACATACAGGCCCAGATCGCGCATTTGCGGGACTGTAAGCCCATAACACAGATCGAAATTCCATCGGAACTCATCGCGGTCTGCCAAAGCCTTTTCCAGAGGATCGGCCGAGACCACAATGACATTCATCCGATCGGTCCAATCGGCCAACCGTGCATTTAACTTGTTCAAATAGCGTTTGCAGCGAGGACAATGCCGGCCGCGATAGACAAACAACATTGTCCAACGATCGGTTGCTGTGCCAATCGCCCGTGTACCGCCATCCACATGTGCAAAACTTGTCGGAGTAACCTGTTTGCCAACATTTGGTTTTGTCATTTTATTTTCCCCCTCACATTGTACGCCTTGTAAGATTCACCCCAGCGAAAACGGTGGCCTTCCTGCCCGGTTTTAGACGCCTTCAAACAGGATTTCCTTCTTTCTGTCGGCATCCTGCTGGCATAAGGCAAAGTCGTCTTCATGCAGAAACCCCCGTGGTGCGGCCGCAATTTCGAAATGTCCGAATTCATCCTGGCCTGAAACCAGCGCGACCAAAGTACGCGCGCCATTCTTTTGTTTCATCGACGGTTTGATGAAACGAAGGGCGGCGCCGATCCGGCGATCATCTGTTTGGTTGGGGCCCGAAGCGTGAAACAGATGGCCGTGGTGGATCGAGGCCTGACCAGCGTGCAACGCGGCGGCAACCGTGTCGGCATCGTCGACATTCACCGCTATCTCCTGTCCGCGCGACAGCAGGTTGTTCTCATCGAAAGTGTCCACATGTGGGACGATACGGTTCTGGTGGCTGCCGGGAACAAACCGCATACAGCCGCTTTGCTCGGACGCCTCTGAGAGGGCTACCCAACAGGTGACTTCCTGTGCATCGTCCAAACCCCAATATGTCAGGTCCTGATGCCACGAGACAATTTTGGGCGACCGCGCTTCTTTAACGAATAGGGCGCCGCTCCAGACCATGAGATCGGGGCCCAGAACAGGCGAGACTGCAGCAATCACATTAGGATGGCGCAATAACGCATCAAAAGAGGGTATCAGCCGATCTGGATAGGAATACAGCAGTTTCAGTCGCTGGCTGTCGCCCGAAACTGCGTCTTCGGCCCTTTCGAAGTCGTCGCGCAACCTTTGCGCTTCGCTTGGGGTCAGAATATCCAGCGGCGAAACATATCCGTTCTTTTCATAGTCACCGCGTATGTCGAGAGTTTCGTTTCGCATTGTCATCCTGTTCTGTCTCGGATCACTTGACCAAATATCATTCCTTCAACCAAGTAAATTTGTCCAAAGCGGGTGCCCGCAGGCCGCATTTGCATGGCGTATCCCAAGACACCGGTCGCATTCAGACGGCCGAAACCAGGGCGATCCCAACCACCGCCAGCAACGAGGCTGCCATTGCCAGGTTTATCCGACGGTGCCACGTCTCGCTGATATCCAAACTGCCAAGTTTCGCCCCGGCGCTGAGCCAGATCAGGTGCACGGGCACCCAGATCAGGTTGAATAGGATGATCTTGATCACTGCCTCCCAGATCGGGGCGTCGGGCAAAAAGGCGAACCCGGAAAACAGCGCAGTGCTGACGACATAGGCTTTAGGGTTGATGAATTGCAGCGTCAGCCCGTTCAGAAACCCAAGCGGCGTCGCAGCAGGCGCAAATCCCACACGCGACCCGGCACTTGCGATGCGCCATGCCAGAAACACCAGATAGCTCACCGACGCGACCAGCAGCACTGTCCTCAGGAAGGGCACAGCCAAGGCCACAGCGGCAACGCCCGAGATCACCAGCAGCATGTTGATGAACCCGCCCAGCATCAACCCGGCGACAAACGCAAAGCCAGCACGAAACCCAAAGGCCGACCCGATCCCCGCCGTTGTCAGCACGCCCGGACCGGGCGTGATCAACAGAAAGAACACCGCAATGACGAATTCGATCATGCGCCAGAGTGGCCCGCTATAGGTCCTTGCATTCCGGAACGGGCGTCAATACCGATCCATCCTGCAAGTGTTGCAGCAAATTGTCGACCGTCAGGTCGCCCATGGCCGCACGAGTTTCAACCGTTGCGCTTCCGGCATGGGGCAGCAGCGCGACATTTGGCAAATCACGCAGGGCCTGGGGCACGTGGGGCTCTTTCTCGAAGACGTCCAGCCCGGCCCAGCCCAGATCGCCCTGTTGCAGCGCCTCGATCAGGGCCGTTTCGTCCACAACCGAGCCTCGGCTGACGTTAATCAGCGTGCCTGCCGGGCCCAAGGCTTTCAGCACCTCGGCATTGACCAACTTGTTCGTCGCGGGCCCACCCGGCGTGATGCAGATCAAAACGTCCACATGCGCGGCCATATCCACCAAGGAGCCGAAATACTGATAAGGTACATCCTTTTGGCTGCGTGAATGATAAGAGATTTCGGGCGACCAAGGGGCCAGTTTGTCCGCAATCGCCTGACCGATGCGGCCCAGACCCAGAATGCCGACCTTTTGACGATCAGCCGAACGGGTCAAAGGCGCGTTGCCCTCAGTCTCCCATCGGCCAGACCGGACATAGGCATCGTCGCGCACCAGTTCGCGGTAGCAGGACAGCATCAGCAGAACAGCGGTTGTGGCGACCTCGTCATTCAGCACATTGGGGGTGTGGGTTACGACAATACCCAGCTGCGCGGCAGTCTTGGCATCAACCGCGTCGTAGCCGACGCCATAGACGCTGATCGCCTTGAGGTTTGGCAAAGACGTCATCAGATCGGTCGGGATGCCGGCATGCCCGTTTGTGATGACATGTGTGATGTCTGCGGCTTCGTATTGATCCAACTGATGAATGTTGAAGGCCGGAGACAGGCGGGATTGCATCCGCTCGGTGATATTTCCGATTTGCAGGAGGTCGGGCATCGTGGCGCACCTTTTTATCTGTAAATGGGCGGGGTTTGCGCCCCGCCGAGAGGTGTCAGTGATTGTCGCGCGGGGTGAATTTGCGGGCGATATCGCGGTAGTTTTCGGCCCCTTTCAGGATCATCCCCCGATCCAGTTGATCCACTTTTTCGCGGAAGATTTCCTGCCACGGTGACTGATGGGGAGGCATTTCATATCCGCCATTGGCCTCTAGCGCGCGGGCGCGTTCGTGCAGCTCGTTCAGCGGCACCAGCATGTCGGCCGTGCCTTTGCCCAAATCAATGCGCAGGCGGTCGCCGTTCTGGACCAGAGCCAAGCCCCCACCTGCCGCCGCTTCGGGCGCCGCGTTCAGGATCGAGGGGCTACCCGAAGTGCCCGATTGCCGCCCGTCGCCGATGCAGGGAAGCGCTTCGATACCCTGTTTCAACAGGTAGGACGGCGGTCGCATATTCACCACCTCGGCCGCGCCCGGATATCCCTTGGGGCCAGCCCCGCGCATGATCAGGATACAATTGGCGTCGATATTCTCGGATGGATCGTCAATGCGGTGGTGGAAATCCTCGGGGCCATCAAAGACGACCGCGCGCCCTTCGAACGCGTTGGGGTCGTCGGGGTTCGACAGATACGCCTTGTGAAAGGCGGGCGAAATGACCGAGGTCTTCATGATCGCACTCTCGAACAAATTGCCCGACAGGTTGATGAACCCGGCCTGTTCCTTGATCGGAGCGCTGACCGGCTTGATGACGTCATCGTTCAACGACCGGCGTGCCGCGCAGTTTTCGCCCATCGTCTTGCCATTGGCCGTCACCGCATTGGGGTGCGGCAGCATGTCGGCGGCGATCAATTCACCAATGACGGCGGGAACACCGCCCGCATGTTGGTAGTCTTCGCCCAGATACTCACCTGCTGGCTGAAGGTTGACCAGCAGAGGCACGTCATGGCCCAAATTCTGCCAGTCGTCATTGTCCAGCGGCACACCCAAATGGCGGGCAACCGCGTTCAGGTGGATCGGAGCGTTGGTCGAGCCGCCGATGGCCGAGTTCACGACGATGGCGTTTTCAAAGGCTTCGCGGGTCATGACATCGCTGGGGCGTAGATCCTCCCATACCATTTCGACGATCCGACGCCCGGTTTCATAGCTGATCTGGCCACGTTCACGATAAGGGGCCGGGATGGCTGCTGATCCGGGCAATTGCATCCCCAGCGCCTCGGCCAAAGAGTTCATCGTCGTCGCGGTGCCCATGGTGTTGCAATAGCCAACGGACGGGGCGGCGGCGGCGGCGATATCCATGAACTCATCGGTGTCGATATTGCCCGCCGCCAAGTCTTCGCGCGCGGACCAGATCACGGTGCCGGATCCGGCGCGCTTGCCCTTCCACCAACCGTTCAGCATCGGGCCGACCGACAGGGCGATGGCGGGAATGTTCACCGTTGCGGCCGCCATCAACAGCGCCGGGGTGGTCTTGTCACAGCCGATATTCAGAACCACTCCATCCAGCGGGTAGCCATAGAGGCTCTCGACCAGCGACAGATAGGCGAGATTGCGATCCAGAGAGGCCGTGGGCCGCTTGCCCGTTTCTTGAATCGGGTGAACAGGGATTTCGATACAGGTGCCGCCGGCCGCAATGATGCCGTCGCGGACACGTTTAGACAGCTCAATGTGATGGCGGTTACAGGGGCTCAGGTCACTGCCGGTCTGGGCGATCCCGATGATGGGCTTGCCGGATTGAAGCTCTTCCCGCGTTAGGCCGTAATTCAGGTACCGCTCAAGATACAGCGCTGTCATCTCAAGGTTTTCGGAGTTCATGAACCATTTGCGCGATCGCAGGTCTTCTTTGTTTATCTTTTTTGTCATCGGCCGAATTCCCTGTCCTTTAGATCGGTTTGGTTTGTGGTCATTGCGATTTCTGCGCGCAAAATACCGCAAACCGAATTGCGTGCCCGGTGCCAGCGCTTTCGCAGCTAGCACTATCGGGTTGGTTTGATTTGAACCCTTTTCGAAACTTTCCATGATTTCGAGATTATGAAGACGAATCGAAAGTGGATTTTCAATCTTAATAGTGCCAAAAAGACCTCAAAGTAAGAATTATTAGCGCTATCATTTGCCGCGCCGGGAAATGTGACAATAGAGCGCCGGGCAGGCGCTCCAAAAGGAACTGGCGAATGAAGCAAGGATCAATCGCGTCCCAGCTTGGGGTCAGGGTGCTGGGCTCTATTCGTCAGACAATCTGGAACAGCTGACCGGAATGGTACGGCCCTTGGAGGAAAACCAATTGTTTCTGGTAGATTCCGCGGCCCGGACCGTCACTGGGAAAAGCGCAAAAATCGCCACGTGCTCTGATCACCGTGCGGCTGTTTTGACAACTTGATTGAAGAAAAGGATGAGGCCGCATTGGATCACGTGGCTTTGTCTAAGAAACTAAAGCAACGGAACGGGGGTATCACGTGAAAAAGATACTGATCATAGGTGGCGGCGGAATGTTGGGCCAGAAACTGGCGCAGCGCATCCGGAACGAGCAGGTTTTTTGCTCTGACGTCGAACTTACGCTGTTCGATCAATCCTTTCCGCCCAACGGGGTCGTTGGCACGCAGATAGCAGGCGATATTGCTGCGATGGGCACAGCACAGGATTTGGCGGCCCGTCGGCCTGATTTAGTGTTTCACCTCGCAGCTATTGTGTCAGGTCAGGCGGAAACGGATTTCGCCTTGGGTTGGGATGTCAATCTGATGGCCACATGGGCGCTACTGAACGCTCTGAAAGTTGAACATGACGCATCTGAAGGGGAATACCGGCCTAGGTTTGTATTTGCCTCTTCCATCGCCGTATTTGGGGCGCCCTTCCCGGACAAGATCGACGACGAATTCCTGTCGGCACCTTTGACCAGCTATGGCGCGCAGAAAGCGGTGTCCGAGTTGTTGATTACAGATTTCAGCCGCAAAGGGTATATCGACGGCCTGTCGCTGCGCCTGCCGACCCTGTGCGTGCGCCCCGGCAAGGCCAATGCTGCGGCCTCATCGTTCTTCTCGGGCATTATCCGAGAGCCGCTGAACGGTGCCGAGGCGATCCTGCCGGTGGCCGATACCGTGCGCCACTGGCACGCCAGCCCTCGGTCAGCGGCCCAGTTCCTGACTCATGCTGCCGATCTGGATACCCGACTTTTGGAGGGCCGCCATGCGCTGAATATGCCCGGCATCAGTTGCACGGTCGCCGAACAGATCGAGGCGCTGCGCAATGTGGCAGGGCAGGAGGCCGTGGACAGGATCAAACACGTGCCGGACCCGGCCATCGAAGCCATTGTCAAGAACTGGCCACGCGACTTTCAAACCGACCGCGCGCTGAATCTTGGTTTCAGGGCCGAATCCAGTTTTGAAGAGATCATCCGAATTTATCTGGAAGATGACCTGAATTTCTAAGCGTCCAGCGTTTCGCCGGTCAGGTGCCGTTTCAGGTGGTCGTGTATTTTCTGTTGGGTCAGCTTCGGGTCGCCTGAAAGAGCAGCCTCAAGAATATTGGCGTGATGTTCGATATTCATCGAAATGAACTCGAATCGGCGATCCGCGACCATCAATTGTTGCCGGAATTGCGCATAGACGCGTCCATGCATTTGTTTCAGCGTCTCCGATCCGCAGGCTGAAATCAGAGTTTCATGAAACTCTTTCTCAGCGGCGAACCAGATATCGATCAGGTCACTCGGATCGTCTTTGTCGCGGATGCGCCTTTCGATGTGACTTAGTTTGTGATGAGCTGCGGTTAGGCGTGCCTCCCAATCGACGCCGCCGTTTTGGATCGACAATGCGGTTCCCTCTGCTTCCAGCAGAATGCGGACGTGGGTCAGTTCGATCAACTTCTGGGGCGCGCGTTGCGGCACGCGGAACCCGCGTTGTTCCTGAAAATCTGCAAGGCCCACAGCAGCAAGCCGGAACAGGGCTTCACGGACCGAACTGGCCGAACATTTGTATTCTTTCCGCAAGTCTTCCGCCCGAAGCTTGGCCCCGTGTTCGAATCCGTTCGAGATCAGCCGCACCTTAAGATCTTGATAAATATCGACTTCAGCGGTCATCGAAAGAGTTATCCTGAACGTTACCCTTCGCTCTTCCTATCCCTAATTTCGTTTTTGGGCAATAATCTCGAAATTACGCTCAATTTCACATTTTACTTGTCGCATGCGATTCGGCGTCCTAACGTCAGGCAGCGTCGTTCAAGAGAGGGCTTAGAAACCTTCAGCACGCCACGCTCAACGTCTGGGAGGACAATATGAAATTATTGACGACCGCGGCCGCTGTGGCCGTAGCCACGACCATGGCCGCGACATTCGCCGCTGCCGAAACCACAAAACTGCGCATTCAAACCCATTTCTCGCCGGAACAGCTGTCGGGCAAGATGGCGGCCAAGTTCATCGAGGACATCACCGAAATGTCCAACGGTGAGATCGAGGTCGAGATGTTCTATTCCTCGTCCGTCGTCAAATCGGTCGAGACATTCGACGCCGCCGCAACGGGCATTCTGGATTGCGATATGACGGGTGGCGGCTATCAGACCGGTAAGAACCCCGCATTCCAATTCGCAGGCGATCTGCTGGGTGGCTATCAGAACCCCTATCAGCAGATGGCATGGCTGCTGCATGGCGGTGGCCGCGATGCGCTGAACGAGCTGTATAACGGCTATGACATGGAATTCGTCGGCTGGTGGATTCCGGGACCGGAATCGCTGTCCTCGACCAAACCGATCGCAACGGTCGAAGACTTCAAGGATTGGAAATTCCGTTCTCCTCCGGGTCTGGCCACGAAAGTGTTCGCCGAGCTGGGTGCCTCGCCCATCGTGATGGACTTTAACGAGATCTTCACGGCGCTGGAAACCGGCATCATCGACGGCGCTGACGCGGCGAACCTGACCAACAATGTGGGTCTGGGTCTGTATGAGATCGCGGGTCACACCAACTTCCCGGGCTTCCACTCGATGCCAGCGGATCACCTGGCCTGCCGCAAGGATGTCTGGGAATCCATGCCCGCGCATCATCGCAAGATCATCGAGGTCGCGATGGACAGCCTGGCCCTGCACAACGCCACGATCAACGAGGTGCAGAACGCGCAAACCGCCAAAGACCTGCGCGCTCAGGGTATCCAGCTGTATGAATGGACCCCGGAAGATCTGGCCGCTTACCGCGATGCCGTTCAGGTTGGCTGGACCGAGTTTGCCACCACGCCCGAAGCCAAGGCGCTGTTGGAAAGCCACATTGCGTTCCTGAAAGACATGGGTGCGATGAAATAATCGGCGTCATGCTGAGACGATCCTTCGGAAAGGCTGCGATCCGTGGCCTTTCCGGACCTTTCTCAGGGACGTATGTCGAATGAAAATCACCAAGATCATTAGTCACGTCCTGCGCTACGACATGCCCGAGGTTTTGGGCTATTCGCAGCAATATTACGACAAGCGCAGCGCGCATCTGGTCGAAGTTCAGACCGACGAAGGCGTTACCGGATGGGGCGAGTGTTTCGGCCCCGGTACGGTCGCTCTTGCCAACAAAACCATTGTCGAACAGGTGATCCAGCCCATTGTGCTGGGATCGGATCCGATGGACCGCGACGTGATCTGGCACAAGGTCTACAACCTTCTGCGAGATCATGGGCAGGGTGGCATGCCCCTTCAGGCCCTTTCGGGTGTGGATATCGCTCTTTGGGATATCGCTGGCAAAGTGGCGGGCCTGCCGCTGCACAAGCTGATTGGTGGGGCGCATCGCAACTCGGTCCCCTGTTATGGCTACGGTATGATGCTGCGCGATGAACCCGTCGATGATCTGGCGCGCCGCTTTACGGACGAGGCCGCCGCGATCAAAGAGATGGGCTTTGTCGCCACCAAGATGAAAACCGGCTTTGGCCCCGAACCAGACGTCAAGCTATGTCAGGCCGTGCGGCGCGGTGTCGGCGACGATTTCCGGTTCATGGTCGATGCCAACCATGCCTATACCACGTCGGATGCGTTCTATGTGGGACGCGCTCTGGACGAGCTTGGAGCCTATTGGTTCGAAGAGCCTGTCGCGCCCGAGGATACCGATGGATACCGCGAGTTGCGCAAAAGGCTGAAAACCAACATCGCTGGGGGCGAGGCGGTGTTCAATCGGTGGTCGTGGCGCACTCTGCTGGAAAGCCGTGGCTTGGATATCGCCCAGCCCGAGGTTTGCGCCTTGGGTGGCGTATCCGAGTATCTGCGGATTCTGGCCTTGTGCCACGCCCATTTCACTCCGGTCGTCAATCACGTTTGGGGCAGCGCAATTGCCGTATCCACGAACCTGCATCTGCTGGCAGCAATGCCGCCGATGCCGGGCGGCCTGCACCCGTGGGAGCCGATGCTGGAGTTTGACACCACGGACAACAAATTCCGGGACGATCTGCTGAACGTTCCTTTGGACATTCAGGGTCAGGTCAAAGCTAACGCAGGCCGTGTCGCGGTTCCGACCGGGCCGGGCATCGGCGTCGAGCCCGACCACGACTTCATAGATCACTTCCGGGCCAGGACATAACGACAGGGGGCAGGAAATGCAGAAATCCACGGGTGGAATTATTGAATGGCTGATACCCTTGGCATTTGTCGGAACGGCCAGTTGGCTGGTCTGGCACCTGCCTGCCTTTCTGCTGGATTGGCTGCCCTACACTTCGGAATCCCTGAAATCTCAGGTGCAGGAGATTTACCTGCGCGCCGACATCACGCCAAATGCCGCTGGCATCTTCGGCGGACATATCGACATCTTTGACATGCTCGCGCTGATCCTGACACCGATACTTGCGGTGATCGGTGCCCGAACCGTGCGCCCGGCTGCAATGGAGTATGGCGGGCTCAGCGCCATCGACCGATTTGCCCTGTTCATCGGGCGCGTCACCATGATGATGATCGCCATCATGACCATTGTGATGCTGTACGAGGTCTTCCTGCGCTACATTCTGGAAAAACCTACAGAATGGGCCAACGAAATGACCCTGTGGTTCGCCAGCTTCGTCTTCCTGATGTCTGGCTACTACGGGATGCAACAGCGCAGCCACATCCGCATTTTCCTGCTATACGACGCCGTGCCACGATGGCTGCAAAGGGTGTTCGACACGATCTCGACCGTTCTGATCGTGCTTTTCGCCTTCTTCCTTGTCTATGGCAGCTACAAACAGGTCTTCGTCAACAAGTTGTATAAATGGGAGCTGTTCGGCTCGGCTTTCAACCCGCCGATCCCGGCGACCCTGCAACCGATGGTGCTGATCGTCATTACGCTGGTGGCGTTTCAGGCGGTCGTGAACCTGATCTCGGATTGGAACAAGGAACCCGAGATTCACACTGACGAACCTGATGAAGAAGAGATTGAAATGCTGAAAAAAGCAGTGGGGCAAGACTGATGGATATTGGAACAATCTCACTGATCCTGATGGTCGCACTTATCGTCTTGCTGGCCATCGGGATGCCGCTGGGTCTGGCCTCGGCCTCGCTGGCGGTTCTTGTATTGGTGCTGAAATTCGAGCCCAACCTGCTGCTCAACCCATTTTCCTTTGGCGACGGGCTGCTGACCGGCAGGCCGGGGACGGGGCCGCTCTATATTCTGGCACAGAAAATATACGGGCTCTTAACGGATTACGTGCTCATATCCGTGCCCTTGTTCATCTTCATGGCCTCTCTGCTGGAACGCTCGGGGATCGCCAAGGACATGTATTCCTCGCTCAATATCTGGTTGTCGCGGACGCGGGGCGGGATTGCCATCGTCACCTCGATCATGGCGGTGATCATGGCGGCGATGTCGGGGATTATCGGGGGTGAGGTCGTTCTGCTGGGCCTGATCGCCCTGCCGCAGATGTTGCGGCTGGGGTATAACCAGAACCTCGCCATCGGTGTGATCTGTGCGTCGGGCTCGTTGGGGACGATGATCCCGCCGTCAATCGTGTTGATCATCTATGGTCTGATCACCGAAACCTCGATCAAGTCGCTGTTCACCGCGTCCTTCATCCCCGGCTTCATGCTGGCGTCGATGATCATCCTCTACATCATCATCCGCACCCGGCTGAAACCCGATGATGCCCCCTTGCCTGAACCCGACCCGAACGACCCCGAGCCGACCGAAAAGCGCAAGCTGTTCGCCGGGTTCATGTGTATCGTCGTTGCCGGATTTTCCACCGTTCTGTTCATCCGGGCCGCGTTCTTCGAACTGTCAGGATCGAATGCCGCCAGTCAGGGTGAGCCCGCGCGGTTCGGGACGGCGGATTACCTGCCCTGGTTCGCAGGCATAACCATTGTTGCGCTGCTGCTGATCTTCTTCGTCTTCGGCAAAGAGCGCGCGCGCGTTGGCTGGCATATGGGCAAAGGGCTGGTCGCACCGATGGTTGTGATCGGCGTGGTTCTGGGTTCGATCTACGGCGGCATCACCGGTATCACCGAGGCTGCCGGAATGGGCGCGTTCGCTGTTCTGATCATCGCCATCCTGCGCGGAGAAGGCTCGTTCGAGCTGGTCTGGGACAGTCTTATGCGCACTCTGAAATCCACCGGTACGATCATCTGGGTCACGATTGGTGCCGCATCGCTGGCGGGGGCCTATACCATCGCGGGCGGACCGCAATATGTGGCTGATCTGATCGTGGGTCAGGAATTGCCACCGATGCTGGTCATTCTGGTGATGATGCTGATCCTGCTGTTCATGGGCGCGTTCATGGATTGGGTCGGGATCGTCTTGCTGATCATCCCGGTCTTCCTGCCCATCGTGCTGCGCCTGCCCATCGAAGAGATCGGCCTGATCGGCCAGCTGCAGCCAAATCACGTAGCGATCTGGTTCGGCGTGGTGTTCTGTATGAACATGCAGGTCAGCTTCCTGTCGCCGCCCTTTGGACCGGCCGCGTTCTATCTGAAATCGGTGGCCCCGCCGCATATCAGCCTGACTGATATCTTCCGCGGCTTCCTGCCCTTTATCGGCATCCAGATTCTGGCGCTTTCGGTGCTGCTGATCTGGCCCAATATCATCGCAATCCTGTTGTGAGGATCGACCCATGCTGACGCAAGAGCAAATCTCACGTTTTGAAACCGATGGCTATCTGGTCGTGCCAGACGTTATTCCGCCTGACATTCTGAACCGGGTGATCGACGAATACTCGACCCTGCTGGATGGGCTTTATGCGGACTGGTTCGCGCAAGGTCTGGTGCCCAGCCCCGAGGGTCTGGATTTCTGGGGCAAGCTGCTGGCCGCTTACGAGGCCCGGTGCGACTATTTCCAGCCCATGGATATTTCTCTGCCCGGCGACCGGATCATGGCCGATACGCCTTTTCACATCGGACCCGCCGTGTTCGAGATGATGACCGCCAAGCCGCTTTTGGACGTGGTCGAGCAACTGATCGGCTCGGAACTGACCAGCAACCCCATTCAGCACGTGCGCCTGAAACCTCCGGCGCGGAAGCTGGCAAATGATGAAATCCGCGCGCATATTACTGCAACGGACTGGCATCAGGACCGGGCTGTTGCGCTGGAGGATGCGGACCAGACCGACATGGTCACTGTTTGGATCGCGGTGAACGATGCGACGGTCGAAAACGGCTGTTTGCAAGTGCAGGCCAAAGCCCCGGATCAGGACATCCTGCCCCATTGCGCGCGCACCCAGACCGGGATCGCGGACGGGTTTGTGGATGAGACGACCGCTGTCCCCCTGCCGGTCACAGCCGGAGGCATCGTCCTGTTTCACCCTCTGACCCCACATGCCTCGCTGGTCAACACCACGGATCAATTCCGCTGGTCCTTCGACATACGCTACAGCGCGACGGGGCAACCCACAGGGCGCGGGCATTTCCCGGATTTCGTGGCCCGGTCCCGCGTCAACCCTGACCGCGAATTGCACGACTGGCGTGTCTGTCGCTCGAACTGGGAGGCCGCCCGCGCGCGTCTGGCCACCCAGCCGCATATCGACATTCATCGGTGGGACTCGACCTCTCCGTTCTGCGCATGAGGGAAACCGGACATGACATCTGTTCTGGCAGATAACGGCTCCACGCCGTGCGCAACAGGAGCAGCGCAGTGAAACGTATCCTCGTCGTTGGCGGCGGGCTGATCGGCATTCGCCATATCCAAGCCGTTAAGCAACATCCGGGCTGTCATCTTGTGGGGCTTGCTGACCCGGACATGTCGATCCGTGTGGACGCAACCCGGTTCGCCAGTATGGATGACGTTCAGGACGATGTGGACGGCGTCATCATCGCCACCCCGACCCATCTGCACGCCGCGCATGGCATGGCGGCAGCAGCACGCGGGTGGCACATGCTGATCGAGAAACCGGTTGCTGGCACCGTGGCCGAGGCGCAAGCGTTGGCCCGTGCCCTTGAACAGGCTCAGGTCCGCAGTCTGGTCGGCCACCATCGCCGCTATCACCAAGTCCTTCAACATCTTAAGGCCAAGATCGCCGAGGGCGTCATCGGGCGGGTCATCAATGTCTCGCTTTTATGGGCGATGCGAAAGCCGGACGCTTATTTCGAACAGAACTGGCGCACCTCGGGCGGCAGCCCGGTGATGATCAATCTTGTCCACGACATCGACGTTTTACGCTTTGTCATCGGCGAGATTAGCGAGATTGCCGCCTTGCGAGGCGCTTCGCTGCGCGGGACGGACAGGATTGAAAGCGGCGCGGTGGCGCTTGCATTTGAAAACGGGGCGACGGGAACCATCAGCTTCGCCGATACCGCGCCCAGCCCCTGGGGGTTCGAGGCCGGGATCGGCGAGAATCCCAATATCGGCACCACCCATCAGGACATGATGTGGATCACCGGCACAAGAGGGGCCATCAGTTTCCCGTCGCTGACCCTGTGGCAGGGCAAGGACTGGGGCACCCCGTCAGAGCGCGTGGAGTTCGACAAACCGGCCCAAAGCTGCGTGCCGCTGGACGCGCAGTTGGATCATTTTCTAGGCGTGATGGATGGGGCCGCTCCGCTGATTGATGTGGCCGACGCCGCGCGTACCCTTGCGGTCGCCACCCGGATTGAAGAAGCGTTGGCGAAACAGAACGCGGGCTTGCCGGTGCAGGCCTGAACACGCGCTCGCAAAGGATGGGCGCAGGGACACATAAGACGAATTGATGGAAAGGAATTCGCATGAGCAAACCTTCTGTTGGATTTATTGGCCTCGGGCTGATGGGCGGGGCCATGGTCAACCGGTTGCTGGACATGGGCTATGCGGTCACGGTTCTGGGCAACCGCAATCGCACCCATCTGGATGCTGCGATCGCCCGCGGCGCGGTTGAGGCACAAAACGCAAAAGATCTGGCCGCTGCCAGTGACATCGTGATGCTGTGCATGGGCACTTCGGATCAGGTCGAGGCGCGGATGCGCGGGGAAAACGGCGTGATTGCGGGTTTGAAGCCCGGCGGCATTGTGGTGGACTTTGGCACCTCGCTGCCCGGCAGCACGCGGACCCTCGCGGATGAGGTCTCTGCCGCCGGGGGCAGCTATCTGGACGCACCGCTGGGGCGCACGCCCTCACACGCGCTGGAGGGCAAGCTGAACATCATGGCCTCGGGGGATCAGGCCGCTTTCGACACCGCAAAACCTGTGCTCGAAGATCTGGGTGAGAACGTGTTCCACCTTGGAGCCGTCGGCTCGGGGCACACGATCAAGCTGATCAACAACTTCTTCGGCATGACCGTGGCCAATGCCATGGCCGAGGCTTTCGCCATGGCCGATGTGGCTGGGGTGGATCGCAAGCAGTTGTACGATGTGATGGCTGCGGGGCCACTGCATTCGGGGATGATGGATTTCGTCACCGCCTATGGCGTTAATCAGGACCCGAACCAACTGGCCTTTGCGATCAAGAACGCTGCCAAGGATATCGGGTATTACGACCAAATGGCGCGCGATGCGGGAGTCAGCAGCGTGATGTCTCAAGGCACCTTGGCCGCGTTGAACGATGCGCGCGACACTGGTCAGGCGGACGATATGGTCAGCCAGATGGTCGACTATTACGTCAACCGGTTCAAACCCTAGGCGATGACCGTCGCCGCCCGATCGACCGCAGATTTGCCGCGTCTGGGCATCGTGTTGATGCTTCTGGCGTGGCTGCTGTTTTCCTTTGTCGATTTGGGGGCGAAATGGCTGGCCGTCGCCGGATTTCCGGCCTTTCAACTGGCGTTCATGCGCTATGCGGGCCATTTTGTGATCTCGCTGGGTGTCATCGCAAAGGGGGGCTTCCAGCCCAGCCGGTTTCATACCGATCATCCGTGGCAACTGATCAGCCGGGCTCTGCTGCTGATTTCGGCCACGGTGTTCAACTTCTACGCCCTTCGGTTCCTGCCGCTGACAGCGGTGTCTGCGATCATGTTCTCAAGCCCGGTGATTGTGTGTTTCCTGTCGGTCTTTGTCCTGAAGGAAGCCGTAGGGCCGTGGCGGTGGTTTGCCATCCTTCTGGGCTTTGTTGGCGTATTGGTGATCGTCCGCCCCTTTGGCGCGGTGTTCCACCCCACCATGTTACTGATCGTCTACAACGCGACGGCCCTGGCGCTGTATTCGATCATGACCCGGCGGCTGTCCGGGGTCGTGTCGGTTGATACGATGCAGTTCTATCTGGGCCTCACTGGAACAGTTGTCCTGTTGCCCTTTGCGGTGTGGTTCTGGATGCAGCCCGAAAACCTGTGGAGCATGATCGTGCTGATCGGACTGGGCGTCTTCGGATGGGGCGGCCACCAATTGCTGACAAACGCGCATCGCTTTGGCACCGCCAACCAGTTAATGCCCTTTACCTATTCCTTCCTAATCTACATGGCGATCTTGGGTTATCTGTTCTTCGATACCGTGCCGGACGCCAGCACGCTGACGGGGGCTGCGCTGATCATGGGCGCCGGGCTGATCATCTGGAAACGGGAGAAGCGATAGCGGCCCTTATCCCCTCACCGCAGCCAACACATCTTGCGCCCCTATGATCTGCAACAGCGCTTTGTCCGGCTCATCCTGCTGGGTCGCCTGCGCGATGTCTGCCGCCAAGGGATCGTTCAGCGCGCGTCCTTGGACGGTTTCTGACACACAATAGGCAATCCATGCCCGTAACCCTTCGGCAACCGCTTTTGATCCCGTCTCGCGCAGGGTGGGGATGAACCTGTAGGGCAGTTTCTGGCTGCCATCCATCGCGATCTGATCCAGTCGGTGGGCGAGTTCGGGGTTCTCGAACCGGGCAATCAAGGCGGCGGCATAGTTTGGGACCTGATCCTGTACCTCGTCTGGCAGCGTTCTTCCGGCATCGGCCATCAAATCCTGTACAAGCGGACGCAGAACAGGGTCGCGGATCGCCTCATGCACATAGGTTAGCCCACGTCCCAACCCCGCGTAGGCCAGCAGCGAATGCGCACCGTTCAGCATTCGCAATTTGCGCAATTCGTGCGGAGCGACGTCCTTGACGAATTGCACGCCCGGCCAGTCGGGGCGTGGGCCTGCGAAGTTGTCTTCGATCACCCATTCCGAGAACGCTTCGGTCGGGACGGCCATGGGATCGCCGCTGATGGCGCGCACCGCATCCGTGGTCGCCGGAGTGATCCGGTCAACCATCGCGTTTGGAAAGCTCAGTCTGTCCCAGTTCAGGTCCAGCCCTGCGACCGCGGCGAAATCGGCAACGGCCGTTTTCAGGGCGTCGCCGTTGCCCACCCGATTGTCACAACTCAGCACCGATACCGGGCTATCGCGCACCGCAAGCCCGAAGGCCAGAAATCCGATCAGGGTCGACGGGCCTTGCCCTGCAAGATCAGAGGCGATGGCCGGATCGTCCAACTGCAACCGACCTGCGCTGTCCAGATGATAGCCCTTCTCGGTCACTGTGGCCGAGATGATATCTGCCTCAGCCATGGCCTGGAAAATCGCGTCTCGGTCATCGGGCAGGGCCAAAACGTCGCGCAGAACCCGGATGCGCCGGACACCTTGACCCTGCACGCACAGGTCATAGTCAAACCCTTGCTGCGCCAACCCGTCCCGGATCGCTGTAGACCGCAAGCTGACTCCGACCAAATCCCAGCCCTGCGCCTGATCGGTGTAGTCCAGCAAATGCGCACGAGCGAAGTTGCCGAGACCGAAATGCAGTATCAGCCCCATACTATAGCTCCAGCCCGTAGACCTGCCGCGCCAGATCAGTGGCCAAAAGTTGCGCCAGCCGTTCAGCGTCGGCCATCCCGAAATACCCACGATCGATTTGCTGGGACAGATGCAGCGCCACGCCGCGCCGCCACATGTCGTGGCGCGCCGGGATCGACAGAAAGGCACGGGTGTCGTCGTTGAACCCGGCCAGATTGAAGTAACCTGCCGTTTCCACCACTTGATCGAAATAGCGCGCGATCCCCGCAGGGCTGTCATGGAACCACCAGGGCGGGCCAATGCGCAGACAGGGCCAGTGACCCGCCATCGGGGCCAGCTCTCGGGCATAGGTGCCCTCGTCCAGTGTGAACAGGATGATACGTAGCTTTGGCGAATTGCCAACACGGTTCAGCAGCGCGTCCAGTCCGTGCACCCAATCCATCGCGATGGGAATGTCTGCCCCTTTGTCACGCCCGAAGCCCTGCATCACAGCGCGGTTGGTGTTGCGTCTGCTGCCCGCGTGGATTTGCATGGTCAGCCCGTCCTCGACCGACATCTGCGCCATTTCGATCAGCATGTGACCATAGAACCGCCGGGCATCCTCGGCGCTGCCTGCGCCCTGCCGCAACCGTTGATAGATCGGGTCGGGATCGTCCAGCCATTCGGTCTGCACTTTCTCGATCCCGTGATCGGTGGCCGTGCAACCCAGTTCGATGAACGCGGCACGCCGCTGGCGCAGGGCTTCAAGATAGCCGCTGAAGCTACCGACATCACAACCGGTCATCGCACCCAGTGCAGTCAGGTTCTGGACGAAATCCGGGTCCGCTCCATCCAGAACCCCGTCGGGGCGGAAAGTTGGAACAACGCGCCCGCTCCAACCGCTGTCGCGGATCGCTTTGTGAGGGGCCAGATCATCCAGAACCGAGTCCGTGGTGGCCAGAACCTCGATCCCGAACCGTTGGAAGAGCGCCCTTGGCCGGAACGCGGGCTGCGCCAGACGGGCGGCAATCTGATCATAGATCGCATCGGCGGTGTCCGGCGACAGATCTTGAGAAACCCCCAGAGTTTCCCGCAGAACATAGCTGATCCAGATCCGCGACGGGGTGCCCAGAAACAGGTCCCAATGAGTGGCAAAAGCGCGAAACACCTGACGCGGGTCCGCATCGCGCCCCGCTGGGCCCACCCCCAGTTGCTCTAGCGGAACGCCTTGGGAATAGAGCATGCGGAACACATAGTGATCGGGCACCACCAGCAGCTCGGCCGGGTTGGGAAAGGCTGCATCCTGCGCGAACCAGCTTGGGTCGCAATGACCGTGCGGGGACACGATGGGCAGGTCTTTGATGCCCAGATACAGGTCTTCTGCCATGCCCTTTAAATTGCCTGTCAATTTCCCCTCCGTGCTTTGCCCAAGGAACAGTTAACACATTTTTTACGGCTTGCATCTTTCGGGTACAAAGCCTCAGACTGATCCCAGGAACCGGGGGGAAGAATGAACATTGCGCTGATTGGTTTGGGGATGGTTGCGGGCACCCATGTTGCTGCGATCTCCGCATCGGACCCCGGCTTGACGCTGGCTGGTGTTCTGGGGCGTGACCCTGGAAAAACCGCGCAAATTGCGAACCGGCATGGCACGCGGGCCTATGCATCGGTTCAGGAGATCGCCAATGATCCATCCGTCGATTTCGCAATCATCGCCACCCCACCGGACCAGCGCTTGTCACTTGTGCAAACCCTTGTAGCGGCAGGTAAACCTATTCTCATGGAAAAGCCGGTTGAGCGGGATTTACAAGCCGCCACCCGGATCGTCGAACTGTGCGAAACTGCCGGGGTGCCGCTGGGCATCGTGTTTCAACACCGCGCACGAGCGGCCTCGGCTGCGCTGAAGGCGGCCTTGGAGGCAGGCGAGCTGGGCTCAATCGCGACGGTCGATATCTGTGTGCCGTGGTGGCGTGACCAAAGCTACTATGACGCGCCGGGGCGCGGCACCTATGCGCGCGATGGCGGTGGTGTGATGATCTCGCAGGCGATCCATACGCTGGATCTGGCCATGTGGCTGCTGGGGCCGATCACCTCGGTTCAGGCCATGATGCGGCAGACGCCTCTGCATGATCTGGAGGCCGAGGATTGGGCCGGTGCTTTATTCGAAACTGAAAGCGGCGCTATCGGCAATTTGATGGCCACCACCGCCGCATTTCCGGGCATGGCCGAGACCATCACGATCCAAGGCACCCGCGCCAAGGCGCATCTGGGCGCAGGCGTATTGACGATCACCGCGATGGATGGAACTCAGACAACCTTTGGCGAGACGGCAACGACCGGGGGTGGCGCCGATCCGATGGCCTTTACCCATGAATGGCACCAATCGGTGATTGAAGATTTTGCCGAAGCGATCCGCACGGGCCGTCCGCCCATGGCCACGGGCCGCAGCGCGCTTTTGACCCATGCGGTCATTGATGCGATGCAAATCGCCAGCGAAACCGGCCTGAAAACGAGAGTATCCGCATGAGCCTGACCTGCGTCGCCCTTGGGCTGGATCACCGCCATATATATGGCATGACTGAAAACATGCGCAAAGCGGGGGTTGTCTGTGTCGGCTATTGGACGGAGGGAGACCCCGTCACTCTGCCTGGCTATGTCAAACGGTTCCCCGACATCCCCCGGTTTGACCGCCTGGAGGACGCGCTTGGCTGCGGTGCCGATCTGGCCCTGGTCTCGGCCATTCCGGCAGACCGCGCGGCGCTGACGGTCAAGGCCATGCAAAACGGCATGGACGTCATGAGCGACAAGCCCGGCTGCACATCCTTCGAACAGTTGGATCAGATCAAACGGGCCGTGGCCGAAACCGGGCGCATATGGTCGGTTAATTTCTCGGAACGGTTCGAAACCGCCGTTAGCACCCGCGCCAGCGAGTTGGTTTCGGCAGGGGCTATCGGGCGGGTCGTGCAGACCATCGGGTTGGGCCCGCACCGCCTGAACAAACCCACCCGACCGGACTGGTTCTTCAAACGCGACCGGTACGGGGGGATTTTGGCTGATATCGCCTCGCACCAGATTGATCAGTTTCTGCACTATACTGGGTCGGATACGGCCCAGATCACCAACGCATTCGTCGCCAACTATGCCAATCCCGACGACCCCGAATTGCAGGATTTCGGAGAGCTGAGCCTGCGCAGCGCCCATGCCACTGGCTATATCCGGGTGGATTGGTGCACGCCCGATGCGCTGCCCAATTGGGGTGATGGGCGGCTGACGATCTTGGGAACCGAGGGGTATATCGAACTGCGTAAATATGTGGACGTAGGCGGCGCACCCGGTACAGATCACCTGATTCTGGTCAATGGTGAGCGGTGTGAAAAGATCGACGCCTCAGGCGCTGGCCTGCCGTATTTCGCGCGTCTGGCCCATGATATCCAACACCGCACCGAAACCGCGATGACGCAGGCGCATTGCTTCACGGTCATGGAACTGGCGCTGCGGGCGCAGGAAATGGCAGAGGCGTCATGATCAATGTCGCAATCCTCGGCGCGGGTATCGGAGCGCAACATCTGGCGGCGCTGTCTCAGCTTGGCGATAGGTTCCGCGCGGCCGCCGTTGTCGATAAGGATGCAGCCCGGATTGAACAGATCAGGGGCGATGCTGATTTCGCGGCGCTGACCGAGATTCAGGATGCACTGGATGATCCCTCCATCGACCTTATTGATATCTGCCTGCCGCCGCATCTGCATGTGCCGATCACGCTGGCCGCGCTGAAGGCCGGAAAGCACGTGGTGTGCGAGAAACCTCTGGCCACCTCGATGCGGGATGTGGACCAGATCATCGAAACAGCGCGAAACACGGGCAAGCAGGTGTTCCCGGTCTTTCAATACCGCTGGGGCCCGGCCCTTTCGCAACTCCGCCACTTGCAGAACGAAGGTCTGTCCGGCGCCGTCCAGACCGCCGCGCTTGAAACGCACTGGTCGCGCGGGGCCGATTACTACGCTGTCCGCTGGCGCGGAACGTGGGAGGGCGAGCGCGGTGGGGCTGTGCTGGGCCATGCGATCCACAACCACGACCTGCTGACACATATCGCGGGTGACATTGCGTCGGTTTCGGCGATGGTGACAACGCGGGTCAACCCGATCGAAACCGAAGACTGCGCGGCCATCTGCTTTGCCATGACATCGGGCGCGTTGTGCACCAGCAACATCACTCTGGGCGCGGCAACGGACGAAACACGCCTGCGGATCGTGTTTGAACACCTGACCGCAACCTCGGGCACCGAACCTTACGCGCCGGGTCAGGCGAAATGGACCTTCACGGCCCGCGACCCCGCCCGGCAGAAAGACATCGACACCGTGCTTAGCCGCGCACCCACGGAACCCGCCGGATTTGAGGGGTTTTTCGCAGAAATCAGCAAAGCCCTGCGCGGGCAGCCGAACACGGCGGTGACGCTTGCCGAAGGTGCGGCCTCGGTCAGTCTTGTCACCGCGATCTACCATGCGGCACGCAGTGGGCAGCGAGTGGCACTGCCCATCACACCCGATCACCCGCTTTATGAAGGATGGCTGCCATGAAACAATGCTGGCGCTGGTTTGGCCCAGAAGACCCGATTGCCCTGTCCGATCTGCATCAGGTGGGCGTTCAGGGCATCGTCACCGCCTTGCACCACATCCCGCCCGGTCAGCCTTGGGATGTACCCGCTATTGCCGACCGGCAAGCCATGCTGGCCGAGGCTGGCTTTGAATGGGACGTGGTCGAAAGCCTGCCCGTCTCCGAGGCGATCAAGACACAGACGACGGACATGGCGGCGCATCTTGAGGCTTATAAATCCAGCCTGCGCGCGCTGGCGTCCCGCGGGATTGAGGTGGTGTGCTATAACTTTATGCCGATCCTCGATTGGACGCGCACCGCCCTGCGCGCGCCGCAACCCCATGGCGGCTCTGCCATGCTGTTCGATCTTGCTGATTTTGCCACGTTCGACATCCACATCCTGAAACGTCCCGGCGCGTCCGAGGATTATTCGGAACCTGTCCAGCACGCGGCCACTGAACGGTTCGTTGAAATGTCCGACACCGCCAAAGCCCGTCTACAACACAATGTCACCGCCGGGCTACCGGGCGCCAATGACCAGTGGAGCGTCGAGGATGTCCGCGCCCTGCTGGACACCTACCGCGACATTGACCGCACCCGCTTGCGCGCGAACCTGGTCGACTTTCTGGCCGAGGTCGCCCCGGTCGCGCAGGACCTTGGTCTGCGCCTGTGCTGTCACCCAGACGATCCGCCGTTTTCTCTGCTCGGGCTACCGCGTGTGATGTCCAGCGTGGATGACTACGGTGCCGTTCTGGACGCGGTTGACCTGCCTTCGAACGGCGCGACGCTGTGCACCGGATCGCTGGGCGTGGTGGCCAGTTTCGACGGGCCGGAATTTGTCCGCAGGCATGGCAGCAAAATCCACTTCGCGCATCTGCGCAACACGAAACGAATTGCAGGATCGGACACAGAAAAACCCGATTTCTACGAGGCCGCGCATCTGGAAGGCGACACTGACATGGCGGGCACCGTGCGGGAATTGATGGCCGAGCAGAAACGACGAAAACAGGCAGGCCGCAGCGATTGGCAAATTCCGATGCGCCCTGATCATGGGCAGGAATTGCTGTCTGACCGGGGTGGCCACAGCACGCCGGGTTACCCTTTGATCGGCCGGATGCGCGGCTTGGCCGAACTGCGCGGTCTGATGGAAGCCTTCACCTGATCGGTGCTGCATTTAAGTGCTTGCCTGACGGCAGTAATCCCCTTTTACTGATCGCACCTAACCGGGCAGCGGGGTGTCTTTGGGACGCGCCCGACGTCTTTTGCAAGACGCGTGAAACCCCCGCGAAAACCGATGCAGGAACGCATCTTTTTCACAGCATCAGCCCGCTCCGACAGGGCTGAAAAACGGGAGGTTTCCGAATGAAAACCGCAGGCGTAATCGGTCTTGGGGATATGGGCAGCGGGCTGGCCAAGAACCTGATCAAGAATGGCTTTGAAACCTCGGGCTTTGACCTGAGCGAAACACGCATGGCCGCGTTTGCCGATATGGGTGGGTTGGCAAAGGACAGCGTGGGTCAGGTGGGTCGTCACGCCGCCAGCGTGTTTGTCATGGTCATGAATGGAGATCAGGCCCGCGCCGTCATTCTGGGCGAGGATGGGTTGGTGGCCAACATGACCAAGGGCGGAACCGTGATCCTGTCGGCCACGATCACACCCGCCGAGGCGCGTGGCATTGCGCAGGACATGGAAGGGTCAGGCATTCACCTGATCGACACACCCGTTTCGGGCGGGTTTCCCGGCGCGCAGAATGGCACGTTGACAATGATGGCCGCCGCCGCGCCCGAGGTTCTGGACCAGAACGCCGAGGTGATGCAGGCCGTTTCCGGCACCATTCACCGGGTGGGGGAACATGCCGGCGACGGACAGACCGTCAAAGCCTGTCTGCAATCGCTGATCGGCTCGATCTTTTCGGCCACGTTCGAGGCTGCGGCCCTTGCTGCCAAGGCTGGTGTCAGCGGTCAGGCCCTGCTGGACGTGTTCGCGTCCTCCAGCGCGGGCTGCGGCGTGGTGAACACGGCGCTTGAAAACATCATTGATCGCAAGTTTGTCGCCACCGGCAGCCATATCGCCACCATGCACAAGGACCTGACCATATCGCTGGCCGTGGCCGGAGAGCTTGGGGTTCCGATGCAGACCGCCGCGTCTGCGATGCAGATCTTTCACGCCGGGAAAACGAAATACCCCGATGGCGACAACTGGATCTGCACAAGGGTGATCGAAGAGATCATCGGCGCCGAACTGCATCGCTAAAGGAGGCCCGTCATGAAATTAGGAGTTATTTGCGACGGGATTTCCCGCGATCTGAAACATGCGGTCGATGTTATGGATGAATTCGGTCTGGACTATGCTGAACTTCAATTCGTCGGCGATACCGAAGTGGGCGATCACAGCCCGCAGGAGATTGCCGAGATTGATGCGCTGTTGCGGGATCGGGGCAAACCCGTCTCATGCCTGTCGCGCCATATCTTCGCGGGTATGACAGCCGCGAACCGGCCCGGAGACGCGCTACATGTCAAACATATGGACGCGCTGAAGCGGGTGATCGACATGGCGCATATCGTCGGCTCTCCGCTGGTACGGATTATGACCCAAAGGAAGGAACAGATTCTGTGGGGGAAAAACGGGGCCGAGAAATGGAACGTTGCCCATGGTGTCTGGGATACGATGCCGCCCCTGATCGCGCCTGCCATAGAACTGGCTAAAGCCGAGGGCGTGACGCTGGTTGTCGAGACCGGGAACGGTACGCTGGTCAACTCGAACTACACCGCGCGCAAGCTGATTGACGATCTTGACGCCAAAGATGTGCTGAAGGTCCTGTGGGACCCCGGCAACAACTGCTGGTGTCATGAACTGGCCTATCCCGACGGGTATGACGAGCTGCGCGGCGGCTATCTGGGCCATATCCACATCAAGGACGTCAAGGTGGACACGCCACGCGCAATGCTCGAAGTGCGCCGGATGGGCGAGGGTCAGCTGGCCGAGTTGTTCGCCCCGATTGCCGCTGCGCTCCGCTCGGATGGCTATGATGGCGTGGTGTCCTTCGAAAGTGTCTATCACCCCGGCAATGGCAATTTCGAGGACGGGTTCCGTTTGTGCGTGGACCGGTTCAAAGAAGTGTTTGCGTAACGCATGCACCTTTGCCCGCGTGTCTTACGCGGGCACTTCCATATGTTCGGCGTTCAGCTTGTCCCAATCAAACTCGACCCCGATGCCCGGCGTATTCGGGGCCACCGCCAGACAGTTTTCAACGACCAGAGGGCGGGTCGTGTACTGGTCGATGGGAAAAGAATGAACCTCAAGCCAACCCGCGTTGGGTTGCGCGGACACAAGACTGACGTGCAGCTCCTGCATTCCGTGACTGCAAACCGGGATATTGTGCTTCGCGCTCAGCGCCGCGACCCGCAGCCAGCCGGTGATGCCGCCGCAATTCGACGCGTCGGGTTGGATGAAACTGAGCTTGGCGTCGTCAAAGGCGTATTCGAACTCATGGATAGTGTGCAGGTTTTCCCCCATGGCCAGCGGAACGCCCGTGGCGTCAGCGATGCGGCCATAGCCTTTGTAGTCATCGGGAATCGTGGGTTCTTCGAACCACAGGATATCGTGCTCGGCAAAACCCTTGGCGGCGGTGATTGCCTGATCCACTGTCATTGAATAATTCGCGTCGACCATAAGGAACCGATCCGGCCCCAACATCTCGCGCACGGCTTTTGCGCGGGCCAGATCATCGGCCAGATCAGGCTGGCCGACCTTGATCTTCACCCCGTTGAACCCGCGTGACAGATAGCCCTCGGTCTGGCGCAACAACTTGTCGAGCGAGAAGTTCAGGTCGATCCCCCCCGCATAAGCCTTGCAGCGGTCCGCTGTACCCCCGGCCATTTGCCAAAGCGGTGCGCCGGTGCGTTTGCCCCGCTGGTCCCACAGCGCAATATCGACGGCCGAGATCGCAAATGAGGCGATGCCGCCCCGCGCCACGTAATGCACATGCCACTGCATGGCGTCATACAGATCTTCTATCCGGTCGGCGTCCTGTCCGATCAGAAAAGGAGCCAAGTCATGTTGAATCATTGCCAGAATGGCATGGCCGCCCTTGCCTCCGGTATAGGTGTAGCCGACTCCTTCGCCCCCATCATCAGTTCGAATCGTGACAGTGATCAGCTGGAAAAACGTGTGATCGCCGTGCTTTGCGTCCACCAGCACCTCGGTCAACGGAACATTGAACAATCGCGCCGAGAGGTTTTCGATACGTGCCACGGTCCAAGGCCTCTTTTGATGTGTCGATGTTTGGAAACTGTAAGAGGGTAAATGGAAAAAGAAAGCCCAAGATCAGCGGTAAGTAAGCCCTAGTGTCGTTTTGAAAAATGACATTCGGTGCGGAAAAGATGGGCGAGGCGCTATTTCCGTGCCTTGTCAGTGTCCGGATATTCAACCCATTTAGTTGGTCACCGCGACAGGTTCAGTTTCGAGGAAAACCCACCGGATGTTTAAAGCAGTGGATGAAAGTTACCAGACTTAAATCATTTTCGTAATTTGTTCTGAAAAAGTGGTGAGCCGTGGAGGATTTGGACCTGAGATCCGCTACCGAGGCGTTGTAGAAGCGAATCTTAGTTCTTTTGTACCGTGACCATTCGAACAGCATTGAAGCCCGTTCCGACCCGCCTGCACATTTTGACGTTCGGGACTGGTTACACAAAGTCTGGAGTGTGCGGAAATCAAACCTTTTCTTAGCTCTCGTTGATTGGCGAGGAGACTATTCCCGGCATTGACTATCCTGTGGACACAAAAATCTCTATAAAACGATGTTGTTGTTTGTCGTTTTTGAAGAAGATGAAAACACGATGCGTTCAAGTATACGAAGCTTTTTGATCGTTCTGACCTGCTTTGTTGGGCTAACAGCTCCCCGCGTTTTGCATGCTTGTACGGTGTGCGTAGAGCTTCCAAAAGCTTCTATTGCTGATCACGTCCTTGCTGCCGAGGTCATCGTATTGGCTGGCCCCACGTCAGGGAACCCATTCAAGTTCTCAATTAGACGAGTCTTAAAGGGCTCGGACGACAGGTTAAAAGAAATTCCCGAAATTCCGTTTCTGGTTGATAGCGTAACGAGGCGCGCATTCCGCTCTGATCCAACGAATACGGTTCTTTTCACATATGGAGCAACGCGCACAGACAGAGCCGGGCGCAGTTTTTCGAGGGGATGGAAACGCATATTCACGATGACCCCAGAGCGAAAAGAGTTTATCGGGAAACTTCGCTTCGTCGGTCAGCTTTGGACTTATGGAGAAACGGATAGCTCTGACCGAATTTCGTTCTTCTCTGACTATCTGTGGCACTCTGATCACGTATTACACAGCACTGCCTTGATTGAAATTGGTCGAGCACCCTACGACTTGGTGCGCCCGATAGGAGACAGGGTTTCAACGAACCAGATCTTGGAAGAGCTCAATAGACTGGACCGCTTTGTCTACAGGCCCACCGTCATACGCCTGCTTGGCCTGCAAAGCGACACGCATGCCCGCTCAATCGTACGTCAGCGATACATCAAAGCACTAAATAACGGGGGCCTAAACGCATTTGAATGGGCGCTTGCTGGCATAGAGGCAGATGGAGCATTGGCAATCAAATCGATTGATCTGGTACTTCAAGGTAATCAAATGACGGATGACGACAAATGGGCGTTCGTCCGGGCTTTAACAGAGGCTGGATCGTCTCAGCCGAGGTTCAGAGGTGAGATTATCGCAATCCTATTAACGGTTCTGGAAAGAGATCGTATCCTCGCGGCTCGGATTGCTTTCGCTACGCGAAATTGGGGACAGACCCCACTGCACCAACAGTTCAAGGCCATTGCCGATCACGAACTAACAGACCCGGCAACAGAGTTTGTTCTAAATATGGTTCTGGATCAGGAAGTGGCGGTTGAGTAACCTAACTTGATGTTTTTCAGAATCTTAAAGCTGTTCGCTATGCGGATATGGGCCTCGCCTCTTTCCGGACCATTGAAAACCTTACAAACTGGATGACAAAACGATCCAAACCATGGCGCATTGCCATGCGGTCGTAGAACAACAACACCAGAAACCGTGTTACATTGCTTCTGTTAGACAAACCCCGATGGCAGAAGACCAGAGATCACTCACACACAACATTGTAGAAAGGAAAAAAGTGGTGAGCCGTGCAGGATTCGAACCTGCGACCCACTGATTAAAAGTCAGTTGCTCTACCAACTGAGCTAACGGCCCACTCTTTTGTCTGGATCCTTCGATCCGTGGCGCTCTCTAAGGCATTTTCCCGATCGGGTGCAAGTCCTTATTTCACGCGTCGTTTCGCCTGTAATTTCTTACGTTCCGGCGACCCGATAGGCGGCCTAATTAGGCAGGGGACGCTGGGGGGTCAACCCCTTTTTTCAGGAATCTGCGCGATAGGGTGGATTCATTTCAAAGGCAGGGTTATATGCCCGCCATGCAACGAATACTGACTTCGGGTTTGCCCTTCATGAAGATGCACGGGCTGGGCAATGACTTTGTCATTGTGGATGCGCGTGCGCAAAGCATTGACCTAACACCAGCCCTGGCAAAGGGAATCGGGCACCGTCAGTTTGGCGTCGGCTTTGATCAGTTGGCAGTCATCGAAAACGGCGAATCGGATGCGCATCTGGTGTTCTACAACGCGGACGGGTCGACTTCGGCCGCGTGCGGCAATGCCACGCGCTGCATCGCCCGCTTCCTGATGGAGGAAACCGGCAAGCCCGAGCTGACCCTGACGACGGAACGCGGCACGCTTTATGCGCGCGACTCGGGCAACGGGCTGACCTCGGTCAATATGGGCCCGCCGCAGCTGGAGTGGCACCAGATCCCGCTGGCCGAAGAGGTTGATACGCTGGAACTGCCCATCGAAGGCGGGCCTTCGGCGACCGGAATGGGCAACCCGCACTGCACCTTTTTTGTGGACAATGCCGAGGCAATCCCGCTGGAAGAATTCGGATCGCGCTACGAATATCACCCGCTTTATCCCGAACGCACAAACGTTCAGGTGGCGCAGATCATCGGCCCCGATCACATCCGTATGCGCGTGTGGGAGCGCGGCGTGGGCATCACGCTGGCCTCTGGCTCGTCCTCCTGTGCCACAGCGGTGGCGGCTGCACGGCGCTGCTTGACCGGGCGCAAGGTGCAGATCGAACTGGACGGTGGCACGATCTGGATCGACTGGCGCGAGGATGGCGTCTGGATGACCGGCCCCACGGCCCATGTCTTCTCGGGAACGCTGACCCCTGAGTTTCTGGGGATGCTGGGATGAGCGCGCCCAAGTTCACTACTCTGGGCTGCCGCTTGAACGCCTATGAGACCGAGGCGATGAAAGAACTGTCACAACAGGCAGGCCTGTCGAACGCCGTGGTGGTGAACACCTGCGCCGTGACGGCCGAGGCCGTGCGCAAAGCCCGGCAGGAAATCCGCAAGCTGCGCCGGGAAAACCCCGATGCGCGCCTGATCGTCACCGGCTGCGCCGCCCAGACCGAACCTGAAACCTTCGCCAAAATGGACGAGGTCGACGCGGTCATCGGCAATACCGAGAAGATGCAGCCCGACACCTGGAAAGGCATGGCCGCTGATTTCATCGGTCAGACCGAGGCGGTACAGGTCGATGACATCATGTCCGTGACCGAGACTGCAGGTCACCTGATCGATGGCTTCGGCACCCGATCCCGCGCCTATGTGCAGGTCCAGAACGGCTGTGATCATCGTTGCACCTTCTGCATCATTCCCTACGGGCGTGGCAACTCGCGCAGCGTCCCTGCGGGCGTGGTGGTGGACCAAATCAAGCGGCTGGTGGACCGGGGCTATAACGAGGTCGTGCTGACCGGCGTCGACCTGACCTCATGGGGCGCTGACCTGCCTGCTCAGCCGAAGCTAGGTGATCTGGTGATGCGCATCCTCAAGCTGGTGCCGGACCTGCCGCGCTTGCGGATCAGCTCGATCGACTCGATCGAGGTGGATGAAAACCTGATGCAGGCCATCGCGACCGAACCGCGCCTGATGCCGCATTTGCACCTGTCGCTGCAACATGGCGACGACCTGATCCTGAAACGGATGAAACGCCGCCACCTGCGCGACGACGCCATCCGCTTCACCGAAGAGGCCCGCAAGCTGCGCCCTGACATGACCTTTGGCGCGGATATCATCGCAGGCTTCCCCACCGAAACGGACGCCCATTTCGAAAACTCGCTGAAACTGGTCACGGAGTGCGACCTGACCTGGCTGCACGTCTTTCCCTATTCCAAACGCGAAGGCACACCGGCCGCCCGTATCCCACAGCAAATCAACGGCAACATTGTCAAAGCCCGCGCCGCCCGGCTGCGCGCCGCCGGAGAGGTTCAGGTCGCCGAACACCTGACCGCCCAACTGGGTAAAACCCATCACATTCTGATGGAGAACCCGCATATGGGCCGTACCGAGCAATTCACCGAAGTCACCTTCACCACCCCCCAACCCGAAGGCCAGATCGTCACCGCCACGATCACCGGTCACACGAGCAGCCAACTCAAAGCCTGATCCGTCCTTCATCTGGCCATAAATATCTCGGGGATGAATTGGCCGTAGGCCAAGAAGGGGCTGGCCCCTTCGCCTCGCCTGCAACAAAAACCCCCGCAGCCTTCCGGCGCGGGGGTTTTCAATTTCAGCGATGCAAAAACCTTAGTCCTTGCGCTTGCCTTTGACACCGGCCCACAGGCGCTTGTTCACCAGGTACAGCAGCACCGACAGAACCGACAGGAAGATCACGCCGACAAAACCGGAATACTTACGCTCCATCATCTTGGGCTCAGCCGTCCACATCAGGAAGGCCGCAATATCCTCGGACATGGCTTCGACCGTGGCGGGGTGGCCATCGGCGAATTCAACCTGATCATCCGACATAGGAGGTGCCATTGAAATCCATCCACCGGGGAAAGCCTTGTTCTCATAGAGAATGGTGCCGGCCTCTTCTTTTTCCTCACCGGTATAACCGTCCAGCAGCGAGGCGATGTATTCCGCACCACCCATGCCTTTGAACAGCTGGTTGATCCCCAGACCGTAAGGGCCGTGGAAGCCCGCGCGGGCTTTGGCCATCAGGCTCAGGTCCGGTGCGCCGACGCCGGTATTGGCCGGGAAGTGGTCGGTCGGGATGGCCGCACGGAAATCGTCCAGCTCGGGATCGAACACTTCGAAGTTCTCTGCCGAATAGGCGATCACTTCTTCTTCCGAGTATCCCAGCGCTTCCAGATCACGCAGAGGTACATATTGCAGGCCGTGGCAGGCCGCGCAGACCTCGGTATAGATCTGAAGACCGCGCTGCAGCTGGTGCTTGTCCCAGGTGCCAAACGGCCCTTCGAACGAGAAGTGGAAATCCTCGATATGCTGCTCGCCGCCACCTGCCGCGAAAGACGCAGCAGGGGTAAGGGCCAAGGCAAAAGCGGCACCGATTGCAAGTTTCTTGAACATGTTTCCGGTCCCTCTTCTTACTCGGCCGGCGTGGCGTCGGCGTCTGCCTTGCCATAATGCGCGTTGAAGTCTTCTTCGATCGTCTCCGGCTGTGCATCGGGCTTTTCGATTACACCCAGGATCGGCAGGATCACGAAGAAATAGGCGAACCAGTAGGCGGACGCGATCAGCGAGAAGGTCGCATAGGGCTCCTCGGCGGGCATCGCACCCAGCCACATCAGGGCAAAGAAGTCGACGATCAGCAGGTAGAACCACCATTTGAACATCGGACGGTATTTGCCCGAACGCACGGTCGATGTGTCCAGCCACGGGGCCAGCGCCATCGCCAGGATCGCACCGAACATCGCCAGAACACCAAAGAATTTGGCGTCGATGATGCCGCCGGTGATGAAGCTGGCGAATTGCACAACCCAGACCTCGCCGGTGAAGGCACGCAGGATCGCGTAGAATGGCAGGAAGTACCATTCAGGCACGATGTGTGCCGGCGTGACCAGGGGGTTGGCTTCAATGTAGTTATCGGGGTGGCCCAGATAGTTCGGCATGAAGCCGACAACCGCCCAGAACACGACCAGGATCACGGCCAGTGCGAACAGATCCTTGATCACGAAATACGGCCAGAAGGGCAGAGTGTCTTTCTCGGCATCAGCTTTCGACGTACGGCGAACCTCAACACCCGTGGGGTTGTTGTTGCCGGTGGTGTGGAAGGCCCAGATATGCACGATCACCAGCGCCGCAATCACGAACGGCAGCAGATAGTGCAACGAGAAGAAGCGGTTCAGCGTAGCGTTATCCACCGCGGGTCCACCCAGCAGCCAGGTCTGGATCGCGTCACCAACGAAAGGGATCGCGCCAAACAGTCCGGTGATCACGGTCGCTCCCCAGAAGGACATCTGACCCCAGGGCAGAACATAGCCCATGAAGGCAGTACCCATCATCATCAGGTAAATCAGCATCCCGATGATCCACGTGATCTCACGCGGGGCTTTGTACGAGCCGTAGAACAGGCCACGGAAGATGTGGATGTAGACCGCAACAAAGAACAGCGATGCGCCGTTCATGTGCAGGTAGCGCAGCATATAGCCGCCATTCACGTTGCGCATGATGTGCTCGATGCTGGCAAAGGCCAGATCAACATGCGGGGTGTAGTGCATCACCAGAACGATACCGGTGACGATTTGCAGCGCCAGGCAGAACGCCAGGACGATGCCCCAGATCCACCACCAGTTCAGGTTCTTGGGGGTGGGGATCATGATGGTGTCGTAAATCAGGCCGACGATGGGCAGGCGGCTGTTCAGCCATTTCTCGCCGTTTGTCTTCGGCTCGTAATGATCGTGGGGAATTCCGGACATCTGGGTCTCCCTTAGCCGAGTTTAATGGTGCTGTTGTCTGTCCATTCCGCAGGCGGAACAGGCAGGTTTTCAGGCGCGGGGCCTTTACGGATTCGGCCAGCCAAGTCGTAGTGCGAACCGTGGCAGGGGCAGAACCAGCCGCCAAAGTCACCGGCATCACCCAGCGGCACACAGCCCAGGTGCGTACATACGCCCATCTGAACCAGCCAGGCACCGGGGGCTTCGCCCTCGGGCGAGGGCATGACGCGGTTTTCGTCGGTCGCGGGCGCATCAGCCGGTTGGTTGAAGTTGCGCGCCAGCGGATCGGGCAGCGCATCCAGACCTTCGGCGTCCTGCTCTTTGGCCTCTTGGATCTCGGCACCGGTGCGGTGACGGATAAAGACGGGTTTACCCAGCCATTTCACAGTCAGCTGCGTCCCCGGCTCAACGCCGCTCACGTCCACACGGATCGAGGACAGCGCCTGAACGTCTGCCGAGGGATTCATTTGGTTGATCAGGGGCCATACGGCTGCACCCGTCGCAACGACACCTGCGCCGCCAGCGACGTAGTAGAGGAAATCTCTGCGGGTGCCTTCGTGGTCTTCTGCGTGGGACACGAGGTTTTCTCCGATTCCGGCGCCCGGAGGATACCGGGCAAACATGCATCAGCACCGCATCAAAGCGGCGTCTCATCGCGGCTATCTATCCGGGAGAAATCGGTTCGTCCAGCGGTCATAGGCGCGCACTACGCCGCATCTGGGCATTCATGTCACAACGTCAGGGTATTTTTTCAAGGTCCGGGCCGGTTTGACCGGAAAAATCCACCTTTGCCCGCCCACGTCTGCTTGGGGTGATTCGGTTTGCTTTGGGCACGCCCGTCACCCTGATGGGTCTCAGTATTCTGGCCGGAGATTTCAGGTGAAATCACCCATAATTTTCCTGATTTTGGCCATAAAAATTTCAACTTTCGCCAGATTTGACCCAGCTAAATATATGAGTTCAAATTAGATATTTCAGAATGCTCGGGTGAGACGCGATTTTGATTGCACTTAAAAGATGAATGCAAGAAGGCGCGGGCAAGGACAATTCTCAGCAGGACGCATCCCATGCCCAAATTTCCCCTGATCACGTTTGTTTTCGCTCTGTCGCTGTCCTCGCAGGTCAGCGCCGCCGGGGACGCAGCCAAAGGAAAGGCGCTTTATAACCGGTGTTCCTCGTGCCACGCGATCATCAAGGGTGATGAGGTTCTGGTCAAAGGTGGAATCACCGGACCGAATCTATTTGGCGTAGTCGGGCGCGTTGCGGGTACAGAAACTGACTACTTGAATGGAAGCGAACGCCTGCCTATTGGCTTGTTCACCGATGATATGATCCGCGCTGGACAAGAGGGGCTTGTCTGGACCGAAGACAACATTGCCGCCTATTCAAAAGATCCGATCCGCTTCATCAAAGACTACCTGGACGACGAAACCGCCCGCCCCAACATGAGCGTGCAGCTGAAAAAAGGTGCCGAAGATATCGCCGCCTATCTGGCCACCTTCAGCAACTGACCCTAGCGCTGGCCGCGCATCAGCGTGGCCAGCTTTGCCAAGTCCACCCCGATCCCACCGCCGACCTGATCCGCCGCCGCGAAGCGCACAGCATCGGGTTTGTTCTGATTCAGCTTCCAGGTGCCCTGAATATCATCCACCTGTATCCGACAGGGCACGATCATGCGCATCATCCGATCCAGCGCCTCGGGCGTCATCTTGTCTGTTGTCCAGGGTGGTTTGGGCAACAGCCGCTGCTCATAAAAGGCCGACTGGCGGTCCAAAAGGCCCTGCAACTCATCGTGCGGCCGCAGTTCCAGCATTCCCGTCAGATGGATCGCAACATAATTCCACGTCGGCACCTGATCTTCGACCCCGTACCAATCGGGTGAGACATAGCCGTCCGGCCCGGTGACGGCGATTTTCGCCGCGCGCGGGACTGTCAGCGCGCGGACAATCGGGTTCGACCGCACAAGATGCAATTCTGCGAACGTGCCATCTTCGCTCAGCAGGAAAGGCACATGACTGATCAAAGGAGCGCCTTCGGTGGACAACGCCAACACGCCAAAGGCCCGCGCGCGGGCAAATTCGACACTTAGGGCCTGATCTTCAGAGCGGAAAGCCGGGTTTGGGTGCATATCAAATCTCCTAACGGAACGCCTTGCAGATTCGCAGCGATCTTGGCAAGGTCCGCGTCGTTCTCAGGGCGGGGTGAAATTCCCTACCGGCGGTATGCGGGCGCTGACCCGTAAGCCCGCGAGCGGCCTCGGTGCACGAGGTGACAAGCAGATCTGGTGAGAGGCCAGAGCCGACGGTTAAAGTCCGGATGAAAGAGAACGTGCAGCGTGCCCATTGGCGCGGCTGTTCGTGATCGCCTTGGGTGACGTGTCTGTTTTGCTAAGGAGATCACAAATGACACACACCCGATATGCTTTCGTCAAAGCCAACTGGCATTCCGATATTGTCGATCAGGCGCTGGAAGGGTTCCAGCAACTTATCCCCGCCGACCAAATCGACGTCTACGATGCCCCTGGCGCGTTTGAAATGCCCCTGCTGGCCCGCGATCTGGCCCAGACTGGACGATACGCCGCTATCGCCTGTGCCGCTTTTGTGGTGGATGGTGGTATCTACCGGCATGATTTCGTAGCAAAGGCGGTGGTCGACGGGTTGATGCGCGCGGGGATGGACACGGGCGTGCCGGTCCTGTCGGTCTCGCTGACTCCGCACCAGTATCAGGAAACCGACCATCACAACGCCATCTACCGCGCCCATTTCGTCGAAAAAGGCCGCGAGGCCGCTCAAGCGGCTATGACAATCACAAAAACCCGCGCCTCAATCGTACAAGCGGCCTGATCGTTCTTCTGTTCGAAAATACCTCGGGGGAGTCGCGCCCGCGCGACGGGGGCAGCGCCCCCTTCCCCCGCTTTCCGCATGCAAATCCGCTTGAGGCCAAAGACACTCCCCGCTAATCACAATTTCCAAAGGAGCACGCCCCATGTCGATGAACAGCTTTGGACACCTCTTCCGCGTCACCACTTGGGGTGAAAGTCATGGCCCCGCCTTGGGCGCCACGGTGGATGGCTGCCCTCCGGGTGTCGCTATCGACGAGGGTATGATCCAGCACTGGCTGGACAAGCGCAAACCGGGGCAGAACAAGTTCACCACCCAGCGGCGCGAGCCCGATCAGGTGAAAATCCTGTCAGGCGTGTTCGAAGGCCAGACTACAGGCACCCCGGTTCAGCTGATGATTGAGAACACCGACCAGCGCTCCAAGGACTACGGCGACATCATCGACAAGTTCCGTCCGGGACATGCCGATATCACCTACTGGCAGAAATACGGCATCCGCGACTATCGCGGCGGTGGGCGCAGCTCGGCCCGTGAAACCGCGTCGCGCGTCGCGGCCGGAGGGCTGGCGCGTGAAGCGATCAAGCAGATCGCGCCCAACGTGCAGATCACCGGCTATATGACCCAGATCGGCCCACACAAAATCGACCGCGCCAACTTCGACTGGTCGCAGATCGAACAGAACCCGTTCTGGACACCTGACGCCCAAGCCGCCGACGACTGGGCCGCCTATCTGGATGACCTGCGCAAATCCGGAAACTCGGTTGGCGCTGTGGTCGAAGTCGTCGCGCGGGGCGTCCCCGCTGGGCTGGGCGCTCCGATTTATGCCAAGTTAGACACTGATCTGGCAGCCGCAATGATGTCGATCAATGCCGTCAAAGGTGTCGAGATAGGCGAAGGCATGGCCGCCGCCGAACTGACAGGTGAGGCCAACGCCGATGAGATTTTCATGGGGCAGAACGGCCCGCAATACAGCTCCAACCACGCGGGCGGTATTCTGGGCGGCATCTCGACCGGGCAGGACATCGTAGTGCGGTTTGCGGTAAAGCCGACTTCATCCATCCTGACCACGCGCAAGACGATCACCAAATCGGGTGAGGAAACCGAGATCATCACCAAAGGCCGCCACGACCCCTGCGTCGGTATCCGCGCGGTACCGGTGGGTGAGGCGATGATGGCCTGCGTGATCCTGGACCACCTGCTGCTGCATCGCGGTCAGATCGGAGAAAACCGTGGACATATCGGCTGACCTGCGTAGCCGCCTGCGCGCTGTCGTGGCGCAACGCATGGAAACGGACCCGGCCCATGATCTGGCCCATCTGGACCGCGTCTGGGTAAACGCTCGGGCCATTTCCGATGACCAGACTGACATGACCGTCCTGCTTGCCGCCAGCTATCTGCACGATCTGGTCAACTTGCCAAAAGATGACCCAGATCGCCATCTGGCTTCGCGCAAGTCCGCATCGGAATCAGTGCCTATTCTGAGTGGATTCGGCTTTAGCCGCGCCCAGGTTGACGCCACCAAACATGCTATTGAGGCACATAGCTTCTCGGCCAATATCCCGCCCGAGACGCCCGAGGCACGCATCCTGCGAGATGCCGACAGGCTGGATGCGCTGGGTGCCATCGGGATTGCACGGAACTTTTCGGTCTCGGGCGCATTGGGGCGCACGCTCTACGATGCAGCCGATCCGTTTGCGGCTGATCGCGCGCTGGATGATCTGCACTATTCGCTCGACCATTGGAAAGTGAAACTGCTGAGCTTGTCTGATGACATGCTGACTGAAACCGGGCGGCAGATCGCAAAAGCAAGGACCGCGCGTATGATCCGTTTTCTGCACGAATTCGCCGAGGAAATCGGCAGTGACCTGCCGCGGACGTGGATAAGCGGCGACGCGACCGGTTGATCTTTGCCCGTTAAAGGCGCAGGGTCCGGCCCATGGCAAAATCCTTAACATCGCATCGACCCGCCCTGGCGGTGGGTCTGAAGCTGGGCGCATTGTTCCTGTTCACGGCTATGGCCGCATTGGTCAAAGCGCTGTCGGATACGTTCCCGCCGGGCGAGATGGTCTTTTTCCGCTCGCTTTTTGCCATCCCTGTGATCATTGGCTGGCTGCTCTGGCGTGGAGAGCTGGCGCAAGGGTTGATCACCCGAAAGCCGATGGGCCACGTCTGGCGCGGTGTTCTGGGAACTTCGGCCATGGGGCTGACCTTTACGGGGCTGGCCCTGCTGCCTCTGCCCGAGGTCACGGCCATTGGCTACGCCACGCCGATCTTCACGCTGATTCTGGCGGCCGTCATTCTGGGTGAGCGCATTCGCATGATCCGTATCGGCGCGGTCAGTCTGGGGCTGCTGGGAGTTCTGATCATGATCTGGCCTCGGCTGGGCGGCAACAACATGGAAAGCACGGCAACCCTCGGCGCGCTGTGCGTTCTGGTTGCCACGATGGCGCGAGGATTCGTGCAAATCCATATCCGACAACTGGTTCAGGTCGATCACCCCGCCGCCGTGGCCTTTTACTTTTCTGTTACGGCAACGCTGCTGTCCGCCTTGACGGCATTTTGGGGATGGACCGCGCCCGCGCTTGAACAGACCCTAATATTGGCACTTGTAGGGCTGACAGGAGGGGTTGCACAGATATTGGTCACGACGTCCTACAAGTTCGCGCAAGCCTCGATGCTGGCACCTTATGACTATACCACGATGCTGTTTGCGGTGGTCATCGGCTATGTCTGGTTCGACGAGCTGCCGACTTTGGTCATGCTGGGTGGGGCAGCGTTGGTTATCGCGGGAAATGTGGTGGTGATCCTGCGCGAACGGCAACTGGGGCTGGAGCGTGCAAAAGCGCGTTCAGTCACGGATCCCAAGGGCTGATCTTTACCTTTCGCGAACTTCACCTAGGTTGGGCGCAACACAAGGAAAGGTTCCCACCATGAGTGATGCGCAGGATCACAAGGAAAAGATGCAGAAGGTGCAGGCCCAGCACCGCAAGAAAGTCTCCGAGGCCGTAGACCCCGAGCGCGGGTTGGTCCTGATCAATACCGGCAAGGGCAAGGGTAAGTCCTCGGCTGCGTTTGGTGTGGTCATTCGGGCGCTGGGCTGGGGCCAGAAAGTTGCCGTTGTGCAGTTCATCAAGGGTAAGTGGAAAACGGGTGAGCGGCGTTTCTTTGAAGAACGCGATCTGGTCACATGGCACACAATGGGCGAGGGCTTTACCTGGGACACGCAGGACCGAGAGCGTGACATCGCCGCGGCGAACGCCGCCTTTGGCAAGGCGTGTGACCTGATGGCCAGCGGGCACTATGACCTGGTGGTTTTGGACGAGATCAACATTGCCCTTCGGTACGAGTATCTGTCGGTCGAGCAGGTCATTGATGGGCTGAATGCACGCTCGGACAAAACCAGCGTGTTTCTTACGGGCCGCGACGCGCCGCAGGCGCTGCGTGACTATGCAGATCTTGTCACCGAAATGACGGAAGAGAAACACCCGTTCCAAGCTGGTATCAAAGCCCAGCGCGGCGTGGATTTTTAAGTGTTGGAATGACAGAGCGCCCCTGATCATAAGTCTGGGGCGCTCTGATCCCATTAAATTGCGCGAGACTTTGGGTCCAGCGTGATCGACCACAGCTCGGTATCGGCGCGGTCCATCAGACGCACTGTCATCTGCTCGGTGGCTCCGTCGATATCCACCAATCCAAAGAACTGCAGACCGGCACTGGGGGGTAGATTGACACCTTGTCCCTCGGCCGGGGCTTTGACGAATTTGACCTCGGGGCCGAAGGTTCCATCCAAGGCGTTCGGCCCAAAAGTTCCGGCATGCAGCGGGCCCGAGACGAATTCCCAGAACGGCTCAAAATCCTGGAATTGCGCTTTGTTAGGGTCGTAATAGTGCGCGGCGGTATAGTGAACGTCAGCGGTGAACCAGACCGTATTGGTGATCCCGGCGGTTTTGATAAATTGCAGCAGTTCGGCAATCTCCAACTCGCGCCCTTTGGCGGGGCCGCTATCGCCGTTTGCGATGGCTTCGGCCCCGGCTTGTTCCCGCCAGTTGTCCCAGACGATCAGACCGATTGGCATGTCGGATGCGATAACTTTCCACGTCGCCTCGGACGCGGCCAGTTCCCGTTTCAGCCAAGCCAGTTGCTCGGCCCCCAGAATGCGGGACTGATCAGTGATCTCATCCTCCATCGAGGCCCCGTTCGGCCCGCGATAGCTGCGTAGGTCCAAAAAGAACACGTCCAGCATTGGACCATATGCGATCTTGCGATACACCCGCCCCGGCTCGGCCGGGGTGATGCGCAGCGGTGTCATTTCGTGGAAGGCACGGGCAGCGCGGGATTGCAGCACGTGCACCGATTTCTCAGAATAGCGGTCGTCCGAGATCAGGTCTTTCGCATCCGACCAGTTGTTCACGACCTCATGGTCATCCCACTGAAAGAAGGTCGGGCAGACGGCGTTCATAGTGCGCACATGCTCGTCCATCAAGTTGTATTTCCACTGACCACGGAATTCGTCCAGCGTTTCAGCCACTTTGCGTTTCTCGTCGATCAGGGTGGTGTTTTTCCAGATCAGTTTATCATCTTTGACGACCTCATCCTGCATCGGACCATCGGCATAAATCGTGTCGCCCGAGTGGATGAAGAAATCGGGCTTGTGCTGCGCCATGGTGGCGTAGGTGCGCATCCCTTCGTCGTCGATGCCCCAACCCTGCCCAGCGGTATCGCCCGACCAGGCAAAGCGGATATTCCGACGTGAGGTCGGTGCAGTGCGAAATTGGCCAATAATAGGCTCTGATATGGCGCTAATGTCGTGTAGATCCGCTGCGGTAAACCGATAGAAGATGTCCTGATCCGACGGCAACCCGTCGACCAACCGCTTGACGGCCAAGTCGCTGTTGGGGATTGCATCCATAGGGGTCAGTTTGCGCGCATCGGTAAAGCTCTCGGTGGTCGAGACCTCCATCATCACGCGAGCCGGTCGATCGGTGCGAGTCCAGATCATACCCGAGGTGGTGTCAACATCACCCGACTGAACGCCGTGGGTGAAAACCGGGCGCGAGGATGCGCGGCTGATGGCTGGCATGGACAGTGATGCGGCGAAGGCGGTGCTGCCAGCCAGAAAGGCTCGGCGATTGGGGCGTAGGATTCGGGTCATTTGGGCTCTCCTGTCTGGTGGTCCTTAGGGACCACGCGATTGGTGAGCGGCAGTGAGCCGCCTGTTTGTAAAACAAGCGGCTCAGTTTTTTGAAAGTATCACGATGATATTGTGACACTTGTGGACAAGGTGCTTAGGCCGTGACGTCCTGTTCCGGCGCGCTGAGTGCGATCACCACAACAACTGCCGCACCGTTCACCCAGTAGAATACCGCATCCAGGCCGGAAAATCCAAGCAGGCTGGGCGCAGCAAGGAAGGTCAGCCCGACCAGAAGATCGACTGTCAGGTGCAGTTTATAGGGCAGCACACGCCAAATCCCCAGATGGTGATCTGTCAGCACGGTCAGCACAAATGCGGCGACGCCGGTCACGACCGACAGCCACAGCGCCAGCGGGTTGGATTGGCCTAGACCCAGTATGAATGGCAAGGTCATCAGCGCAATGGCAACGGGGTAATCCAGATAGGCGTGAATGTTGCGGGTCACGAAACGAGCAGACATGGAAGGTTCCTTTCCTTAGCTTGGTATGAGTCCAAGTTAGATCAGTAACCCCGAACGCATCAGTCCGGATCGTTCGCGTGATATTGCAGATCGTCCAAAATTCCGTCGCTTCAGTGCATGGCTCGATAAGCCGCCGGGGACAGACCGACCTGCTTCTTGAACACGCGCGAGAATGCGGCCTCGGACGCATAGCCTACTTCTGCAGCTGCGTCCGCGACGTTCCAGCGGCTTTCGGTCAGACCATGGCAGGCGATCTGCATGCGCCAGTCGGTCAGGTATTGCATCGGAGTCGTGCCCATCTTTTCGGCGAATAATTGGGCAAAGGCCGTGCGTGACATCCCGGCCTCGCGGGCCAGCAACTCGACGCTCCAGTCCTGCGCCGGAGACTGGTGGAAAGCTGTCAGCGCGCGTGACACGCGGGGATCAGCAAACCCAGCCAAGGCAGATTCGCTGGGGCTTTGATGTTCCAGATGAGCGCGGATGGCTTGGGCAAACAGCACTTCGGATAGTTTCAGCGCAATCAGATCGCCGCCAATGCGGGCGCCGCTGACCTCGGACCCGATCATGCGCAGGGTCGATTCGATCCAGGCTCCGGCCTCCTCGCCATAATTCTCGATCAGGATATAGGGGGGCAGCCGGTCGATCAGCATGTGTCCCGTGCCCTGCCGCCCCGGCGGGCCGGTGAACGAGAAATGCCCGCAGATCAGCTGCGTATCCCGGCTTTTGTCCTCGCCGCCATAGACCAGAACGCCGTCGCCCTGGTAGCCGGATTTTTCCAGCACCTCTTCCAAAGGCAAAGCGTCCAGCGGTTTAACCTCATTGCAGAGCAGAGCATGCGCGGACCCGTGCGGGATCAGGATCAGGTCGCCTTGCCGTAGCCGCAGTGTTTCGCCAGTGGTCGAGACATACACCTTCAGCTCGCCCCGCTGGACAAAGTGAAACCGGGCCACGTTTTCGAAGGCTGGCACCTGGACGCCAAAGGGCGGCGTGAACGATGTGCGGAAATAGAACGTGCCTTTTAGGGACAGGCGCGTGAGGATATCGCTGAGCAGGTCTAACATATGCTTAACCTAAACGATTATGCGCATACGTCCATGGGTTCGAACGATCTGCAATAAATCCTGCACGTTTGGCAAAAGAAAACCCCCGCAGATCCGCGGGGGTTCGTTAGGATTGGTTGTTTGGGATCAGGCGCGGACCAACGCTTCATAGTCCGAAGCGATCTCGCGGGTGAGATCGCCCACCTCGAACGTATAATCGCCAATTTGCCCGACCGGAGTGACCTCGGCCGCTGTGCCGGTCAGCCAGCATTGTTCGAAATCGGCCATTTCCTCGGGCTTGATGCGGCGTTCGTGGACGGTGATGCCCTTGTCTTTCAGCATCTGAATGACGGTCTGGCGGGTGATGCCGTTCAAAAAGCAATCGGCGAGCGGGGTGTGAACCTCACCATCTTTGACGAAGAAGACATTGGCGCCGGTAGCCTCGGCCACATAGCCGTTGTAGTCCATGAACAAGGCATCCGAGCATCCCTTGGCCTCGGCCTTGTGCTTGGAGATGGTGCAGATCATGTAGAGACCCGCCGCTTTGGCGTGAACCGGGATGGTTTCGGGGCTGGGGCGTTTCCATTCTGCGATATCCAGCTTCGCACCCTGCATCTTGGCGTCGCCGTAGTAAGCGCCCCAAGGCCAGACAGCCACGGCCATCCGCACCGGGTTCTTGGCCGAGGCCACGCCCATATCCTCACCCGAGCCGCGCCAGACCAGAACGCGCACATAGGCGTCCTGTAGCCCGCTGGCTTTCAGGGTTTCTTCCTTGGCGGCCTCGATATCGTCCACCGAATACGGCATTGGCATGTCCAGAGCCTCGGCCGAGGCGATCAGACGCTCGGAATGTTCGCGGCTTTTGAAGATTTTGCCGCCATAGGCGCGTTCGCCTTCAAAGACCGAAGACGCATAGTGCATCGCATGGGTCAGGATGTGTACATTGGCCTCGCGCCAAGGCACCAGTTTGCCATCCAACCAGATGACACCATCACGATCATCATATCCCGACATGCGAAACCTCCTGAACCGGGCTGAAATTTCCGATTGTTGCGTTATTTAAGTCCGAAGCGGACATAATGTTGCGCAAAAACTGCGATTCGATACCTGTCTGCCCTTGGAATGTCAATAACGCTGACATAAACTCGACCCAAGTAACGAATGAGGCACAAGATGTCCGACACCCGTCCCGCCCAGGTCTTTGGCGGAGAAAGCCTGCTGTTTCTGACGGATGAGCAGTTACGGCAAGGGATTGAGGCGATGTTTTTCGCGTATCGCGGGTTTACGGCGGACCCTGATCGCATTCTGTCCGAATTGGCCTATGGTCGCGCTCATCACCGGGCCATTCACTTCATCAATCGGGCTCCGGGAACGACGGTGAACAATCTGCTGGCCATATTGGGGGTGACGAAACAGTCTCTGAACCGGGTGCTGCGAACCTTGATTGACGACGGGTTGGTCGAAAGTCGGGTGGGAACCGTGGACAAACGTGAAAGGCACCTATTTCTGACAGAGAGAGGCCGAGAACTGGAGACCACCTTGTCCGAGGCGCAGCGCGTTCGGATGCGGGCGGCGTACAAGGAAGCGGGCCCCGAGGCCGTGTCAGGGTTTCGTAAAGTGCTTGAAGCGATGATGGATGCTGATATGCGTCATGCATACAGGAAATTGCGGGATACCACCTCATGAGCGATATGGACGCGCATCTGCTGATCGTTGACGATGACGAACGCATTCGGGATCTGCTCAAGAAGTTTCTGATGCGGAACGGGTTTCTGGTGACGTCGGCCCGTGATGCAGCCCACGCGCGGCGGGTGTTGTCGGGGTTGGATTTCGACATGATCGTGCTGGATGTGATGATGCCGGGCGAAGATGGTGTCAGCCTAACGAAGGCGCTGCGCGAAACCCATTCGACGCCGATCCTGTTGCTTACCGCGCGCGGCGAGACCGAGCATCGGATCGCGGGGCTTGAGGCTGGGGCCGATGACTATTTGGCCAAGCCGTTCGAACCCAAGGAATTGTTGCTACGGATCAACGCGATCCTGCGTCGGATGCCCGAGACACCTGCGCAAGAGACGGTTAGCAAGATCCTGAACCTCGGACCCATCCGCTATGATGTTGAGAAGGGCGAGATGTGGCAGGGCGAAGAACCTGTGCGTCTGACGGCTACGGAAAGTCAGTTGATGAAGATTTTCTCAGCCCAACCGGGTGAGCCGATCAGCCGGTCGAAGCTGGTTGAAGATTTGGGCCGCGACAAAGGCCAGGCGCAGGAGCGCGCGGTGGACGTGCAGATCACCCGTTTGCGGCGCAAGATCGAACAGGACCCCAAGCAGCCGCGGTATTTGCAAACTGTGCGCGGTGCAGGGTACATGTTGGCCCCGGACTAAGGGCCGCTGCGCGGCGATTTTTTGCCTTCGGCGAGGATATTTTTAGCCAGATGAAGATGGGATCCTGATGAAGACTGCGCTTTTGACTCATGCGGATTGTCTTGGACATGTGACGCCGGACGGCCACCCTGAGCGGTTCGCGCGATTGGAACATATTCTGCATGCCTTGGAGCCGCTGGATTTGGATCGCAAGACTGCGCCTTTGGCAGCAGATGATGATCTGCGGCGTATTCACCCGGACAGCTATATTGAAGACATTCGGCGCAGCGCGCCTGTGGACGGGTTTCGGCAGATCGACGGCGATACATTCATGTCGCCGGGGTCGGTGAGCGCGGGATATCGCGCGGCGGGGGCGGCTGTTCGGGCGGTGGATTTGGTGCTGGGTGGTGAGGCGCCGAATGCGTTTTGCGCGGTGCGGCCTCCGGGGCATCATGCTGAGACGGACACTGCCATGGGGTTTTGCTTATTCGGCAACGCGGCTCTGGCGGCGAAACATGCACTGGACCATCACGGGCTGAGCCGCGTGGCCGTTGTGGATTTCGACGTGCATCACGGCAATGGCACGCAGGATCTGCTGTGGGACGAAAAGCGCGCGTTGGTTATTACCAGCCAGCAGATGCCCTTGTGGCCGGGGTCCGGGCGCCCCGATGAAACCGGTGCTTATGACACGGTGCTGAATATCCCTCTGGCACCTGGTACAGGTGGGGCCGAGATGCGTGCGGCCTATGAACGGTTGGCCTTCCCGCGTCTGCGTGCCTTTGCACCTGAGCTAATTGTCATCTCGGCCGGGTTTGACGCGCATCAGGATGATCCGCTGGCCGAATTGAACTGGTCCACCGGGGATTTTGCCTGGCTCACGTCAGAGCTGTGCCAGATCGCGGCAGAGCTGTGTGAGGGTCGTATCGTCTCGACTCTGGAGGGCGGGTATGATCTGAAAGCCTTGGCCGAGGCCACCCGTGCCCATGTGGAAGAATTGATGAAGGCAGCCCAATGACCGAGACACCCGTTGACCAGATGACATTCGAACAGGCCATGAAAGAGCTGGAGGCCGTGGTTGGTCAGCTTGAGCGTGGAGATGTTGCATTGGACCAATCCATTGCTCTGTACGAACGCGGGGCGCAGCTGAAGAAACGCTGCGAGGATGAGTTGAAGCGGGCCGAGGAAAAAGTGGCGGCGATCACGCTGGATGCCGAAGGTCAGCCGACCGGGACCACGCCTGTCGAAGGTCAGTAAATGTTTCGAGACAGATTGGCGCAGGATGCGGCGTTTATTCAGGACCACTTCAATACGGTTCTGGGGGCGCTGGACAATCTGGATGTGACCCGGGCGATGGCTTATGCCACCGAGGGCGGGAAAAGGCTGCGCGGGTTTCTGGTGTTAGAGAGCGCTCGGTTGCATGGTGTTGAGACTGAACGAGCCATTTGGCCAGCGACGGCTATAGAGGCGCTGCACGCGTATTCGCTGGTCCATGATGATCTGCCTTGCATGGATGATGATGATCTGCGCCGGGGGCGGCCCACGGTTCATGTAAAATGGGATGAGGGTACGGCCGTTCTGGCCGGGGACGCGTTGCAGACGCTCGCGTTTGAGCTTTGCGGGAACGCGCAGGTTGGCGAGGCCGCAATTCGCTCAGATTTGACCCTAACACTGGCAAAAGCCAGCGGTGCGCAAGGTATGGTGCTGGGACAGGCGCTGGATATCGCGGCGGAAACGGCGGAGGCTCCGCTGACGCTGGAACAGATCACGCGGTTGCAGGCAGGTAAGACCGGGGCGCTGATCGAATGGTCTGCCTGCGCGGGGGCACGGCTGGCTCAGGCAGACCCGGACCCGCTGCGCCACTATGCCCGTGCTCTGGGCCTTGCCTTTCAGATCGCGGATGACATCTTGGATGTTGAGGGTGATGCCGAAAAAGCCGGAAAACGTCTGCAAAAGGATGCAAAGGCGGGCAAGGCCACCTTTGTCTCGCTGCTGGGGCTGGACGCCGCCAAGGCCCGCGCGGCGGAGCTGGTGGATCAGGCCTGTGCTGCGCTGGATGGCTATGGGCCTGCCGCTGAAACCTTGAAGGACGCCGCCCGCTTCGTTATTGCCCGGGACAGCTAAGCCAGGAACGCGCCATATGTCTGACCGCCCGAATACGCCCCTGCTGGACCTTGTGAGCCGCCCTGCGGACCTCAAGCAGTTTTCGGATTCGCAGTTGCGGCAGATCGCCGATGAATTGCGGGCTGAGACCGTCTCGGCCGTTTCCGTCACCGGCGGGCATTTGGGCGCTGGTTTGGGTGTCGTCGAGCTGACCACCGCGCTGCACGCCGTCTTTGACACCCCGCGCGACAAGATCATCTGGGATGTGGGGCACCAGTGCTATCCTCATAAAATCCTGACCGAACGGCGCGACCGGATCCGCACACTGCGCATGAAAGACGGGCTGAGCGGGTTCACAAAGCGCAGCGAAAGCCCCTATGACCCGTTCGGGGCTGCACATTCCAGTACCTCGATCAGTGCTGCGCTTGGGTTTTCCGTCGCGCGCGATTTAGGCGGTATCACGCCAGAAGGGTTGGGCGATGCGATTGCGGTGATCGGCGATGGATCGATGTCCGCAGGCATGGCGTTCGAGGCGATGAACAATGCGGGCCACCTGAAAAAACGCCTGATCGTAATCCTGAACGATAATGAGATGAGCATTGCGCCCCCGGTTGGTGCGCTGTCCAGCTATTTGTCGCGGATTTATACCGAAGCCCCGTTCCACGATCTGAAAGCCGCCGCCAAAGGCGCGGTGTCCCTTCTGCCGGAACCCTTCCGCGAAGGGGCGAAACGCGCCAAAGAGATGCTCAAGGGCATGGCCATGGGCGGCACGTTTTTCGAAGAACTGGGCTTTTCCTATATCGGCCCCATCGACGGGCATGACATGGACCAGTTGCTGCCGGTGTTGCGCACGGTCAAGGCGCGGGCGACCGGGCCGATCCTGATCCACGTCCTGACCAAAAAGGGCAAGGGCTATGCCCCCGCCGAGCAAGCCCGCGACAAGGGCCATGCCACCGCGAAATTCGACATGGTGACCGGCAAACAACACAAGGCACCGTCGAACGCGCCCTCCTATACTTCGGTCTTTGGCAAGACGCTGGTGGCGGAAGCGGGGCGCGACGACAAGATCGTGGCTGTGACTGCGGCGATGCCAGATGGCACTGGGTTGAACCTGTTTGCAGAACGCTACCCCTCACGTTGTTTCGACGTGGCGATTGCTGAACAGCACGGCGTGACCTTTGCCGCCGCGCTGGCTGCGGGCGGGATGAAGCCGTTCTGCGCGATGTATTCGACTTTCCTGCAGCGCGGTTATGATCAGGTTGTGCATGACGTGGCCATTCAACGCCTGCCGGTCCGGTTCGCCATCGACCGCGCGGGGCTTGTGGGGGCCGATGGCGCGACGCATGCGGGATCGTTCGACATCGCTTATCTGTCCAACCTGCCGGGCATGGTGGTGATGGCCGCCGCCGATGAGGCCGAGCTGATGCACATGGTCGCCACCGCCGCTGCGCATAACGAAGGCCCCATCGCGTTCCGCTATCCGCGGGGTGAGGGTGTAGGCGTCGACCTTCCCGAGCGCGGGGAAGTTCTGGAAATTGGCAAAGGTCGCATCATCCAAACCGGCGCGCGGGTTGCGCTGCTGTCCTTCGGCACCCGTCTGGCCGAAGTTCAAAAAGCGGCCGAGGCGCTTACCGCTAAGGGTATCACGCCGACGATCGCCGATGCGCGTTTTGCCAAACCGCTGGACCGCGACCTGGTTCTGGATCTGGCCGCCAATCACGAGGCGCTGATCACCATTGAAGAAGGGGCGATTGGTGGCTTTGGCAGCCATGTGGCACAGCTGCTGGCGGACGAGGGCGTGTTTGATGACGGCCTGAAATACCGTTCAATGGTGTTGCCTGACATCTTCATCGATCAGGCCAGCCCGGCGGATATGTACGCGGTGGCCGGCATGAATGCCGAGCAGATCGAGGCCAAAGTGCTGTCGGTTCTGGGCGTGGCCACAATCGGCGAAAAGCGCGCCTGATCTCTGTTTTCGCAGAAAATGGTGCCTATAGATGGCACTGAACAAAGTAGTCACCAAGCGTCAAATCCAATGAGCCTCCTTCTCGGATCAACTGACGTTTCCTGTAACTCGCGAGGCGTCTTCAATGATGCCACTACAAGCTCACTTCGGTGCCTCGCCAAAGTAACCCCCAAAAAATGCGATCATCGCTAACAACACACCAACCAATATCACGATCACAAGCAGTGCTCCGCTACCTTTGGCAAAATATCCCAGTGAGACTAGGCCAACCACGAAGATGCCGACCAGAAAGTAGAGTACTGTATTGTCCATCTTTACCCCCAAATGAGTTGTTTACACTCAACAACTACATGCTCGAAAAAAACGATCCAAAGACCGCTAATAGATGACGTCAAACGGCTTTCGGTGACTGTCGAATGCCGCTCAGCGTGGCGAACAAGACCGGTACCAGGATCATCGTGAGCATCGTACCCACCGTCAAACCGCCCATGATCGTTACAGCAAGACCCACCCAAAACACGTCTGGCAGTAGCGGTATCACACCCAAAACTGTAGTGGCGGCGGCCAGTACGACAGGGCGCAGTCTTGAGGCTCCGGCATTCAAAACGGCGTCGTAGCCCGGCTGACCTTCGGCCAAGTTATCGTTGATCTGATCGATCAGAACGATTGCGTTTTTGATCATCATGCCCGCCAGGCTCATGCCCCCGAGCAAGGCAACGAACCCAAACGGTGTGTTTGTGAGGAGCAGGCTCGGAACAATACCTATCAGCACAAAAGGTACAGTCAGGAAAATGACAAGCGGTCTGCGGTATGAGTTAAACAGCCCAACTACAATCAATGCCATGATCGAAAACGCGGGGATCATACCCGGAATCAAAGACGCTTGCGCAGAAACTGTGTCCTCGTACTCTCCACCCCATTCCATGCTGTAGCCCGGCGGCAAGTCAGCCTCCAAAGCTTCAAAATCGGCAAGAACTGCGGCGCGATAGCTTGGCAGAGTTACGCTATCGATTGAATTGGCTTGCACAGTCAGAACACGGCGCCGGTCGCGACGATTGATCGTCGGGTCTTCGAGCTGGATATTCACGCCGCGTACGACCTGCGCCAATGGCACAGGCTCAACAGAAAACGGTGACTGAAGTTGCAACAGTTCAAAGTTGTCGACGGCAGCCACGTCTTCTGCGCCGGGCCGAACGATGATTGGCAGCAACTCGTCACCTTCGCGGTAAAGGCCGACCGAACGCCCGTCAAATGCACGTTTTGTCGTGTTACCAAGATCTTCATAGGTGATGCCGGTCCATCGCGCTCGGTCCTGGTCATAGGCTGGGACAGTTTTCAGGACACGGTTGCGCCAATCGGTGCGCGCCACTTTCGTCCATTGATGCTGATCCAATATCGCAACTGCTCTGTCACCAATTTTGCGCAATGTCTCAGGATCAGCATCCGCCGGGCCGACGATGCGGTTCTCGAACGCCCATGTATTGCTAGGTCCGACACCAAATTGGCGCGTGAAAGAGGTCGCCTCGGGGATATTGGCTGATATCCAAAGCGATATCTCTTTGGTCATCTCTGGAATGTCGCGGTAATCCTCGACGTTCACAATGACTTGCGCGTAGGATGGGTTGGTTCCCTCGGGGTCGACCGGCAGGTAGAAACGCGGCGGGCCAGCTCCGATAAAGCTGGCGATGCCAGTGACACGATCGTCCATTTCAACCTTTTCTTCGATCCGCGAGATCGCTTCTGACACGGCTTCAATCCGAGTTCCTTCAGGCGCGTAATAGTCGATCATGTATTTGGTCATCGACGAGGTCGGGAAGAACAGCTGTGTGATAGACCCAAAGCCAACCCCGGCAATGACCAAAGCACCCAAAGCCACCCCGATCGTCAGATAACGCACGCGGATCGCCGCAGCCAGAAAGCGGCGGTAAATCGCATAGAAACCGGTGTCAAAGGTTTCGCTTGCTCCACCCTTTGGCTCCGGTAGCATGGCAACGCATTGCAGTGGTGTTACCGTCATCGACAGCAACCAACTGACCAGCAACGCGATCCCAACAACTGAGAAGAGTGTTCGGCAGTACTCCCCTGCGCTCTCGACAGATGCAAAGATCGGGTAGAAAGCCATGACCGCGACAAACGTGGCCCCAAGCAACGACATAGCGGGACGCGTTGCGGCCTCAATCGCGGCCTTTGCACGGTCCATTCCTTGCGACATCCGGACCATGGCGCCGTCCGCTACCACGATCGAGTTATCTACCATCATGCCGAGCGCAATGATCAATGCACCCAAGGACATGCGCTGAAGATCTATGCCAAGTGCTGCCAAGGGTATGAAGGTGGTTAGGATTGTTAGAATCAGCCCGCTGCCGATGATGATCCCCATCCGAACACCCATCGCCAAAGTTAAAACGACCAGGACGATTGCGACGGCTTGGGCAAGGCTCACCAGAAAACTGCTGACCGCAAGGTTTACGTCATCGGATTGCCAATGAACCCGTTCAACCTCGATGCCCATCGGCAGGCTTGCGATCAGTTCTGATACTCTCGCATCTACCGCCTCACCAACACTGACAACGTTGACCCCAGACTGGAAGGATATGGCCAAACCAATAGATGGAAGGGCGTTATAACGCATCATAGTTATCGGTGGGTCAATGTAGCCTTCTTTAACCTCAACGATGTCGCCCAGCCTTAGCAACTCTGGCCAACGACGTTGACCGCTTTGAGCCTGATCCAGACCACTTGGTCGGACGACTAAATCTGCGATGTCAGTTGGGCTTGTGAAGGTTCCGCTGGGCGCAATGCGCATGCGGTAGTCACCGACGTTTACCCGCCCTGCATCCACGATCGCATTCTGGGTCTGTAACGTGTTGAGAATTGTCTGAGCCGAAACTCCCAATGCGGCCAAGGCTTCTTCCCGTGTTTCCAGATAAATGACCCTGTCGCGTTCGCCCCAAAGATCGACGCGGCCGACACCGTCGATCAGCGAGAGCTCTCGCTTGAAGTCTTCGGCATACCCATCAAGCTCCTGAGCAGAGAACCCATCGGACGTCATAGCCAGCAGTAGACCGAAGACATCACCGAAATCATCGTTGATGGCAGGACGACCTGCGCCCGGGGGCAGGTCTGTTTCCACGTCTCTGACTTTCCGACGTAGTGTGTCCCAGATTTGCGGTAGCTGGTCCGACCAATAGTTCGGGCGAATTTCGACTTTAATCGTCGACACACCCGCCCTGCTTTCGCTCGAGATGTAATCAATCTCCTTAATTTCCTGGAGTTTCAGCTCGATCCGTTCTGTGATCTCTTGCTCAACTTCTTCAGGGCTGGCGCCGGGATAGAGGGTGGTCACAACCGCAGTTTTGATAGTGAACTCGGGGTCTTCTAGCTGCCCCAGACTAAAGAAAGCCGAAATGCCGCCCAACGTAAGCATGACTACCGTGAACCAAACGAATTTGGCGTTGCGGATGGAGAACGCCGCGAGACCCATTACTCTGTATCCTCGGAAAGTCGTGAAACCTTTTGGCCTTCTCGCAAAGAATTCGCTCCGGCAGTGACGACCACATCACCAAATTCCAGACCTTCACTAACGGCCACCCCTTGCGACCGGGGCGTGCCAAGCGAAACCTTCCTTGCCGTTACGGTTTCTGAGCTGGCATCGAATACCCAGACATGCGGATCTGTTTCCCCTTCAGGCACGAAAACCGCGCTGGCAGGAACCATGATCGCATCGAATGGTTCGTGCCCTTCCTTTGGCTGGCCACGGACGCGCCCTGCCATACCCGGAAGAACAAGTGCGTCTTCCGGTTGATCCATAATCAACGTGACAGGGAAGGTTCGGGTCGTCGCCGAAGCCTCGGATCCAATCTCGCTGATTTCCGCCGGTAGAACCACATCCCCCAGGGCATCAAAAGTAACGGTGATGTCTTCAATGTGAGGGATCAGGGCGATGTATCGTTCGGGGATATCGATCACCACTTCGATGCGTTCGGCATCCAAAATGCGCAGCACCGGAGTCTGAGCGGCGACTTCTTCGAAATCTTCAATGTATTTGCCGACAACACGACCATCGAACGGTGCCGCCAAACTCGTATAGGTTAAATCCAGAATGGCTCTGTCCAGAGCGCCTTGAACAGAATTGATGGCCGCCTTTGCGGATGTCTCGCCAGCGATAAATCGGTCGAGTGTAGCCTGAGCAGCGACGTCCTTTTCGACCAGCGATCGTTGCCGATCTGTTTGCAACTTGGCGTTCTCAAACGTTGCCTGTGCGCTTTCGAGTTCGGCGTTAAGCCGGTCTACTTCAGCCTGGTACGGGGCTGGATCCAAGGCTGCCATAATGGCACCCTTAGTTACAAGGTCGCCAACCTGAACATCGACGCCAACAACATTGCCCGGTACGCGAAAGGCCAAAGAGACTTCGCGCGCGGCCCTGGCTGTTCCGACAAAATATCGGTCATGCAAACTGGAAAGGTCGGAAATCTCGATGGCTCTGACAGGTCGAATAAGTGTTTGGGTCGCATCTTCTTCCTTCTCCCAGCAGCCGGTAAGCAACACGAAAGCAAATAGCCAACCAAAAGTTCTCTTCATATCCCCCTCCCGTGCAGCCCGCGTTCCTCACTTCGTCGCTGTGAAGGTGGCCTAACTTGCGGATTTTGCGCCTAAACCTGTTGCAATTGTACGCGCTTACCAAACAAAGTCAAAAATACGAATTTGTTTAGTGGTGGCGGAGAGAAACCCGAGTACACTTTGGCAAACTGACAAGACAATTTATCAGTACGATGTCGCCTCGACGCTGCCGTTTGTCATATCGGTGGCACAGAAGGCCGTGTTTCGAGTTAGTGTAACTGCGTTAAAAGGTAAACGTGCGGAGGGCAAACTGTGATTGATTAAAGTCCAGGCCGTCGTCCGGACCTACGTGTGGAGCTGAAATGTCCCCCTTTCGTGAACCGCTGCCATTGCTGATTATTTGCTAATGGCAGCTTTGTCCGCAAAGCAACCGCTCATGCCGAGTGAAGCGAATAACCGCTTTGAGCCCTATTTACTCGGGCCTAACCTTCAGAAACGCGGCAGCGATGGTATCAGCTGAACCCAATTCGGTAGGTCACACAAAACGCATAGAGTGCCATACGGTGACTGTTGGCTGCACTGAGCCCAAAGCGGAATGTTTTAACTTTTTGTCATGAAAAAAGTCAGTTCAGTGTTAGTTTGATACCGCGACATCCAATAGATGTATTCCATGCTGGACAATCGAACTTAAGCCCAGCCCAATAATCTATGCCCTAGTCTAAACTGAGTCAGCTACTTACGGTGCCAAGATGCGGTTTTCTTCCCTCGCCCAGAAACTCTTGTCGTTAATAATCTGACTTTTTTGAGCCTCAATGTGTATTATTCTCGACATGAGATGCCTTGTACTCCTGTGGGACGGACAATGATTAAAGAAATAAAACCCATGCGCTTGCTTTCTGTACTTAGTGTGATGGTTCTATTCACAACCGGAGCGGTTGCTCAGACAATCGAACGGATAACAAAAAATAACGAAATCCGCTTTGGTTTTCGAATAGATGCTGCGCCACTATCTTACGTCAACGACCAAGGTCGGCCGTTTGGCTTGTCACCCTTGATTTGCGATCAGGTCGCACAGCGTCTCGCGAAGAAACTGGAATTGAATGAATTGAACGTCCAGTTCATTCCGGTCGACTCCAAGGATCGTTTCGACAAAGTTGCCTCGGGAGAAATAGATATGCTCTGTGGGGCTGCGACCATAACACTTTCCCGTCGCGAAGCTGTTGATTTCTCGCTTCCAATATATGTCGATGGCACGTCCATATTATTACCAATTGAAGCCGAGGGCACTATGAGTGCGCTGGCGGGGAAGAAGATTGGTATGAGAAGCAGCACGACAACAGAAGCATCCGTTCTCAATTCCTTTGAAGCGGAGGGTATCGAAGCAAATATGGTGCGGTTCGGTTCACACCCAGACGGTATCAAGGCGCTAAGAGACGGCGAAATCGATGCGTATTTTGCGGATCAGTCGATTTTGTTGGTCAACTACATTGCTGCCGGACTAAAGGGCAAATTCAAGTTGTCCCAAGAAATACTAACCATAGAAAAGCAAGGATTGGCGATACCGAAAGGAGACTATGATTTTCGATTGCTAATAGATCGCATTTTGTCAGAGATGTACGCTCAAGGCACAATGGAAGAGATTTTTCGCATTTCTTTGCCAGGGATCGAGCCCAGCGAAGCATTGAAGGCTCTTTATGTTATCGCCCCTACCAATCCTTGAGACGCATTGCATGAAACAGTTTTGCTAAGTGTCAATTGTCCTTTTGTAATTTATGCTGGTTTGTTCGCAAAGCGGAAGTTGGGACGAACTTCAGCGAAGGTACGCACCAAGACAAAAGGCGACGCTAGTTGTGGACGCAGCATCGGTTGATATGGCCGGAGAGCAGACGTTCTCTGCGGGTGCGCATTTCGAGTTGGGCATAACCTGAAGCATCCTTCCCAGCCAACATAATGACGTTTGACTAGGCGAACACGACCAAAAAGTCGAAGGGACCAATATAGGCGAGCGAAGCCTAAAAATGTTAAACTTGCGGCGGTTTTAGTTAAACCGTTTCAGCTGGATTGCCTACACTGCTGCAAAGCAAGGGAGGACGTTATGAACGACGATGCTGAAATCTCTGGCGGTTACAGTAGCGATCCAGCCCGTTCCTACTCCCTGAAGGCAGAGGCCTATACGGATCACTCGTGGTTCGATGCGGATCTGAAATCGGTAATCGCTCGGACTTGGCAATGGGTTTGTCATGTTGAGAAGACCCGCGAGCCGGGCGCTTATTGCACCGTGGAAATCGCGGGCAATCCGATTGCGATTGTACGCGGCAAGGAAGGAATTCTGCGGGCCTTTTATAATGTCTGCAAGCACCGCGCGCATGAGCTTCTGTCAGGAGAAGGCAACACGACGCGGATCATGTGTCCCTATCATGCTTGGGTCTACAAGCTGGACGGGCAGTTGGCGCGCGCGCCGCATACTGAGAGCCTTGTTGATTTCAACCCGGGTGAAATTTGCCTTGATGAAGTGCAGGTCGAAGAATTCTGCGGCTTTGTTTTCGTTAACCTCGATCCGAATGCGCGACCCCTCGCTGAACAATCCGGGAACCTTGAAACGGAGGTGCGCCATTGGGCACCTGATGTGGATCAGCTGACATTCGGCCATCGGCTGACCTATGATATCAAGTCGAACTGGAAAAACGTCGTCGACAATTTCCTTGAGTGCTATCACTGCCCGACCGCGCACAAGGACTTCTGCGATCTGGTGGATATGGACACCTATAAGGTGACGACCCACGGTATTTATTCCAGCCATATGGCGGACGCGGGTCAAAACGCGAATAGCGCCTATGACGTTTCCAATGCGACAGTTAAGACTCATGCCGTTTGGTGGCTTTACCCGACAACGTGCCTGATGCGTTATCCCGGACGCTCCAGCATGATTGTGTTGAACATCATTCCCGTGGACCCGGATCGGACACTGGAAACCTACGACTTTTTCCTTGAAACGCCTGAGCCTGACGAGATGGAGTTAGATGCGATCCGATACTTGGACGAAGTGCTTCAGGTCGAAGACATCAACCTCGTGGAAAGTGTACAGCGCGGGATGAATACGCCGGCGTTCACGCAAGGGCGGATTGTTCATGATCCCGATGGCTCGGGCAAATCGGAACACGCGGTTCACCATTTCCACGGGCTTGTTCTGGACGCCTACGAAAAAGGTGCCGCGTGACGCGGCCGAATATTCTGGTGATCATGGCGGACCAACTGGCGCCGCATTTCACCGGGGCATACGGACATAAGATCGCCAAGACTCCGCATTTGGACGCGTTGGCTGCGCGCGGGATGCGCTTTGATGCAGCTTATTGCAACTCGCCGCTCTGCGCCCCGTCGCGCTTTGCCTTTATGTCAGGGCAGAACATCAGCCGGATTGCGGCATATGACAACGCGTCTGAATTCAAAGCGTCAGTGCCCACTTTTGCACACTATCTGAAATCGCTCAGCTATCGCACGTGCCTGTCCGGCAAGATGCACTTTGTCGGTCCCGATCAGATGCACGGGTTTGAGGATCGCGTGACCACCGATATCTACCCCGCGGACTTTGCCTGGACCCCGGATTGGGAAGCTCCTGACGAGCGGATCGATAAGTGGTATCACAACATGCAGACCGTTAAAGAAAGCGGTCTGGCGCATGCGACATTCCAGATCGATTTTGATGACGAGGTCGCTTTTGCCGCCAAACGCTGGCTGATCAATGCCGCAAGGGACAAGGCGCTCGGGCTGGATGCGCCTTTTGCTATGGTGGCGAGTTTCATCCATCCGCACGATCCGTATGTGGCGCGTCCCGAATGGTGGAACCTTTACTCCGATGATAACATCGACATGCCGGCGTTTGTGCCAAAGCTTGAGGATCAAGATCCGTTTTCTCGGCGTTTGCTGGACGGGATCGAAGCCTCGTATGTGCCCTTGACGGAAGAGGAAGTGTGCCGTGCCCGCCGGGCATATCTCGCCAATGTCAGCTATTTTGACAGCAAGATAGGTGAGCTTGTTCAGACCCTCGAGGAAATTGGAGAACTGGACAACACTATTGTCATAGTCACTGCTGATCACGGCGATATGCTGGGCGAGCGTGGCCTCTGGTACAAGATGAACTTCTTTGAACATTCAGCCCGGGTGCCCATGGTCATGGCCGGGCCGGGCGTTGCTGTCGGGACAGCGCGTAATGCTGTTTCGCTCGTGGATCTTTTGCCAACGTTTATCGAACTTGCCGGCGGCAACCTGTCAATGCTCGGTGAACCGATAGACGGGCGCAGTTTGGTCCCCTTGATGCGTGGCGGAGACGACCCGGTTGACGAAGCAATTGGTGAATACTGCGCAGAGATGACGGGCTATCCCGTGATAATGATCCGGCGCGGGGTGTTGAAATACATTCATTGTGACAGTGATCCAGCTCAGCTTTATGATCTCAGCGTAGATCCCTTGGAAATGCGCAATGTCGCGGCAGATGCGGAATATGCCGATGCGGCGTCAAACTTTGCGGCGGAGGTTGCCGCGCGTTGGGATGGCAAAGCACTGCGCAAACAGATCATCGCAACGCAAAAATCTCGTCGGGCCCTGCACGCTGCGATGGAAGCAGGTGCAAGCGAAAGTTGGGACTACAACCCGCCGAGCGACGCCAGCCAGCAATACGTGCGAAACCATATGGATTGGACCGCAGCCGCAAATCGCTACCGCTATCCCCCTTTGAAGGACCAGAATTGATGAAGCTTGACGGAAAAATCGCGCTGGTGACTGGCGCACGCGGCGGCATAGGACGCGCGATTGTGGCGCGGTTCATAAAGGAAGGTGCGACGGTCTACGCTGCCGATCTCACACCCCATGGATCGCTCAATGCCCATGACGACGATGGCAGCATCTATTTGAAACTTGATGTAACGCAAGAAGCCGATGCTATCGCCGCAATGCAAGCAGTGCGACGTGGACAGGGAAAACTGGATATTCTGGTGAACGCCGCAGGGATCGAAATCGAAAAGACCGTGGAGGAAACCACGCTTGAGGAATGGAATCAGAGCTTTGCTGTGAACTCGACGGGGACATTCCTGACTTCAAAATACGCACTGCCGCTGATGCGTGAAGCTGCGAAGTCGGGCAGCAGCGCCAGCCTGATCAATTTCGGTTCGTATGACGGGTTCATCGCCGATCCCGGCCTTGCTGCCTATTGCGCCACGAAGGGCGCGGTGCATGCGCTGACTCGCGCCATGGCTTGCGATCATGGTCCCGAAGGCATCCGCGTCAATGCGATCTGCCCAGGCTACATCGATACACCGATGCTACAGAGTTTTTTCAACGGTGATGGTTCTGGCGGGGGTGGCGGCAATATTGAAACACTGCAAAAGGCCGTGCGAGACGTGCATCCGATGCGCACCTATGGCACACCCACGGACATTGCCAATCTGGTTAATTGGCTGGCCTCAGATGAAGCGCGCTATGCCTCCGGTCAGCTTTGGGTGCTCGATGGCGGGCTGTCGGCGCAAGTTCAGCAGATGAAACTCTGATGCCAAAGTCCGTTATCATCACCTGCGCACCCACGGGCGGTATCCATACCCCTTCCATGTCGCCGCACCTGCCGGTTACCCCTGCTGAGATTGCCACCGCCAGCATTGAAGCCGCCCAAGCCGGTGCATCGATCATCCACCTGCACGCGCGCCATCCAGAGACTGGCAAACCTGATTCTCGTCCCGAACTGTTTGCTCAGTTTTTGCCGGTCATAAAGCAGTCTACTGACGCTGTGATAAACGTCTCGACGGGTGGCGGGCTGGGGATGTCGATGGATGACCGGCTTTTGGCGGCAACGTCTGCCAGCCCGGAGATGGCTAGCTTGAATATGGGGTCGATGAATTTTGGCATCTTCCCGATGCTGCAAAAGTACACCGAATTTCAATTCGACTGGGAACGCCCGTTTCTTGAGATGACCGAAGATTTCATCTTTCCCAACACGTTCAAAACGATCCGCTATGCGATCGAAAAGCTCGGCGGTGATCACGGCACCAAATTCGAGTTCGAATGCTATGACCTGGGCCACCTATACAACGTCAAATGGTTCGTAGATCAGGGCATTATCAAGCCGCCATTCTTTATACAGATGGTCTTTGGCATCTTGGGCGGAGTTGCTGCGGATCCCGATCATCTGGTTCATATGCACAACACCGCTAACAAACTGTTTGGGCCCGAGAATTACGAATGGTCAGTGCTGGCGGCAGGGCGGCATCAGATGCCCTTTGCCACCCTAAGCGCGATGCGCGGCGGAAACCTGCGCGTCGGGCTGGAGGACAGCCTCTTTATCGGCAAAGGCGAGCTTGCGACGTCAAATGCGCAGCAGGTCATTCGCATCCGCAGCATCATCGAAAATCTGGGTCTGACAGTTGCTACTCCAGAAGAGGCGCGCGCGCGTCTGGCGCTAAAGGGCGGCGATCAGGTTGGGTTCTAGGGAGGGACCTATGCAAACGAAAATGCTGATAAACGGCGAGCTGGTCGAAGGCACAGGCGAGGCACTCGATGTCCTGAACCCAGCGACAGGCGAGGTGCTCGAGGCGGTACGCGAGGCAAGCCCGGAGCAGATTAAGGCGGCGACCCGCAGCTCTGCAGAAGCGTTTGACGCATTCGCGAGAACCCCTCCGGCAGAGCGCGCGGCGTTGCTGCTGCAGATCGCTGATGTGATCGAAGCGCATAGCCAAGAACTGGCCGAGCTGGAAAGCTTGGATGTCGGCAAACCGTGGCCATCTGCGCACGATGACGAGATGCCGCTGACCATCGACGTCTTTCGTTTCTTCGCAGGCGCTGCTCGCACCATGACGGGGTCTGCGACCGGCGAGTACGTTGCAGGCCACACATCCATGATCCGCCGTGATCCAGTCGGGCCTGTGGCTGCAATTGCGCCCTGGAATTATCCGTTGATGATGGCGTCATGGAAGCTGGCCGCGCCGGTTGCGACAGGCTGTCCTTTAGTACTAAAACCCTCTGAACTGACGCCGCTGTCTACGCTGCGTCTGGCGGAGCTATTACAGGATGTCCTTCCCAAGGGCGTGCTGAACGTGATCCACGGACGCGGCCCGTCCGTTGGTGACGCGTTGATCAACAGCCCAGAGATGGAGGCGATAACGATCACGGGGTCACCAGCTACCGGCATGGCGGCCATGCGCGCGGCTTCTCAGCAAATCCGTCACGTGCATCTTGAACTGGGAGGGAAGGCCCCGGTCATAGTATTCGAAGACGCAGATCTTGATGCCGTAGCCGAGACGATTCGATATGGCAGCTATTTCAACGCCGGTCAGGACTGCGCGCAACCCTGCCGCATCATGGTGGCTGATGGTGTTTATGACCAGATCGTAGCTGCAATTCAGGATCAGGTTGACCAGATCCAGATCGGTGCGCCTAAGGCCAAAGGCACGGAAATGGGGCCGCTTGTGTCCGCTTCTCAACGCGACCGTGTCGCTGGTTTTGTTAACCGCGCGCGCAACGCTGCGGAGATCGTCTCAGGCGGCGCCACAGGCGACGGCGACGGATTCTTCTACAAGCCCACAGTCATCGCCAATGTAGACAACGACGCGGAGGTTGCCTGTAATGAAATCTTTGGTCCTGTTGTCACCGTTTCCCGGTTCTCGGATGCGGAAGAGGCATTGAAGATCGCAAATTCAGCCAGCTATGGTTTGGCATCCTCGGTTTGGACCCGCGATGTGGGACGCGCCATGAATATGACTTCTAAGCTGCGCTATGGTTTCACATGGGTGAACACCCACGGCGTTGCCACGCCCGAAATGCCGTGGGCCGCGATGAAAGGCTCGGGTACAGGCAGCGACATGTCAGTTTACGCCTTGGATGCCTATACCGCGATCCGGCACGTGATGGTGGCACACTGATGCGGTTGGCGGGCAAGTGCGCTTTTGTGACGGGCGGCAGGCAAGGCATCGGCCGCGGTATCGTAGACGCGTTTTTGAGCGAGGGCGCGACCGTTACGACTTGCGGACGTGGGCCTCGACCCGGCGGACTGCCTGAAGATGTCGTTTGGCATGAGCTCAACGTGTCAGATCCTGCGGCAGTGAACATCATCGCCGAGGCGACGGACATTCTGGTCAACAATGCGGGTGTGCAGGTCGAGAAAACTGTGGTTGATACCACGGATGCCGACTGGGAACTGGTGATGGGCGTAAATGCACGTGGCGTTTTTAACTGCTGCCGCGCGTTTGTCCCGCTTATGCCCAAAGGCGGATCGATTATTAACATCGGCTCGATTTCTGGCAACGTCGCGGACCCGTCCATGGCGCTTTACAATGCGTCAAAAGCGTTCGTGCACGGGCTGACGCGTTCCATCGCCGTGGATCACGGACCAGACATTCGTTGCAACGCAATTTGTCCTGGCTGGATCGAAACCGGAATGCTCGATGCAGGGTTTGATCTTGCTGACGACCCTGCAAAAGCGAAGCAGGACGCACTGGCCCGTCACGCTGTTCGCCGGTTCGGTAAGCCTGACGATATTGCCGCCATGGCGGTTTGGTTGGCCTCGAACGAAGCTGCATTCGCGACAGGTCAGCTCTTTGTAATTGACGGCGGTATGACCGCTGCGTCACCGCTTTACCCGGGGCTTTTCTGATGGACGAGATTGTACATACAGCCGTCTTAGGTGCTGGCGTCATTGGCGCGAGTTGGACTGCGCTTTTTCTTGCAGCGGGGCGCTGCGTGACGGTGTTCGATCCTGATCCGAACGCGGAAACCAACGTGCGAAAGTACATTGAAAGGGCGTGGCCCGCCTTGGACGAATTAGGGCTAACCGCGCGCGCCACGCCTGACGCATTGCGCTTTGTTGCGCGCGCGGGTGAAGCGGTGCAAACTGCCCAGTTCGTGCAGGAAAACGTGCCAGAACGGCTGACGCTCAAACACGCAACCTACCGAGAGATAGAGCCCCTGCTGCAACCCGGCGTGATTGTCTCAAGCTCGACCTCCGGTCTGACGTTGGAGGCGTTACAAAAAGGTTGGAAAGACCCAAGCCCTTTAATCCTTGGTCACCCATTCAATCCACCGCACCTGATCCCCTTGGTCGAACTTACGGCTAACTCAGAAACAGGGGCGGGAGTGTTAGACCGGACTGAAGCCTTCTACGTCGACATCGGCAAGGTGACCATCCGCATCAACAAGGGGATGCCAGGACATGTTGCCAACCGTCTGCAAGCGGCCATCTGGCGCGAGGCGGTACACATGGTTGTCAAAGGCGTGGCGAGCGTCGAAGACATCGACAAAGCCATGTGGGCCGGGCCGGGACTGCGATGGGCTGCCATGGGGCCGACAACCCTGTTTCACCTTGGCGCCGGTGAGGGCGGGTTACAGGGTTTTTGCGACCATTTCAAAGACACGTTTAACGGATGGTGGGACGATCTGGGCGATCCACGACTAGACGACTATACCGTAAAACTGTTGGTCGACGGCATGGTTAAAGCATCCGAGGGCAAAACCACGGCGGAGCTATCCGCGAAGCGGGACAAAATGCTTACGGCGATGCAGATCGCGACGCGTCCGCATCGCTCTTGAGATCCGGCTTGTACATCGGCCAGGCGCGGAACTCGAAAGGGACGCGACCTTCGATCCGATCTGCGCTTGGTGTTAAACCGAACCGTTGATTATAGGCGCGGCTGAAATGAACCTGACTGTTGAACCCGGATGCGGCCGCGATCTCACTGAATTTCAATTCGGTTTGGGTAACCAGTCCGCGGGCCCGGTCCAAGCGAATGTCGCGATAATAGGCGACAGGTGATTTGTACACGTACTGATCGAACAATCGGCTGAGCTGACGTTGTGAGACACCCAGTCTTTCCGCGATCTCAGGTATCGACAGCGTCGTTTCGAGGTGGGCTTCCATTAAGTCGATTGCCGCTCGCACAACGCCAGACGTGACATAGCCCATTGGCTCGACGACTTTGGGGTTCTGCGAACGCCCTTCGCCTCGAACCTCGTGATGAAACAGATACCGCGCCGTCGCATTCGCAATGCTCTCGCCGGCCACCGCATGCACTAACCGCAGCCCCGCATCAGTAGACGCCGTGCCCCCGCAACACGTGAATATGCGGTCATCTTGCACGAACATATTCTCAGACACGTCCGTATCCGGGGCGATTTCGATGAATGCATCGATATGTTCGTAATGAACCGTCGCTGTCTTTCCCTTCAGCATACCTGCGTTTGCAAGTATGATCGCGCCTGTGTCCAATCCACCGATGATCGCGCCCGACCGCCACCACTTTTGAAACAAATTGCGAAGCTCGTGCGACGTGTAGCGCTCGGGCGTCCAGCTTGAACTAACAAGAACGAGCCAAGGGTTGCTTTCATTGACGTCTTTAACGGGGGCGGTTTCAATCAGCATCCCATTGCTGGCCTCGATCCCGCCGCCGTTTTCTGAGACAAGGGTCCACGAAAACTTATTTCTCCCTGACAAGTAGTTAGCTACGCGAAACGGATCAATGAACGACGTTGTCGCCGACGCATTGAAATGTGGAGTCACGAGAGCGATTATTTCATGCTGGGTTATGATTGGACTGGACATGTCTGATTTTGTCAAAACGCGTCTGAATTTGTCAAATGAACTGCGTTTATGTTGCGGCCGCAGCGAATGTCGCCTTGGGGGGCCGCATCTCTGCATCGACGGTAAATGCCAGATGTCAGCAACTGGTCGACAGCAGAAATTCCTGCACTTCATTTGACTATCCGCTTTGTCCGCGAAACGGTCATTTGGGCAAACCGCAACTAACGACGGCACCGAGCCCGTCGCTTACCTTGGAGTACAGGGGTGAAACTGGTTGTTTAGCGCACCAAGCTAGGAGGCGATAGCAGTGCTGTGATACAAAAGGACTGAAGGCTCGGAACAAGACTCCCTGCGCTCATTGTGTCAAATTGGTCTAAGGTCTCAGTATCGAGCTGGTTCAATACGCTTTTTTAGACAAGAAAGTGTCTCAGTATGATTGAGTTCAGCAGGTCTCCACTTTTAGATAGCGTTGCTGCTTGGCTGATGGGGTGCGGTCTTCGCGATACCAAGGCCGAGGATGTGGTGCGAGGCTTTGGCAACCGTCTGGTTTCCGCTGGTGTCCCTGTTGCTCGGATCAACGTCGGGGGCATGGTCCTGCACCCAATTTTTGGCGCTTTGAATGTGCTTTGGACGGTCCGCGACGACCAAGCCAAAGTCGAACTAACGCCCAGAGACCAGCTTGCGACACCTGGATTCCGCAATACACCTTTTTTCGATTTGGCGCATAACGGCGGTTCCTATCGGCGTTACAAATTGGAGGATGGGTCGGTCGAGACCAGTTTTCCGATCCTGGAAGAGCTTCGTTCAGATGGCGCAACGGACTATCTGGTTCAGTTTGAAAGCTATCATCGCGATGACGCTAGCCGCTGGTCGGATTTTCCGCCTGGAATGGAAGGCGTTATGATGTCGATTTCTACACGACGTATAGGCGGATTTAGCGACTCTGAAATCAACTATATCCGAGCACTCATGCCTGCCCTTGCACTGGTTATAAAAAACGCTCAATCGCGCATTCTTGCGCAAGGTCTCATGGATGCCTACCTAGGAAGCTACTCTGGAAACCGTGTCTTGGATGGTGTAATCGAGCGCGGCGATGGAGGGGCAATCGACTGCATTTTGTTTTATTGCGACCTTAGAAACTCCAGTCGGATGGCAGAAGACATGCCATTGGATAGATATCTGGCGTTAATTAACGACTATTTTGATTGCACGGCCGGGGCAGTAGAAGATCACGGCGGTGAGATCCTTAAATTTATCGGCGACGCTGTTATGGCAATCTTCCCAGTAGACGAAAAGTCGAGGCCGGCAGTCGACATGAGCCGTGCCGCATTGTCTTCAGTGTTGGAGTGCTTAGCTCGCGCGAGGGAAAAGAACATCATTTGGCAAAAGTACGGCGGCAGAATTGAATTTGGAATTGCCTTACATCGGGGTTCCGTAATGTATGGAAACGTCGGCACGGAACGTAGGCTGGATTTCACCACGATTGGCCCTGCGGTAAACCAAGTCAACCGGCTTGAGGGTCTGTGTAAGTCTCTTAAAACACCTTTGGTAATGTCCTCGGAATTCGCAGCAGATGTTGCAACGCGGCTTGAGCCCTTGGGGCAACACCAGCTAGCAGGTATGTCGCAATCAACAAAGGTCTTTACGCTTCCAGAGTTCGCACCACCCGTCCATAAAAGTAGCTCAATTAATCGATCCAAATGAACGATTTATTTGAACTTAAGTTAGTAACTTCGGATTTCTGCAACAAATGATGAACGGGTGCTTTGTCCGCAAGGCAGTCATCGGCTTGACATCTCTGAACGTCCGCTTCGTGCCCATTTTTCCAAATGCTGCGCCATGCGCGAATGGCCGCGTCGAAGCAGAATATCTGTCTGACGTCAGCGCCAATGGGACAGTTTAGGTTGATTTGATAAGAGAGGGTTTCTGGCTCATCGTAACCGCTAAGGAGTGGAG
>NZ_JBXWQD010000011.1:0-69195 GCF_059612205.1 Ruegeria sp. CDSA089 | reverse complement strand
TGATCACGCAAAAATCCAGACAATAACGTCCGACCCTCAACTTCACCGCTCACAGCTACGCCGTTCACAGTCATCGAGACCTGTGCCATGAAATCCTCCCGTTTCGTGTTGTTCCTCGGGTCGAGTTAAACACGCGGGTTTTCATTTGAGAACAAAAATCTGAGACGGTTCAGAGGATTGTCGGGAAAGCCCACCACATCAGGGCTTTCGCGAAGACCTGGGCTGCGGGCGCGTCGGGATCTCTTTCAGCAACCCACCAACACCCATTCCGGCGATGTCGAGCCCCGTTGTTTCGATCCCGCAGGCCACGCGGGACAAAACCCAATCGGCCCCGTTCAGTGCAGGTGAACGCGCGCAGCCCGGCAAGCCAATCACGGGCCGCTCGCCAAGCGTTCCGAGAAACAGAAGGTTGCCCGGATCGACCGGCATTCCGAACCGGTCCACCTGCCCTCCGGCGGCGCGTACCGCCTCGGGCGCCACGTCGTAAACGTCGGACGTGGCCGAGCCGGTCAGGATCATGACGATATCCCCCTCAGCGTCGGACACAGCCGAGGACAAAGGTTCTGCCTGATGCGGGACGATCCGAACGTCTGACAGTTCCATCCCCAGGGCTTCGACACGGCCGCGGATCGCTGCGATCCCCTTTTCGTTCGACGGGCCACCGGGAATATCAGTCACCACCAGACCCGCCGTTTTGTGAACCGGCGAGGCCATACGGATGGATGCCTGTGCCAGACGTGCTGCGTGCATCACATCGCCTCCGGGCACGGCATAAGAGATAACCTTGATCGTAGCCACCATGCCGCCTTCGCCCATCTGCTGGTATTGCGGAACAGTCGCGACGGTGATCATCGGGTTGACGCGATTGAAGGCCTCCAACGCCTCAACATCCAGCACGGCGACGCCCGGTCCATCCGCCAGCAGATTCACGCGACCGGTAAAAGGTTGGGTCACGCGTAAACCCGCCTCGGTTGGGTTCGGAGCCAGAGCGGCGGCCAGCATCCGGGCGGCCTCATCCTCGTGACAGTCACCGGGTTCCAGTTGCGCGACAGTGACGGAGCCAAGGCCAGCCTCGGTCAGGTCTTTGATGTGGTCTGCCGTCAGCGCGATGCCTTTACGCAGCTTACGATCACCGACCTTGATCGAGTGGGCAAGGATCGCGCCAGCGGCCTCGGCAACAGGGACAGGACCGAACTTCACGCTTTGCCCCGTAGCACGGCGGTCATCTGTGCCAGTATGGCGACTGCGATTTCTGATGGGTCAGCGGCGCCTATATCAAGGCCGACAGGCCCATGTATGCGCGCGATCTGATCTTCGGTGAACCCGGCCTCGGTCATACGAGCCACGCGTTTGGCATGGGTCCGGGTCGAGCCCAGAGCACCGATGTAAAACACCCCGGCGGCCAACGCTGATTCCAGTGCCGGGTCGTCCAGCTTGGGGTCGTGGGTCAACAACACCACAGCGGTGCGCGAATCAAGACCCAGCTTGGCAACAGCCTCATCCGGCCAATCGGTCAGTATGTTTTCACCCGGAAACCGGGCGCTGGACGCAAAAGCATCCCTTGGGTCGATAATCGCAGGGTCATAGCCCGCAATCCGCGCCATCGGCACCAGCGCCTGCGCAATATGAACCGCGCCCACGACAATCAGGCGCAAAGGTGGGTTGTGAACAGCCACAAAGGTCTTACCGTCCTCTTCGAACCCCGAGCGATCCATGCGCAGCCGGTCGGCATAAGCATTGCGACGCAGCGCGCGGTGGCCGGTTTCGACATTGACCTCATAGGCGAGTGGTTCGCGCGCCGCGCGCGCCGAAACCAATTCGCGCAGCATGGGTTCGGGCAGAACGCTTCCGATGGGCTCGACCAACACCCGGATCGTCCCTCCACAGGCCAGACCAACAGCGAACGCATCTTCGTCGCTGACACCAAATTCCAACAGACGTGCTTCGCCTTCATCTATGGCCTCAAGCGCTTCGACGATCACAGCGCCTTCGACACAGCCGCCCGAAACCGAGCCTTCGATCCGACCATCGCCGCCAATGACCAACTGCGCGCCCACACGGCGCGGGGCGCTTCCCCAAGTCTCAACCACGGTGGCGAGCGCGGCCTTTTTGCCATTGCTGAACCAGCGCAGCGCAGTTTCTGGGCTGTTGTCGAATCTGTCCATTGCGCCCTCCCATAGTGCTTTGACCCAACATAGGCAGGTTTGGCCAGATGAAAAGGAACCCCGACTTTAAGGTCAGACGCCGCAGTCAGGCTTCGGCGCGAATTGGCTGAGTTTTTACCATTTTCTGCAAAGCATTGATTGTCTACAGAGCAGATTCTAGCCTACACATACATCTGCTGCATTCCAGTATGCGCATATTTAATTTTCACAAGGGAGACAAAGAGTTGAAACGCATTTTTGCACTCGGAACAGCAATCGGACTTTTGGCATCCACGGCAGTCAGTGCAGATACATTCCTGCGCTATGGCGAGGTCGAGGGCTGGAAGGTATTCATTGATCAGGACAAGAAATCCTGCCTGATTGAGGCTATCGATGACTCCGAGAACGTGGTTCAGATGGGGTTAACCGAAGATCGCGGCGTTGGCTATGTGGGCGTCTTCACCAAAGAAAAAACCGACATCAAGCGCGGCGATACCGAGGCTGTGGCAATTCTGCTGGGCGACAACCTCTATATCGGTGAAGCCACCGGCATGAAGGGTAACATCACCAAGGGGTATTCGGGCGGTTACGTTCTGTCCAATGATCCCCAATTCGCTGAAGACATTGCCAAGCAAAAGGTGATGCTTGTCTTCCCCGAGAAGGAATTTGCCTTCACCGTGGATCTGACTGGCACCTACAAGGCCATGGAAATGGCCCGCAAGTGCAATGAAGAACAGCTGAGTTAACCCTAACTCGAAAGCGCGGTCATCAGCCGCGCTTTCTCACCCATGTCATCGGGTTTCGAGATGACCTCGGCCAGCTCCTCGAGCGAGGCAATCGAATGCCCGGCCCGAAAGCTGTCCACATGCGGCAACATCGCGGCCACGCCCTGCGCCTTAGGTGCAAACCCGTCCCAGCGCAGCAGTGGGTTCAGCCAGATCAGACGGCGGGCGGAAAGGTGCAGACGCTCCATCTCTTTTCCCAGCGCTTGCGGTTCGCCCCGGTCCAATCCGTCCGAGATTAGCAGAACCACCGCACCCTGCCCCATGACGCGCCGCGACCAGTCGCGGTTGAACGCGTGCAGGCATTCGCCGATGCGGGTGCCGCCCTCCCAATCCTGCGCTTCCGCCCCAGCGGCGGCCAAAGCGGCGTCCACATCGCGCTGATGCAGGTGGCGGGTGATATTGGTCAGCCGCGTCCCGAAAGTGAACGCGTGAACCTTGGCCCATCCAGCGCCTTTCGCGTTCGAGACCGAGTGCAGAAAATGCAGGATAATGCGGCTGTATTGGCTCATCGACCCCGAGATATCACACAGCACCACCAGATTTGGCCAGCGGGTTCGGGGTTTCTGACGGGCGATTTCGTGCAACTCTCCGCCCTGGCGCATGGCGGCGCGCAAGGTGCGGGCGCGGTCGATCCTTTGCCCTATATGGCTGGCTTGACCGCGCCGGGATTCGATTGGTTTTACGGGTAGCGTCATACGGGCCAATATGCGCTTGGCTTGAGCGATCTCGGCGGTGCTCATCTGTTCAAAGTCCAGACTGCGCAAGCGTTCCTCGGTCGAGGCGGTTTGTGAGGCGTCGATCTCAAGCTCAGTTTCTTCGCCCGTGTCTTGCGTCTCTGGCTGATCGCGTTCGACACCGTCCAACAGTGCCTCGGCCGCGCGCTTTTCGCCCGCGTCGGCCTTGCGGTCTTCCTGAACACCACGGATCGCAGGCAGCATCATGGCCATCATATGCTCCATATACTGCGGGTCGCGCCAATACATGCGAAAGACCTGCGCGAACACTGTGCGATGTTCGGGGCGGTTCACGAAACAGGCGTGCAGGGTCCAGTAGAAATCCTGCTTTTCCGAGAACCCGGCAGCCTGCACCGCGCGGATGGCATCGACAACACGGCCCGTACCTACGGGCAATCCCGCCTTGCGCAGGGCCCGCGCGAAATGGGTGATGTTCTGCGCCAGTTTGGGGTCATCTGGGATATCTAGGGGAAACTGCTCAGCCATCACACCGGTTCAAGCGTGGCTTTGGCTTCGTCCAGAATACGTTTTGCCTCAGAACCCTGCAGTTTCTGGATGTCGTCCTGGTATTTCAGGATCGCGCCCAGCGTGTCGCCGATCACTTCGGGGCTGAGGTTGATCACATCAAGTGCCAGCAGGCATTTGGCCCAATCGATCGTCTCGGCAACGCCGGGTTTCTTGAACAGGTCTTCGGTGCGCAGATGCTGGACAAAGGCCACCACCTCACGGCTGAGCGCTTGTGCCGCCTCGGGTGCGCGGGCATGGAGGATTTCGATCTCACGCTCGAAATCGGGGTAGTCGACCCAATGGTAGAGGCAGCGGCGCTTCAGGGCGTCATGCACCTCGCGCGTGCGGTTCGAGGTAACGATGACCATGGGCGGTTCCGGCGCTTTGACGGTGCCCAGTTCGGGGATTGTAACCTGAAAATCGCTGAGCGCTTCGAGCAGGAACGCCTCGAAAGGCTCGTCCGTGCGGTCCAATTCATCAATCAGCAGGACTGGCGCGCCGTGTTCGTCCGGGCGCATAGCTTGCAGCAGCGGGCGCTCGATCAGGTAGTCGTCCGAGAACAAGTCGGATTGCAAGGCACCCCGGTCGGCGCCGCCTGAGGCTTCGGCTGTGCGGATTGCTACCATTTGCGCTGGGAAGTTCCATTCGTAAACGGCGGAGGACGCATCTAGCCCCTCATAACACTGTAGTCGGATCAGTCGGCGGTTCAGCCCGGCGGCCAGCGCCTTGGCGATCTCTGTCTTGCCGACACCAGCCTCTCCCTCCAAAAATAGCGGGCGGCCCAGTTTCAGCGACAGGAAGACAACCGTGGCCAAGGCCCGTCCGCAGACATAGCCCTGATCGCCCAGCATGGTCTGAACGGCGTCGATGGAATTTGGCTGTGTCATGGCGATCTCCCTCGGGGCACAAGAGGTCACGACGGCGCGCGCGCGTCAAGACCGGGGCTTTGCAAGGAGTTACGACGTTCGGGCATGTTGACAAGGGGCAGCCGTGCATTCGGGGCCTTTCACGGCTGCGCGCACTGTGCTAGCCGGGGGCCATGACCGATACCCTGACGATCCGCCGCCCCGACGACTGGCACCTGCATTTGCGCGATGGCGCGATGCTGGAAGCTGTCCTGCCCGAAACCGCGCGCCATTTCGCCCGCGCGATTATCATGCCAAACCTTGTACCGCCCGTGGTGCGCGGCGATCAGGCCGCCGCCTATCGTGACCGCATTCTGGCCGCCCTGCCCGACGGGATGAGCTTCGAGCCGCTGATGACCCTTTATCTGACCGAGGACACGGATGCCGAGGATGTCGCCGCAGCTCATGCCAGCGGGCTGATCAAGGCGTGCAAGCTGTATCCGGCAGGGGCCACGACCAATTCGGCCTCGGGCGTGCGGGATTTCGACAAGGTGCGCCCGGTACTGGAAAAGATGGCCGAGATCGGCCTGCCCATGTGTGTGCATGGCGAGGTTACGGATGCGGAGATCGACATTTTCGACCGTGAGGCCGTGTTTATCGAGCGCGTTCTGGATCCGATCCGCAAATCGACCCCCAGCCTGCGCGTGGTGATGGAGCATATCACGACCGCGAACGGCGTGGACTATGTCAAAGCCAATGGTACTGATCTGGGCGCGACGATCACGGCGCATCACCTGATCATCAACCGCAACCATATTCTGGTTGGCGGGATCAAGCCACATTACTACTGCCTGCCCGTCGCCAAGCGCGAGGAACACCGGCTCGCGCTGTTGGCCGCCGCGACCTCGGGCGATGCGCGGTTCTTCCTTGGTACTGACAGTGCACCGCATACGGATGCGAACAAGGAAATGGCCTGCGGCTGTGCCGGGTGCTTCACCGCGACGAACACGATGTCACTAGTGGCCGAGATGTTCGACCGTGAAGGTGCGTTGGACAAGCTGGAAGGGTTTACCTCGCTCAATGGCCCCGGTTTCTATGGCCTGCCGGTGAATGAGGACACGATCACACTGACCAAGGGCGAACCGGTCGTGTATCCCGAAAAAATCGACTCTGGTGACGGGCCTGTCACGGTGTTCGACCCAGGATTCCCGCTGCATTGGCGCGTGGTCTAATCCGCAAGCAATGCCGCCAGATCGCGGGCGCGGCCTCCGGTGCGCAGCATCGACCAGATCGAGGCCGCCTCGTCACCTCCGATCAGTTTGGCGGCCTTGCCGCGCACCCGATCTTCTCGCTCAGATAAGGGCATCGGGGTCAGAAGATCATGGCTGGCCTCTTTGCGCGCACCATCACGGCGCAGCAGGGTCAGGTGGGCTTGCGTCTCGGACAGCGTTTCATCCGCTTCGACCGTAACGCGATCGCGCAGCGAGATCAGGCGCGGATCGGCGCAGGTTTTCTCGGAATAGCTGACGGGCAAGGCGGTGTCATATCCCAGAGCCTGCATCGCAATCACCGTCCGATATGAGAACTTTGCGCCCAGCCCAGTTGTCGGAGAAATCTGGTTGCACACGCTCATCCATCGCGGATGGGTCTTGACCGTGATCTCGGCCACTTCGGGTTCGGCGATGTCCAACGTGCGTGCGGCCTCCAGCGCTGCGTGCAGCCCGTGGCAGCAAGCGTGGAACTTGTGGCTGACGGATTCGAACAACCAATCCTCGCCCAACCGGTCCAGCGCGGTTTGCGTATCGTTTTGCCCCTGATGGGTTGCGCCGAACCCATAAGGGCCTTCCATAGCCTCGACATTTGGATCAAAACCTTTGGCGATCAGCAAAGCCGCCTCGACGCCAGCCGAGGCCGCAAGCCCCGCGTTATAGGGCTTACCCATAGTTCCAAACTGCGCTTTGAGCCCCGCCGCGCGGGTCGCCGACAGACCCAGAACTTTGCGCATCTGATCCACATCGAACCGCAGAATACGGCCCGCAGCCACGGCCGCCCCAAACGCGCCGGCTGTAGCCGTCTGATGAAACCCGGCCTGATAATGGTCGCGCCCCAACCACAGCCCCACGCGGATCGAGACCTCCATCCCCACCAAAGCGGCCTCAAGAACATCCACAAGAATGCGGTCGTCCCATTCACCAAGCGCAAGCGCCACAGGTAGAATGGCCACCGACGGATGGCCGATATGGGCGAAATGCGTGTCGTCATAATCGAGCGCATGCGACACCGTCCCGTTAACCAGAGCCGCCCCGCGTAAGGGCGCGGCCCCACCGCCGAATAGATGGGCCTGCATGGTGCCGCCCTCATCAAGAACCAAGGCGCGCACGGTCTGCGAAACGGGTTCGTCTACCCCAGCCCGCCCCACCGCCAGCCAATCTAAAACGGACAAAGACGTCACGATACGGGCTTGTCGCGACGTGGAAACGGGGCCAGCAGCAAACCTGGCCAAGGTATTGGTAAAATCACTCATGCGGCGCAGTCTAGCGTGCGCCGGGGTCGGGTAAAGCCTTAGCCGTACAAATCTGCGGCGCGGGCCTCGAAGGCTTTGACCACACGTTGCATGGCTTCGTTAAAGACGACCCCGATGATGCCCTGCAGGATGGCGTTCTTGAACTCGAAATCCACATGAAACGAGATGTTGCAGCCCCCTTCAGGCGCGTCCGCGAACTGCCAATCGGATTTCATGTATTTGAACGGCCCGTCCAGATACTCGGTGTCGATCCGGCGCTCCTCGGCGTGTAGTGTCACGCGGCTGCCGAACCGTTCGCGGAACACTTTGAAGGAAATCACCAGGTCGGCCTCTAGCACCTGTGCCTCGCCCGCCGCATAAGTGCGCCTGATCCGGGCCGCCGCGCACCACGGCAAAAACTGCGGATACTTCGCCACATCCGCGACAAGGTCATACATCTGCTGAGCGGTATACGGCAGGTGACGTGTCTCGGAATGGGTCGGCATGGCGGTCCGCTATTTGCAGGTGACAATGGCGCGTCATGTCGTATGTTGCGCGCCAAAGATCAAGGGGGCAGTGATGACAGACCGCGCATATGTGATAGATGAGATGATCTCGGCCAAGGCCATCGCCGCCCGGATCGAGGAGTTGTGCCGCGAGATCACAGCCGAGTTTGGCGCAACCGACAAGCTGGTTGTCGTTGGTCTTTTGCGCGGCAGTTTTGTTTTTATCGCGGACCTCGTGCGCGAATTGGACCTGCCCATCGAAGTCGATTTCCTCGAAGCGTCCTCGTATGGTGACTCAATGGAAAGCAGCCGTGAAGTACGTATTCTCAAGGACTTGCGCGGCGCAATTGAAGGACGCGATGTGTTGGTGGTTGAAGATATTGTCGATACCGGCCACACGCTGAACCACGTTACCAAACTGCTGCAAAGCCGCAAGCCTGCGCGGCTGAAATCCATTGCGTTGCTGGACAAACCCAGCCGCCGCGAGGTCGATTTCCGCTCGGACTGGATCGGGTTTGAAATCCCTGATGAGTTTGTCGTCGGCTACGGCATCGATTACGCGCAACGCAATCGCAACCTGCCCTTTATTGGCAAGGTGCGATTTGTCAAAGACTGAGCGGCCCTCTGACCTATCCAGTTTGTGCAAGTAGCAGTGGTTAAGTTTCCTAAAAATTCTCCTATTTGAATATTATTGGACATTCCTCCCAGCAAGAGACTACCATTCGAGTACTTTGGGAGGTTTTTTACGTATGAAAACACTGTCTATTGGACTTATGGCGGCTTGCGCGGTAGCCGCAACAGTTGGAATTGCGGATGCAAAGGACAACAAGGGCAAAGGTAAAGGCCCCGACAAGTCGAAAATTGAAAAGTCGGTAAAAACAAATAAAGGCGTCGGTGTACCGCCCGGACAGATCAAGCGTTACACGCGAGGTCAGAAAATCCCTAATGACTTGGATTTTGACTATCTTGACGACCTCGATGGCTGGAAGTTGAAACCCCTGCCCGCCGGTCAGCGGTATATCCGCGTAGATGACGAAATCCTGTCGATATCCGATGACACAAAAACAGTTATTGATGCCGTTGGAATTGTCAGTGATCTCGTAAACTGAGGGCTCGGCCTACAAGAGATCGAATTACTGCACTGAAAACATCTACCCCTACAGGGATCAGCGCGTCCGGAAAATCATAGTCCGGGTTGTGCAGTTGCGGGTGCGCTTGTCCGGCACCCAGCCAAAACATCGCCGCCGCGGCGCTTTTGCCAAACTGGCCGAAATCCTCGGAAAACTTTTGAGGCTCATTCGTGAGAGTGCAAGGCACGCCCTCCGTGACACAAGCCTCGGCAACCGCAGCCACTGCTTGCGCATTGTTTGTGCAGGCCTCAAACACATCCTCATAAGTGATCTTGACCGCCAATCCCTGGGCTTCTGCTGTTTGGGTGACAAGATCTTCGGCTTCGGCGATCAAGCATTTCATACGGGTGTCAGACACGGTGCGCAGCGTCACCCACAGTTCGGCCGCTCCGGGGGCGACGCCGAATGTGGGTTCGCCCAGCCGCGCATGGGTCACGGTCGTCAGGGCGAAATCGGCATTCAATGCACCGCCCGTTCCTAGATCCGCAAGCTCCGGCATCAAAGACGCGAGCGCTCCAGCCGGCGAAATTCCATCCTGCGGTTCCGCCGCGTGAGAGGTCTTGCCACCAAGCATCACCCGCATCCCGCGTGACGCGCAGTTGGCGGGGCCCTCACACAGCAGCACCTCACCTAGCGCAAGGCCCGGCAGGTTGTGCAGCGAAAATACGAAGTCCGGCGCGATTGGCGCAAACTGAGGATCAGCTATATATGATACTGCCCCCTGCCCGGTCTCCTCGGCGGGTTGAAAGATCAACACCACACGGCCCTTTTGCGGAGGGGCCTGGGCCAGATGATCAGCTACGCCCAGCACCATGACCATATGGCCATCATGCCCGCACAGATGCCCTTTGCCGGGGATCTGCGAACTGTAAGGCAAATCCCCCAGTTCTTGAATCGGCAGACCATCCAACTCACACCGAATGGCGACGGTGGGTCCAGGTGCCGCGCCATCGAATACTGCGGCCACTCCATGACCGCCGATACCGGTCAGGACTTCGTCAGCGCCCAAATCGGTCAGCAGACCGGCCACACGCGCAGCTGTGTGATTCTCTTGCCCTGACAGTTCGGGAAACCGGTGCAGGTCATGGCGCAGAGCGGTTAGTCGCGCCAGCGTCTCGGGACTCACCTCTGATCCAACATTTTCTGCCGTGCGGCGCGCAGGCGGGCAAAGTCATCGCCCGCATGATAAGACGACCGGGTCAGCGGCGTGGCCGAAACCATCAGGAAACCTTTGCCATAGGCCGCTTTTTCGTACGACGCGAATTCCTCCGGCGTCACGAACCGATCCACCGCATGGTGTTTCGGCGTCGGTTGCAAGTACTGACCAATAGTCAGAAAATCGATATCGGCAGCGCGCATATCATCCATCACCTGCCGCACTTCTTGTTCCTGCTCACCAAGCCCAACCATGATGCCGGATTTGGTAAAGATCGACGGATCGAGTTCCTTGACCCGCTGCAACAATCGCAAAGAATGGAAATACCGGGCACCGGGGCGCACCTCAGGGTAGAGACCCGGCACAGTTTCAAGATTGTGGTTGAACACATCCGGCTTCGCCTCGACCACAGCTTCCAGAACCGATGGCTCGCATTTCAGAAAGTCCGGGGTCAGAATCTCGATCGTCGTCTTGGGCGAGCGGTGCCGCACCGCACGAATGGTCTGGGCAAAGTGGTCTGCCCCACCGTCGGCCAGATCGTCGCGATCCACCGAGGTGATCACCACGTGGTTCAGCCCCAGCTTTTCAACCGCATGGGCCACACGGCCCGGTTCGAACACATCTAGCGCATCCGGTCGGCCAGTAGCGATGTTGCAGAAGGTACAACCTCGAGTACAAATTTCGCCCATGATCATCATGGTGGCGTGGCCTTGGCTCCAGCATTCACCAACATTGGGGCAACCTGCCTCTTCGCAGACGGTGACTAGGTTGTTGTCCCGCATGATCCGCCGCGTATCCGCATAACCTTTGCCGCCCGGCGCTTTGACCCGAATCCAGCTTGGTTTCTTGGGCTGAGCATTATCGGGCTTATGGGCCTTTTCAGGGTGACGTTGTTCGGGGATCTTCAGATCACGCACGGCTGGCTTTCCTGACTTTGGGTCAATTTGCTGTCGTCTAACATAGTCTGACGATCCGCACCATGCCACTGGGACATATCCGCCATGCGTTGGTGTTTTTGCGACGCAGCATTCAACAGTTGCGACACGCGATTGGGTACGAACCACCGCACGATTTCAGCAGATTAGGCAAATTCGCACTTGCAGCAAAAGGCCGATTGAAGCGGGGTTGGAACTCTTTTAAAGAGCCGAAAAATCATCAATGAATCACAGGAGATGAATATGAAATCCGGTGCCAAACTGCCTGAGGTCACGTTCCACACCCGCGTCCGAGATGACGCCGTCGAAGGCCCCAACCCCTTCCGTTGGGAAGACAAGACCACCGCAGATTACTTTGCAGGCAAACGGGTCATCCTGTTCTCGCTGCCCGGTGCGTTCACGCCCACATGCTCGACCTACCAACTGCCGGGGTTCGAAAACGGCTATGCCGATTTCATCGCCAAAGGGATCGACGCGATCTACTGCATGTCGGTCAATGACAGCTTTGTCATGAACAAATGGGCCCAGGATCAGGGGCTGAAGAACGTCAAAGTCATCCCAGACGGCTCGGGCGAGTTTACCCGCAAGATGGGGATGCTGGTCGACAAGGACAATCTGGGGTTCGGAATGCGCTCGTGGCGCTATGCGGCCATCGTCAATGATGGCGTGGTCGACGCATGGTTCGAAGAGCCCGGCCTGATGGATAACTGCCCTGAGGACCCATATGGCGTATCCTCGCCGGAAACGCTGATGCAGCATCTGGAAGACGTAAAAGAACCTGCGCTGGCCTGAGCGTCCATCTTTTGAAGTCGGAACGACCCGCCCTTTTGGCGGGTCTTTTTTGTGTACGCGTGACCGACAGGATTTATATACGCGTAATCGACACGATGTCTTCGCCGACCACACGGATCACATCGGCTAGACTGTCAAACCAATCCTCGGCATGGGTAGACCTGCGCCGGACCAATCCCACGGTTCTAAAGGGCTGCGGTTTGCCGAACCGTTGTAGCTTTAACCTCGGCACCGCCCCGGTTTCGGCCTTCGCTGCCAGTTCCGGCATCAACGTCAAACCGAATCCTTCGGCTACAAGCCTTGACAGAGTCGCCAACGAAGACGCGCCCATATTGATCAACCCACTGCTGCGATCCTGCCCGCAGACCTCAAGCGCCTGATCCGTCAGGCAATGGCCATCATCCAGAAGCATTAACTGCGTGGTTTGCAAATCGACGGGGCGCAGCGCCTCGGGGTCCTGCCTCATGGTCTGCAAACGACCCGCGCTGCCTGCCAACAAGAAGCGGTCTTCAAACAAAGGCAGTTCGAACAGTTCATTGCCGCCAGACGGCAGCGCCATGACGCCTGCGTCGATCTCTCCAGCGCGCAGCATGGCCAATAGACGGTCCGTGCGCGCCTCGCGAATCTGCACCCGTAGCGAGACATCTGAGGCGCGAAGTCCTGCCAGAACTCCCGGCAGGATATAGGGCGCGATGGTGGGAATAATCCCGATAGACAAAGACCTGTGCCCGCCTGAATGGTCGCGCGCGAATTGGTCAAGCCGGTCCGCTGCGCCCAGCACCTGCTGCGCATAGTCCAGAACGTCCCGCCCCAGCGGCGTCAGCAGAATATCGCGGGCCTGCCGTTCGAACAGCGGGCCGCCGAGCGTTTCCTCCAGCGCCTTGATCTGCACCGACAGGGCGGGTTGCGAGACATTGCACATCTGCGCCGCCCGGCCAAAATTGCGCTGATCGGCCACGGCATTGAAATATTGAAGTTGTCTGAGCGTGAAATTCATAACCTTTGATTATCTCAACACCGCCCAACCGCAAGGGCAAATTATTACCCTAGCCGATCATTCGGTTCTTTTCCGCCTGATCCTCGTAGTGGCGCTTTAGGCGCTGAAGCGCGATCCGCAGGACGATTTTTCCTGACCTCGCCGACCAGCCCATACGCTTTTCGGCAAGTTCGAGTCCCTCAAGATAACAGCAACACCGCAGCGCTACGTCGCTTAGACCTGGCCCCAGATCGGACAAGGCGCATTCGACCCGATCCCGCGCATCGGAAGAACCGCGTCCATCTTTCATACCTGCACCAAAGCTGCCACGCCCACCCGCGGTCAGGAAATGATCCCAGTTCTGCGTCACTTGTGGGCCGATCTGGGCCAGTTCGAAATCTTCGCGTAACCGCTCTCCTGCTCGGACAAGGGTTTCATCCAGAAAGGGTTTCCCATCCCGGTCCCGGCGGCGCGCCAGGGCGATCAGTGGGCTCTCGGCCGCGCTATAGCGCATCCGACGGCGTCCTTCCGTTTTGGCCGCTCCGACCTGCGCCAGCGACGACGCCGTTTGAAACGGAGCCTGCGCCTCGGCCATTCCAAAGTCGTTGCGGCTGCGCGCCTTGTTCTCGGCCTCGGCGACCAACTGACTGAGCGCGGTGCGCCCAGACGATGAAATCCGGTAGCGGGAAATGCGACCGGGATTGTCGCAGGCGATCCAATCCTTCAACGCCAGCGCCTGCGCCAACTTGCAGTCCACAACCGCCGTTCGGGTCGCGCTATTGTCGCCACTGTCGCGCACCACAACCGCTTTATCCATTTCCTCGGCTACGGCCAGCACCGCCCCGGATTCGCATAACCGCCTAAGAACCCGCAGCGCCTCGCGCGAGAATTCTTCTTCGGCCGCAGCAACCCGATCTTCATGCACGGCTGGGAACTTCTCGGAGGTGTCCGAGAAATGCGTCTCGGCCAAGGATTGCAGGGCAGCATCCACCAGCGGGTCATCGCGCCGCATTTCAACGCGGCGTATTTGCCGAAGTATGGTCGACGCATGGCACCCCGCGGACCGCGCAATGTCGCGGATCGACTGACCGGTCTCGGTATGCGCCAGATATCTCTGCGCCCCCTCAGGTACCCAGGCCGGAATGGTGAAAGCCACGTTATTTTCCATAGTTACTTGCCCTCGTCGACAATCCAATTCTGATTCCAATCGCCCCCGATGAATGTGTTAACCAATTCTAACTAGAGCCGCTTTCGTTACTCGTTCGTTAACCAACGGGGGTAAAAACCAGATTTGATTCAAAATCATAAACAGTCATGAAACCATCGTTCGGAGGGAAAGCAATTAAAGCAACACCCGCTTAGGTTGTGTGACAAAGACGGAGACTTTTACTCAGACAAAGGACCCCTTCCATGCAAGATCTGATGACCATGATTACCGCTTTACGCCGCCCTCGCCTGTTAGCACGGGCGGCAAAACACGGCGCGCAGGACTATGACCGGGATCGGCACTTGCAGCGCATTCTGGGCTACGGATCCCTGCCCGGAACAGGCGCGGCGCTGATCCGGCTGATGGATATGGAGAGAGAGGTCAACGCGCAGCGAGTTGCCGAAGATGCGGCCTATTCCTTGGTCCGTCATCTGGACCTGCTGATCGCGCTACTGGGCGAGGCGCAGCTGTACAAGGCCAGCCGCGCCGCGCAATATCAGTAATCAAGCAAAGGCGTCCGGCATGGAGGCCTTTTTCTTCTCGATATATTCATTCAGGGCCGCGTGGATCCCGGGGTCCAGCTGCGGCTGCTGGTAGTTGGCCAGCAGATGCTCAACCCGCGACGACGCCAACTGGCGCGTGTCGCGGCCACCTTCGTCTTCCCAAGTTTCGAACGGTTTGTAGTCCAGCAGATCAGACTTCCAGAACGCCTCCTTGAAGTTCGCCTGTGTGTGGGCACAGCCAAGGTAGTGACCGCCGGGGCCAACTTCGCGGATCGCATCCATTGCCTGTGCGTTATCGTCATAGGCAACGCCCTTGGCCAACCCGTGCAGAACACCCAACTGATCGGCATCCATGACGAACTTTTCAAAGTCGGCAACCAAACCGCCTTCTAGCCAGCCACAGGAATGCAGCATGAAGTTCACACCGGCCATCAGGCCCATGTTCAACGAGTTCGCGGTCTCATACGCGGCCTGTGCGTCAGGCAGTTTCGAGCCGCAGAATGACCCGGCCGAGCGGAACGGCAGTCCCAGACGACGAGCCAGCTGACCTGCGCCATAGGTGACCATCGACGCCTCAGGCGTACCAAAGGTCGGCGCGCCCGAGTTCATGTCGATCGACGACACGAAGGCACCAAAAATAGCCGGAGCACCGGGACGGATGATCTGGCTATAGGCAACACCAGCCATCACTTCGGCCAGAACCTGCGTCAGCGTACCAGCCACCGAGACCGGCGCCATCGCACCGCCTACGATAAACGGCGAGATGATGCAGGCTTGGTTATTGGCCGCGTAAACTTCCAACGAACCCATCATCACATCGTCGAAGGTCATCGGCGAGTTGATGTTGGTCAGCGAGGTCATGACCGTGTTTTCCTGAACGAATTCTTTGCCGAACAGGATCTCGCACATCTCGATCGAATCCTGCGCGCGGCTGGGATCGGTGACCGAGCCCATGAACGGCTTGTCCGAAAGGGTCATATGCGCCATCAACATGTCCAGGTGACGCTTGTTCACCGGGATGTCCGTGGGTTCACAGACCGTACCGCCCGAGTGGTGCAGCCATTTGGACATGTAGGCCAATTTCACGAACTTGTTGAAATCATCCATGGTCGCATAGCGACGGCCACCCTGCGCGTCGCGCACAAACGGAGGGCCATAGACCGGGGCCAGAACCAGATTGCGACCGCCGATAACCACCGATTTCTCGGGGTTGCGGGCGTGCTGGGTGAATTCGCTGGGAGCGGTTTTGATCAGCTCACGCGCCAGACCACGCGGGATGCGGACCCGCTCACCGTCAACATCGGCACCGGCGTTCTTCCAACGCTCAAGCGCGGCGGGGTTGTCGACAAAGTTGACACCGACCTCGGCCAGAATGGTTTCGGCGTTGGTTTCGATGATCTGCAACGCTTCTTCGTTCAGAACTTCGAAGTTCGGAATGTTGCGTTCGATATACTTTGCTGTTTCGATACGTACCGCGGTGCGCTCGGCCCGGCGAGCGGCGCCACCGCCACCTCGTGCCCGACGCCGGGTGTTTGCCTCAGCCATGTGAAGATCCCGTCTGTTGGTTGGTTTGATTATTTTGGTACAGCAGCTAAAGCGGGAAAAGCATATGGATTACGGCGCTATCGGGGGAAAAGCGACATCTGCTTTGCGCCAACGCGGTGGACCCGGTTGCTATTCTGTCAGCGTTTTTTCCATCAGAACACTGTTTCCACTCACCTTTTGCTGCACCCAACCCAGATGAAGATACAGAGATACAGTCTGCTTCATCAAACGATGAGTTCGCAGCCTGAGTTTCTTCAACCCACTGACACGAGCGGAGGTTTCGGCGACACCTAGCAAGCGCTTTGCCAGCCCTTTACCCTGGGCGCTTGGTGAAACCGCAAGGTTATAGATCATCACCGCGCAATCAACCTGACCAAATACGATGAAGCCCATGACATCCCCGCCCTGCACGGCCACCCATGCCGTTTGGTTTGCGATATCCTCGGCCACACCATCGGTCACATCCGGCAAGTCCGGAAAGTCGCGCAAGGCCGTGGCATATGCAGCCGCGATGCAGTCTGTGACCGCTTGTGTGTCATCCACAGTCGCTGGGCGCAGTTCGATTTCAGACATTTGCGACCTTTTCCGTTGCCATGCCTGCATTATTGGCGTCATTGCGCTTGCACATGCAAGGCTTGCGACCTAATAGCCAACCATGACCCAGGACACCCATGACCGCCTTCTGATCATCGACTTCGGCAGCCAGGTAACGCAGCTTATCGCGCGCCGCCTGCGCGAACTGAACGTCTATTGCGAAATCCACCCTTATCAGAACGTCACAATGGACTTCGTGCGTCAGATGGCGCCCAAGGCCGTGATTTTCTCAGGCGGGCCGGACAGCGTGACGCGCGAGGGTTCTCCGCGCGCGCCGCAAGAGATTTTCGACTATGGCGTACCGATTCTGGGCATCTGCTATGGTCAGCAGGTGATGATGCATCAACTTGGTGGCAAGGTCGAAAGCGGCCACGGCACTGCCGAGTTCGGACGTGCGTTCGTGACGCCTCAGAACCGTCTCGATATTCTCGAAGACTGGTTCGCCGAGGGTGACGAGCAGGTCTGGATGAGCCATGGCGACCACGTCAGCGAAATCGCACCAGGGTTCGAAGTTTTCGGCACCTCGCCTAACGCGCCTTTCGCGATCACTGCTGATGCAAGCCGTCACTTCTATGCGGTTCAGTTTCATCCCGAGGTGCATCACACGCCGAAAGGCGCGAAGCTGTACGAGAATTTCGTGAAGCTCGCCGGGTTCAAGGGCGACTGGACCATGGGCGCCTACCGCGAACAAATGATAGATAAAATCCGCGAACAGGTGGGCGACAAGAAGGTCATCTGCGGTCTGTCCGGCGGCGTCGACAGCTCGGTCGCGGCGATCCTGATTCATGAGGCGATCGGCGACCAGCTGACCTGTGTGTTCGTCGACCACGGGCTGCTGCGCAAGAACGAGGCCGAGGAAGTCGTCGGCATGTTCCGCGACAACTACAACATCCAACTCATCCACGCGGACGAAAGCGAGCTGTTTCTCGGCGAACTCGAAGGCCAGTCCGACCCTGAGACCAAGCGCAAGATCATCGGCAAACTGTTCATCGACGTGTTCCAGAAACACGCCGACACTATCGACGGGGCCGAGTTCCTGGCTCAGGGCACTTTGTACCCCGACGTCATTGAATCGGTGTCCTTTTCGGGCGGCCCCTCGGTCACGATCAAGTCGCACCATAATGTCGGCGGCCTGCCCGAGAAAATGGGCCTGAAACTGGTTGAACCCCTGCGCGAACTGTTCAAGGACGAGGTCCGTGCCTTGGGCCGTGAACTTGGCCTGCCCGCCAGCTTCATCGGCCGTCACCCCTTCCCCGGCCCCGGTCTGGCAATCCGTTGCCCCGGTGAAATCACCCGCGAAAAGTTGGAGATTCTGCGCGAGGCGGATGCCGTCTATATCGACCAGATTCGCAAACATGGTCTCTATGATGAGATCTGGCAGGCCTTCGTGGCCATCCTGCCCGTACGCACCGTGGGCGTGATGGGCGATGGGCGCACCTATGACTATGCCTGCGCGCTGCGCGCGGTGACTTCGGTCGATGGTATGACTGCCGACTATTACCCCTTCACCCATGAATTCCTAGGCGAGACCGCCACGCGGATTATCAACGAGGTCAAGGGCATCAACCGCTGTACTTATGACATCACCTCAAAGCCTCCGGGCACGATCGAATGGGAGTGATAAATTGCCGGGCTTCTGCCCGGCTTTTTTGTTTCTGGTCGGTGGATTTGCCGTTACTTATCAAGACAACAAATTCCAGAATAGACAGGGCTTTTCATGGACAGTTCCAGACCGCAAATCGGCAAGGCCGCGCTCTGGATGCTGGGGGCGATTGCGTCGTTTTCCTCGATGGCCGTAGCCGGGCGCGAACTCAGCGTCACGCATGATACATTCGAGATCATGTTCTACCGCAGCATTGTGGGCATCTGCGTGGTAAGCCTTGTTCTCACAGTGACAGGCAAATGGCATCAGATTTCGATGCATCGTCTGGGGCTGCACAGTCTGCGCAACGTGATGCACTTTACCGGACAGAACCTTTGGTTCTACGCGGTGTCGGTCGTGCCTCTGGCGCAGGTTTTTGCACTTGAGTTTACTCAGCCCATCTGGGTGATCCTGCTGTCACCGCTTCTATTGGGCGAGCGTTTAACCACTGTACGCATCCTGTCGGCGCTGATCGGGTTTGCCGGTATCCTGATCGTGGCACGCCCTGGCGCGGTGCCGTTAAGTGCAGGAGTGATCGCCGCAGCTCTCTCTGCCATCTTTTTCGCACTGACGACGATTTCAACGAAGAAACTCACTAAATTCGCCAGTATCGGCTGCATCATGTTCTGGCTGACGGTCATTCAAACCGGGCTGGGTTTTGCCGCCTCAGTCGTTGACGGTCAGATGGTTCTGCCGACCTTATCGACCGCCCCGTTCTTATTGTTGGTGGGGTTCGCAGGGCTTCTGGCGCATTTCTGCATTACCAACGCGCTGGCGATCGCGCCCGCTACAGTTGTTGTTCCTTTTGACTTCGCCAGGCTCCCCACAATTGCCATTGTGGGGGTGATTCTTTACCACGAACCGCTGGATCAATGGACGCTGCTAGGTGCCGTTGTGATCTTTTCAGGTATCTTTCTGAACGTTCGGGCAGAGAATCGTAACAGTTTGGCAACAGATTCCCCTAACACTCGTCACAAGTAACGCACGGTCACTAGTTGACGCTAAAATGACCCCTGAGTGAATATCGAGCATCCAAGCAACCACACTGCGCGCACTCACACACGATCCCCGCGCAGATGTCAGGAGAGTATTAGGGAGGAATTCTATGAAAAAGGCGCTTCTGCAGGCGTGCGCTTTGTGCGTTGGTGCGACCGGCGTTCACGCTGCGGGTCTGGACCGCAGCGGTCAGGGCATCAACTTGATCTTCGAAGAAGGCTCGGCGCTTCAGGCACGGCTGGGTTATGCGATACCGGATATCAGCGGTGAACAGAACGGAGTCGAATCCGGGAACGTAGGTGAAAATTTCTTCGCCCCTGGTCTTGGCTACAAACGAGCACTGACCGACAAGCTCGACTTTGCGCTGATTTATGATCAGCCCTTTGGTGCAGACGTTGAGTACCCGTCAAACTTCCCGCTTTCTCAGAACCCCCTTGCACCATTTGGTGGACGAACTGATGTTCTGCGTGCAGAAGCTGATGTCGATGCCATCACCGCTGTGCTGCGCTACAAAGTTGGAAACGGATTCAGTGCGCTCGGAGGAGTCCGGGGGCAAAGGATTGATGCAAACGTTGCGGTTCCCGCCGTCTTGGGTTACGAGGTCGATTTCGACAATACCACGGATTTTGGATATCTGGTGGGTGTTGCGTGGGAGCGCCCTGAAATTGCAGCGCGTGTTTCTTTAGTCTACAACTCTAAGATCACCCACGACATTGACACTACTGAATCATTCAATGCGTTAGGCCCGACAGGAGTTGTTGTCCAGACCGTGGACTCGACAACAAGGGTCGAAACGCCTCAATCGATCAACTTGGATTTCCAAACTGGTGTCGCGCCAAAAACTCTGGTCTTTGGTTCTATACGCTGGGTTGACTGGCCGCAGGCTGACGTTGCGCCTCAGGCTTTCACAGCACTGCCCCCTAATAGTGATCCACTTGTAAGCTTCGCGGACGAAACACTCACCTATACTCTGGGGGTTGGCTATCAGTTCTCCGATGAATTCTCGGGGGCTATCTCGGCTGGCTACGAAAGAGACACCGGATCGCTGGTGTCGAACCTGGGTCCGACAAACGGCTTCTGGAGCCTTGGCGTCGGTGGCACCTACTCGCTGGAGAAAACACAGATCTCGGGCGGTATCCGCTACACTGACATCGGTGACGCCACCACCACCACCGGTGGTGAATTCAGCGGCAACTCGGCGTGGAGTGTTGGTCTGCAGCTGACTTACGCACTGGACTGATCCATTCAGTGATTGTTTTAAAGGCCTTGCCTGATTGGTGGGGCCTTTTTCGCATTTTTCGGGTCGCCTTGGATCATCGCTGCGTGCGAAATACCGGCATGATGGATCAAAAACACCTTTCAAGCCGTGCATGGGCTGAACTTTTGCTGTTGGGCGTAATCTGGGGCGCGTCCTTCGTGTCGATTCGTATTGCATTGGATACGGTACCGGTCATGACCTCGGTGTTGCACCGGGTTTTCTGGGCGATGTTAGCTTTATGGCTGGTCGTTTGGATCAAGGGGTCGAAAATCCCGACAAACCGCCGCGTTTGGGGAGCCTTTCTGGTTATGGGCCTTTTGAACAATGCGATCCCGTTCTCTCTCATGGCGTGGGCTCAGTTGCATATCGAAACGGGGCTGACCTCGATTCTGAACGCAGCGACTGCAATTTTCGGCGTACTGGTCGCTGCGGTGTTCTTTCGGGACGAACGCTTGACGCTGACCCGCGCGGTTGGGGTTGGGTTGGGCTTTACCGGGGTGACGATCGCCATCGGTTGGCAGAATTTCATCACCTTCGACCTGCGCAATCTGGCGCAGTTGGCCATCGTCGCAGGCACCCTGTCCTATGCCCTCGCCGGAGCATGGGCTCGCGCGACCCTCGCCGATCTTTCGCCAATCGTTGCCGCTGCGGGGATGCTGACGGGATCAACGATGATGATATTGCCGCTCTCCCTAATGACAGACGGGATGCCGTCATTTGCCCTGCCCGCCGAAACGTGGCTGGCAATCGCCTACTACGCGCTCATCGCCACCGCCGGTGCATACCTGCTGTACTACCGCGTTCTCGCCATGGCGGGTGCCGGAAATCTGATGCTGGTCACGCTTGTCATTCCACCTGTGGCGATCCTTTTAGGCAGCCTTTTGCGGGATGAAGCCCTGCCGCCACAAGCCTATTTGGGCTTTGCGGTTCTGGCGGCCGGGCTCTTGACCCTTAACCGCTCGGCCAGACGTGATTGACGCCGCCGCTGCCCCGAATTAGCAAGGTTGGAAAAAGGGATAGCGGTCGATGATCTACAACTCGGCAAAAGACTGGCAGGGCGCGGCACGGAAGAAAGTGCTTTTCTTCGGCATGTCGGGGCTGGGCAAAACCTATGTGTCGAATGTGCTGCGGGATTCGGGCGACTGGTTCCACTACTCGATCGATTACCGCATTGGCACCCGCTATATGGGCGAATACATCACCGACAACGCCAAGGCCGAAGCGATGAAGGTCCCGTTCCTGCGTGATCTTCTACTAACGGATTCGATCTATATCGGCTCGAATATCTCGTTCGAAAACCTGACCCCCGTCGCCGCCTATCTCGGCAAACCCGGCAACCCGGCATTGGGCGGATTGGAGCTGTCGGAATACCGCCGCAGGCAGGAACAGTTCCGCCTCGCCGAGATCCACGCCCTGCTGGACACCGAATACTTTATCGACCGCGCGCAGCGCCTTTACCAATATCCGCATTTTATCTGCGATACTGGCGGCTCTATCTGTGAATGGGTCGACCCAAATGATCCGCGCGATCAGGTTCTGTCGGAACTGTCGCGCCAGACCCTGATGATCTGGCTCAAGGGGGACGAAGACCACACTGCCGAGCTGATCCGCCGTTTCGACAAGGCCCCCAAACCGATGTCCTACCAGCCCGAATTCCTGACGCGGGTCTGGGAGGAGTATCTGATCGAACAAGGCTGCACCGCCGCCGAGGTCGACCCCGACGCCTTTGTCCGCTGGACCTATGCCCGCGCGTTGGCCCATCGCCAACCGCGCTATCAGGCCATGGCCGAAAACTGGGGCGTGGCAGTAACCGCAAACGACATGCACAATGTGCGTGACGCCGCGGATTTCGATGAGTTGATCGAACGCACCCTTGAGACCCGCGCCAACCGCGCTTAATTACCGCCTCTGTACTGAAACACCAAAGGCTTGCACCTGATGCCTATCAAGATCCCCGCTGACCTGCCCGCATTTGACGTACTCTCGCAAGAGGGCGTCATGGTCATGGCCGAGGATCAGGCTATGCGTCAGGACATCCGTCCATTGCGGATCGGGTTGCTGAATCTGATGCCCAAGAAGATTCAGACCGAAAACCAGTTCGCCCGCCTGATCGGCGCGACGCCGCTACAAATCGACCTTTCGCTGATCCGCATGACGGAACATCGCACAAAGAACACCGCAGCCGCCCACATGGCCGAGTTCTATCGCCCGTTCCAGGAGGTCAAGGACCAGAAGTTTGACGGGCTCATCATCACCGGCGCGCCGATCGAACATCTGGAATTCGATGACGTCACCTATTGGGAGGAGATCAGCGAGGTCTTTGACTGGACCCAGACCAACGTGCACTCGACCTTCGGCGTGTGCTGGGGTGGGATGGCGATGATCAATCACTTCCACGGCGTTCGCAAACATATGCTGGACGCGAAGGCATTCGGCTGTTTCCGACAACGCAATCTCGTGCCCTCTTCGCCGTTTTTGCGTGGGTTTTCGGACGAATGCGTGATCCCTGTCAGCCGCTGGACCGAGATGAAACAACCCGAGATCGACGGCGCCGCAGGCTTGACGACTCTTCTGGGCAGCGACGAGGTCGGCCCCTGTCTGGTTGAGGACCCCGAGCATCGGGCAATCTATATATTCAATCATTTCGAATATGACAGCGACACGCTGAAACAAGAATATGATCGCGATATCGCCAATGGCACGCCAATCAATGTGCCGATGAATTATTACCCTGATGACGATCCGAGCCAGCCGCCGCAGAACAGATGGCGCAGCCATGCGCACCTGCTCTATGGCAACTGGATCAATCAGATTTACCAAACCACACCGTTCGAGATGGATCAAATTGGCCGTTAAAACGCTTGTCACTCTGGGTCTGCTTGTTGCCGGGCTGACCATAACTACCACCTGGCGTGCAGCGCAGAATGAGGCGCGATCCGAGGCTGCCTTTCCACCCGAAGGTCAGATTGTTGACGTAGACGGCGTTTCTGTCCACGCGGTTGTCATGGGTGAAGGGCCGGATGTGGTGTTGATCCATGGCTCCAGCGGGAACACGCGCGACATGACCTTTGCGTTAGCCCCAATCCTGGCCGAGCATTTTCGTGTCATCGTCTTTGATCGCCCTGGCCTGGGGTACAGCTCCAGCTTTAACCCCGACGGCGAAACTATTGTCGAGCAAGCGGAAATCTTGCAAGAAGCCGCCGCGCGCCTTGGGGCGGACAAGCCTATCGTCGCCGGACAAAGCTATGGCGGATCGGTGTCATTGGCCTGGGCTGTGACACGCCCCGAAAACATTTCGGCGCTAGTGTTGATCGCTCCGGCTGCCATTCCTTGGGAGACCCCATTAGACGGGTTCAACAGGATGGCAGCGACCCCAGCCGGAAACGCGCTGGCCCTTCCCCTGATCAGCGCCTTTATCCCCGAATGGTATGTCGAAAAGGCACTGGACCGTGTTTTCTCCCCATAAACCGCGCCCGAAGGTTATTCAGACCACTTCGGTCCCGGCCTGACCATCCGAAGCGCCTCGATGCATGCCAATGCAAAACAGCGCGCCAACCTGTTAGAAGAGGTTCGCGCACTGCAACCGCGCTATAAGGATATCGATGTTCCCACCGAGATCGTGCATGGCACCGCCGACACCACGGTCGGGTTGGGCTGGCATTCCCACCGGTTGATAGAACAGATCCCCGGCGCGGAACTGATCGAACTGCCGGGGATCGGCCATATGCCGCAGGTCGTCGCTGCACCCGAGGTGGCCGCTGCCATCGACCGCGCGGCCCAAAGGGCGGGTTTGCGTTAAGCCTTGCGCTAATCCATAGTAGGATATGGATTTTATCGAGAGGTAGCTAATGGCCCGATCCTCAAAAGGCTCCATTGAAAAATATTTTCGAAATGATGCGCCCAAAGACGTTCGCTCTGCGATCGAAAAGGCGGACAAGGACGATATTCTGAACTCCAGCTATCCTTACGAAGAACGGATGAAGCGTAAGGACTACGAAAAGCAGATGGAGGCATTGCAGATCGAACTGGTCAAGATGCAGTCTTGGGTCAAGGAAACCGAAAGCCGTATCGCAATCATCTTCGAAGGCCGAGATGCCGCAGGAAAAGGCGGCACAATCAAGCGCTTTCGCGAAAACCTTAATCCACGCGGGGCGCGCAATGTCGCGCTGAGCAAGCCTTCGGATCAAGAACGCAGCCAATGGTATTTCCAGCGTTACATCCCGCACCTGCCCTCGGCCGGTGAGATCGTGTTCTTCGACCGCAGCTGGTACAATCGCGGTGTGGTCGAGAACGTGTTCGGGTTTTGCGAACCGGAAGAGCGCGAGCGGTTCTTTCGCCAAGTCCTGCCGCTTGAAACCGGTTTGGTCAATGACGGAATCCAGCTTTTCAAATTTTGGCTGAATGTTGGTCGGGCCGAACAGCTTAATCGCTTTCTAGCGCGTGAAACCGACCCTCTGAAACAGTGGAAACTCAGCCCAATTGACGTTGCTGGGTTGAGTAAATGGGAGGAATATTCACAGTCCATAGCCGAGACGCTGACCCGCAGCCACTCGGATACCTGCCCGTGGACGATTGTCCGGTCCGACGACAAGAAACGCGCTCGACTAGCCGCAATCAGGACCGTGCTGCACGCAGTGGATTATGACGAAAAAGACGCGGATGCCATTGGCGCAAACGATCCGAAAATTTGCGGGGGCCCGGATATCTGGGATGCGTAGGCCGCGCCCGACGGATGATCGGTTGGACGTACCGACATCTCAGCATTATGTCATAAGATCAACGAGCCAAAACAAAAAAGGCGCTTAACACAGGCATGAGCAAACGCGGCTATCATCACGGAAATCTGAAACAGGCGCTGATCGAGGCGGCGCTATCGTTGATCGAGGCAAAAGGCCCAACCGGGTTTACCCTGTCCGAAGCTGCCAAGACCGCAGGCGTGACGCCTGCCGCCGTCTATCGCCACTATCAGGGCCGCGAGGACCTGATCGCCGAAGCCGCCCGTCAGGGGTTTGAGATGTTCGCGGATCTGATGCAGTTCGCCTATGACAAAGGCCAACCCTCGGCCCTTGCCGCGTTCGAAGCGACCGGACGCGCGTACTTGGCTTTCGCCCGCAAACATCCTGGCCACTATATCGCGATGTTCGAAAGCGGTATCTCGATCAACCGCACACCAGAATTGGCCCTTGCCGCCAACCGAGCAAAAGCGGTTTTGGAAAAGGCTGCATCCGATCTGTCACAGCATATTCCGCCCGAAAAGCGGCCTCCGGCATCCATGTTCAGCGCGCATATATGGGCCATGAGCCACGGTGTGGTGGAGCTGTTCGCCCGCAACACCGGAGCCAGTTCGCCTTTCCCGCCCGAGGATCTTCTGGAGTCCGGGATCGGTATCTATTTGCGGGGGCTGGGGCTTGTCCCACAGGATGACTGATCAGAAAACAGTTTTGGGCTTCGGCATACTCAGGCCCGACGTGACATTGATCAAGTCCATCTCACCCATGCCTTTGACGTCGACGCGACCGATATCGGACACCTGAAACGCGTCAATCAGCGCATATTTCATCTCGTCCGGCGCCACGATATGCATCGGGTTGGCAAAAACCTGAAGGCGCGAGGCCAGGTTCACCGCCGGGCCAAACACGTCATAGACATATTTCTGTATACCGACGACCGACCCGACTGCGGGGCCCATACCCAACCCGACACGGGCCTGCCATTTGTGGGGGTGGCTTTCATTGCGCCGCTCCAGATACCGCAGGAACCGGACCGCACAATGCGCAACGGCGGTGGCGTGATCCGGGGTCGGATCGGGCATACCGGACACCGCCAGATAAGCATCTCCGATGGTCTTGATCCGCTCACAGCCAAACTGTTCGACGATGCGATCAAAGGCGGTGAAAATGTCATTCAACTCGCTCAGGGTCACGGTCGGGTCCGTCTTGGCGGCAAAGTCCGTGAAGCCGACAAAGTCCAGCATCACGACCGAGACCTCATCATAAAGCTGCGGCGTCACCACGCCAAATGTCTTGAACTCTTCATACACCGCGCGCGGCATCAGGTTCAGCAGCAGACGTTCGACACGCTCTTTCTCGCGCTCTAACTCACGCGTGTTCCGCTCAACCATTGAGGAATAGCTGTCGATCATGCTTTCCAATTCGCGGATGCGGGTGATGTTCTGGCATTCGACCACCAGAAGCTGCTCGTCCAGCCCACTTGCCAAAGACACGGCGACCGCAAAAACCAACGTCCGGCGCTTGGGCTTGATCTGCAATTCCACGGAATAGCGCAGGCCCGATTGCTTGACGTCCTCCAATTCGCGCGCGTCCAGATCGGGGAACAGATCCAGCAGCGTTTGTCCTTTTTCAGGCGTCCCAAACCATTCTACGAACGGACCGTTCTGAAAAACGAAGCTCAGATCCGCGGCACGCACGACCGCAACACCAACGCCAATTGCCCGCAGCAACTGTTCGTTGATGGCCTGAATACTCATGCCGCCGAGCGCGCAACGATGATTGCGCGTTTGGATTCAATGGCTCCCAAGGCAATCTTGATATGCGCGTCTTCCATGCCGTGCTGGGCAAGAGCTTCGCCGAACAAATCGGCCATCTCGTCGAAGTCTTCATGCGTGATGTTCAGATGCCGATGCACTGCCTCGATCCGGTCATCACTGAACGAGGCAGGTCCACCAACCAGAGAAGACACAAACTTGGTTTGGTGATCAATCAGACGCGGCATGTCGATATCTTCGAAATGACCGCCGATCTGATCGGAATCCAGCGCCATTTCATAGAAGGTCATCACGATCCGACTGATCGTTTTGAAACCTCCATAGCGGTCGTAAATTGACTGACTCATCCCCCAGACCCTTGTTTAACCGTAAACAACACTGGAAGATTATATCAAACTGACAGTTTTGTTAACGCTTATGCGTTTGGATCGCCAAACGCAGGGCTTCGAAAGGTTAAAACCCCGGCGCAGCTAAACGCTCAGATCATCGGCGCACGGGATGAAACCGACATAGCCCCCTTGCTTCAAAAGCCGCGTTTGGGCCCCCATGCGCCAGCGCAACTTACGCCCGGCCGCCAGCAATTCGCGGCGCAGCCGGAACCATGTCGGTCCCTTGTCCAACCCGCTGTTGGTTTTCTGATCCTGCGAGCGTTCGCTGACCTTCACCTCGTCAACAATTTCCGCCTGCTGCTTAGACCAGATCATCTGCACACCGACAGCCGGAAAGCACTGAAACATCCGCCAATCCGTACGCGGGAGCGAGACAAAATCGTCCAGATGGTCGGAATAGGCCGTGGACCATGCCAGCAACTTGCGACAGGCCGCTTGCGACACCACATAGGCCGCCGCGCTTGGTGCCATTTCCAGCATGGGGCGAACTTTCACCTGCCCCAAATCCCGTTCTGTCCCAAATCGCAAGGGCCTGGGCGAATAGTCCAGCTTGACGAAATCATACTCGGTCGAATGGTTCAGAACGTCCACAATGACTCGGCCCGCATCTGCGGACATCTCGACATCGTCCTCGAATATCGCCACAGTGTTCAGGTTTTGGTCGACCGCGGCCTGCCAGACGGCCCGGTGGCTTTCGAAACAGGCGATCTCGCTTTGTTTCAAGCCCCAGCGACTGCCTGAACCGGGAAGATAGCCGTTCTGGTGCAACGCTCCGGGTCGCTGCCCGTCAACCGCACTGAACCGGGTGGCACCTGATAGTCCAGCGTGATCGAACTGCGATTCCATAAAATCCCGACGGGCGGGGACGCGGTCCAGATTGATATAGAACACACCTGTTTCGGGTGGCAGTTCGTGCTGTCCCACGGCAATTCCTTTCAGACCTTTCGCTCAGATAGACACCCTTGGCGGGCGACATTCAACCCATCCACCCCTCAAAGAAACCTATCCTGCTTAAGACAAGGCTTCTAAGCTACAACGGACAAACAAGAAACGGGAATCGCGCTATGTCGTCTCATGGGTATGCAAGTGGCCGTCTGAACCTGCCATTCGTCGGTATTTCGACCTTTGGCAAATCGCCATATGTCGAGGATTGGGACCAGATCGACGCGGATGTGGCGATCATGGGCGCACCCTTCGATTTCGGCACACAATGGAGATCCGGCGCTCGGTTCGGGCCACGTGCGGTGCGTGAGGCGTCGACACTGTTCAGCTTTGGCCATGCCGGGGCGTATGATCACGAGGATGACGCAACCTATCTGGATAGCTCGGTCCGCATGGTCGATATCGGGGACGCCGATATCATCCACACCAAGACCGACGAAAGCCACGCCAATATCCAGTTCGGGGTCGAGAAAATCCTGAACGCCGGTGCCCTGCCCGTGACGATCGGCGGGGATCACTCAATCAACATCCCCTGTATCAATGCTTTTTCTGACGATTGCGCGGAAAATGGTCCGATCCATGTGGTTCAGATCGACGCCCATCTGGATTTCGTGGATGAACGCCACGGGGTCACTGCCGGCCACGGCAACCCGATGCGGCGCGCGATTGAGAAAAACTATGTCTCGGGCATGACGCAGTTGGGCATCCGCAATGTGTCCTCAACCGCAAAGGAAGGCTATGAGGATGCCCGCGCCCGAGGGTCCGATATCCTGTCTGTGCGACAGGTCCGCAAACTGGGAACCGAGGGGGTCTTGGCCCGCATACCCGAAGGCGCGCGGTATTATGTGACGATTGATATCGACGCTTTTTGCCCATCGATTGCGTCGGGCACCGGCACGCCCAGCCACGGGGGGTTTCTGTATTATGACGTGCTGGAAATCCTGCAAGGTCTAGCGCAACGCGGCGATGTGGTCGGCATTGATCTGGTCGAGGTCGCGCCGAACTATGATCCCACCGAAAGCACGCAGCTTCTGGCCGCGCAGGTGCTGCTGAATTTCATCGGGTTCATTTTCCACGAACGCGGCAAGAGGGGCTAAGCGCCCCTCTTGCCTATCCGATCAGACAATCGTGTTATGTTCCGGCCCATAGGGGAACCCGGTGATGTTCTCGGCCCCGTCCTCGCCGACAACCAGAATGTCATGCTCACGATAGCCACCGGCACCGGGCTGTCCTTCGGGAATCCACAGCATCGGCTCGATCGACACGACCATGCCGGGTTCCAATACGGTGTCGATATCTTCACGCAGCTCCAGCCCCGCCTCGCGACCATAGTAGTGGCTGAGGACGCCGAACGAGTGGCCATAGCCGAAGGAGCGATATTGCAGCAGCCCCTCATCTGCAAAGAAGCGGTTGATCTCGGCGGTGATGCCCGAGCAAGTCGCGCCGGGTTTGATCAGGCTTAGGCCAAGCTCATGCGCGGCCACATTGGCCTTCCAGATGCGCAGGCTGTCGGCGTCGGGTTCGCCCAAAAACAGGGTGCGTTCCAACGCGGTGTAATAGCCCGAGATCATCGGGAAGGTGTTAAGCGACAGGATATCGCCCTTTTGCAACGCCCGCTTGGTCACCGGGTTATGCGCGCCGTCCGTATTCAGGCCCGACTGGAACCAGACCCAGGTGTCCCGGTATTCGGCATCCGGGTATGCGCGGGCAATCTCGACCTCCATCGCGTCGCGCCCAGCCATAGCGATCTCGATCTCGGTCGCCCCTTCACGGATCGCGGCGTGGATCGCAGCACCGCCCACATCCGCCGTGCGCGCACCGCCCTTGATCAACTCAATCTCTTCTGCGGATTTCACCATGCGGGCGGCCATCGTATCCGCGGCCACATCCACCAGCTCGGGCTGCCCCAGCATCGCCAGCGCCGTATCACGCGCGGCCAGCGTCATGTGGTCGCCTTCAATCCCGATCCGCTTGGCACCGCCGATCAGGCTGGCCACCGCGCGCCAGTAATTGTCGCGTTTCCAGTCGGTGTAGATCACGTTTTCCTTGACCGAGCGTCGCCACGGCTGGCCTGCGTCGATATTCGCCGACACCGTCGTACATGCGTCCTGCGTCACCACGCAGCCATAAGGACGGCCAAAGGCGCAATACAGAAAGCCCGAGTAATAGGCGATATTGTGCATCGAAGTCAGCAACACCGCCGGAATATCCCGTGCCGCCATCATGGCGCGCAGGCCCGACAGGCGGCGGTCATATTCGGCCTTGCTGAACGGCAACGGGGCCTTGTCGCCATTGTGGCTGGTGAAGAACTCGGGGCGGTTTGTCAGGTCTGTCATCATGCTCTCTCCTGCAATGCCGGACGAAAGGTGCCCGGCCACAAGTCCCGGCGTTCAGGACAAGCGGCCTCGGGAACCGAGAGCCATGCGCCCGTAGAGATGTCACGACGCCATCGTGACCGGGCTGCATATCGCAATGGCTAAATCACGCCGCGGCGCGCGTCAAGCGGGGGAAAGACCCCGCAGACGCTCGGACCGGCGGCGCAGCAATTCAACCGTGGTCAACAGCGCAATTGAGATCACGACAAGAATCGTCGCCACCGCCAGAATGGTCGGGCTGATCTGTTCGCGCAGACCGGTGAACATCTGCCACGGCAGCGTTTTCTGGCTGGCCGAACCGACGAACAGCACCACGACCACCTCGTCAAACGAAGTGATGAAGGCGAACAAGCCACCCGAAATCACGCCCGGTAGGATCAGCGGCATCTGGATCTTGAAGAAGGTCCGCACCGGCCCTGCCCCCATATTCGCAGAGGCCCGCGTCAGCGACTGGTCGAAACCCACCAGCGTCGCGGTCACGGTGATGATTACGAACGGGATACCCAGAACCGCATGTGCAAGGATCACTTTCACATAGCCAACAAGGTTCTTGTCCATGCCCAGCGTGCCCTCAAGGAAGCGCCCGATATCGCTGTAGAAAAAGAACATCCCGGTGGCCGAGATGATCAGCGGTACGATCATGGGCGAGATCAGGATCCCCATGATCGCCCGTTTCCCCGGAACGTGGCTCTGGCTCAGGCCGATGGCCGCCAGAGTCCCCAGCGAGACCGAGATGATCGTAGCAATCGGTGCAATGATCAGCGAGTTCTTGAAGCTGCGCTGCCATTCATTGTTGGTGAAGAAGTCGCGGTAGTGTTTCAGCGAATAGCCTTCGGGGTCCAACCGCAGCATCTCGGGCGTGAAGGTAAAGAAATCCTGCGCGTTGAACGACAGCGGCAGAACCACAAGGATCGGAGTGATCAGGAATACGAAGATCGCGCCGCAGATAACTCTGAACGCATAGTGCCAGAAAACCTGCTGACCTGTCATATAGGGCAGCAGCTTTTGTCGGTAGCGCCCCTCGTAAAGCCAGAAGATGAAGAAGGCAAAGAACCAACCAGCCAGCAAACCAACGATCAGGCCGGTCACGCCAGCAAACAGCAAACCAAGCGCGCCCAGTCCGAGGATTGTGATCCAGCGGGCCATACGTTCATTGTCCAGAACGTTGATATAGACCCAGGCCAGCCCCGCCATAAGAGCCGCGCCGATCACAATGCCCAGCAATACACTGCCCTGCCCGGCCCCGACGAACATGCCCAGGAAACCTCCGGCAATGGCCACTGCGGGCAGGACAACCGACATGGGTTTGCGGGATATAGGTGTAAGTGCTGCCATCTTCTTTATCCCAGCTTCACGTTGTCGATGCCCACGATCTTGTCATAGCACCAGTAGAGTAACAGAACGACCGCCAGCAGGATCGTCCCGAGCGCAGCAGCCAATCCCCAGTTCAACGAGGATGAAATGTGGTACGCAATCCGGTTCGAGATGAAGACACCCTTGGTCCCGCCAACGATTTCCGGCGTGATGTAGTAGCCGATGGCCAGGATGAACACGAGGATCGACCCCGCTCCGATGCCGGGAATGGATTGCGGGAAGTAGATACGCCAGAAGGTCGTCCAGTTCGTCGCGCCCATAGATTTCGCGGCGCGGGTGTAGGATGGCGGAATGGTCTGCATGACCGAATACATCGGAAGGATCATGAACGGCAGCAGGATATGCGTCATCGCAATGATCGTGCCGAATTGGTTATTGATGATCACCAACCGAGCGTCATCGGCCACTAACCCAAGCCACACTAAAGTTTCGTTGATAACACCTTGCTGCTGCAACATAACCTTCCAAGCCGAAGTTCGCACCAGCAGTGACGTCCAGAATGGTAGTAATACTAGGATCATAAGCAGGTTCGACACGCGCATCGGCAGCGTCGCCAGCAAATACGACACAGGATAGGCCAGCAGGATACAGGATGCCGTGATTATCAGCGACATCATCAAAGTGCGCCCAAACAGCTTGATCAGAATTTGCTTGTCTTCAGGCTGCGCCTGCGCGCCTTCGGGCGTGCGGCGCATGTCGATGGCGTTCAGGAAATATCCGTTGGTGATCGGAACAGCGTGGGTCTTGATGGTACGCCAGGTTTCGATATCCCCCCAACCGTCGTGAATGTCGATCAGCTTGTCTTTGAACGGGCCATCGGTTTCCGGGTCCAGTTTTTTAATCTGACGACCCGAGCGACGGAACATCGAGGACATACCCGTCTGCTCATAGTTCAGGCGCGAACCAAGCCGGGTGTGTGTCTTCTCGTCAATGGCAACGACCATATCTTTGGTGAACGCGGCGTAAAGTGCTTCATCCGGTAGTTCGCCGCTTTCCGCATCCCAGTTTTTCAACTCGACCACGGTCAATGGCAGGGTCTCGGCCACAATGCCGTTTTCAACCGATCGGAACAGCATCGAAACGATCGGGATCACGAAAGAGAGCAGAACGAACAATAGCAGCGGTGCAATCAGGGCCAGCGCCCGCAACTTGCGGCGGCGCAATGATCGCGCCAGAGATTTCTTCAGCGGCGTACCATCTGCAGCCAGCATCGGACCGGATTGAGTTGCGTCAGTCATCTGCGTCCCTTGGTCTTTTTTGGTGGGTCGGGGCCAATTGCGGCCCCGACCGATGACTTAAAACAGGCTTATTGAGCCAACCATGCCTGGAATTTAGCGTCGATGTCGTCGCGGTAGTCTGCCCAGAACTCGTAGTTATACAGGAACGTGTTCTTGGCGTTTTCCGGGTCAGTCGGCATATGCGGCGCCATGTCGATACCCAGGTCGGCGTGCTGACCAACCAGCGGAGCCGACGAGGCACGGGCCGGACCATACGAGATGTACTTGGCCTGATCCGCCAGACGCTGCGTGTCGGTCGCAAACATGATGTAGTCCAGCGCACGCTGCGTGCGTTCTTCACTCAGACCTGCCGGAATGATCCAGCCGTCCAGATCGAACACCTGCGCGTCCCAAAGCATGGCGACGGGCTGTTTCTGCTCTTCGATCACGCTGAACAGACGACCGTTATAGGTCGAACCCATGATGACCTCACCATCGGCCAGAAGCTGCGGTGTGTCAGCACCGGCAGACCACCAGACGACGCTGTCTTTGATCGTGTCCAGCTTGGCCAGCGCCTGATCTTGGCCTTCAGCCGTCGCCAGAACATCATAGACATCGTCTTTGGCAACGCCGTCACAGATCAATGCCCATTCCATGTTGTTGATCGGACGCTTTTCCAAAGAACGCTTGCCTGGATAAGCTTCCAGATCGAACACGGCGCATACATCGGTCGGCGGTGTGTCGCCCACCAGATCGGTGCGATAGCCAAATGTGGTCGAATACACGATCTGCGGGATAAAGCAGTCACTGACCAGCAGATCACCGAAGTCATCCGCCGCCGAAGTCCCGTCGGGCGCCGCGGCCAGATGCACGTCGGGGTCGATCTCCATCGCCAGACCTTCGTCGCACAGACGGATCGCGTCCGCAGCCACAACGTCGACCACATCCCAGGTAATGTTGCCCGCTTCATTCATGGCGCGCAGCTTGGCAACTGCTTCGGCGGAGCTGTCATCGTTCAGGATGGTGACGCCCGTTTTTTCCGAGTAGGGCTCGTGATACGCCTTGAGCTGCGATTTGGAATAGGCGCCGCCCCAGGACACGATGGTCATCTCTTCGGCCATCGCGCCACCAGCAACGGCAGCAATCGCACTTGCCATCAGAGTGGTTTTAACTTTCATGATTAACTCCCTGTTATTCCCGTTGATTTTGCATTTCAGAACCGGATCACGGGGCAATCCGGCTGTTCTTTTCCCCGATGGTGCGGGGTCTTCATGCCTTAGGCGTCCAACGCCCGGCAGTCATGAGCCAGCCAGCCAATCTCGACTTCCTGGCCGGGTGACAGGCGAACCGCATCCGGTGCGTTCCGGGTTTTGATGATAAAGTCATCATTCCCCGCAACTGACAGGCGGAAGCGGAACACGTCACCCATATAGATGAATTCCTTCACAGTGGCCTTCAACGTATGCGCATCCGCGTGCAAACGGTCCTTATTGAATTCCACCCGCTCGGGTCGGATCGAGACCTTGGTCCGCTCGCCCGCAGCGCTGACATTCACCGGCTTGGCGTCAATCTCTGATCCGTCATCCAGCGTCACGACGCAAGAGTCGCCGTCAATCGATTTAACAACACCCTCCAATGTGTTGTTTTCACCAATGAATTGCGCCACAAAACTGTTTTCGGGTTCTTCATACAGAAGATCAGGTGGGGCAAGCTGCTGAATGCGCCCGTCATCAAACACGGCGACACGATCTGACATCGTCAACGCTTCGGTCTGGTCGTGGGTCACGTAAACCGTGGTAATACCCAGCTCATGCGCCAGACGCGTGATTTCGAATTGCATATGCTCGCGCAGCTGCTTGTCAAGCGCGCCCAGCGGTTCATCCATCAAAACCAACTCGGGCTCGAACACCAACGCGCGCGCCAAGGCGATCCGCTGCTGCTGACCACCGGACAATTGCGCAGGGCGGCGGCTGCCAAAGGCCCCCATCTGCACCATATCCAGCGCCCGTTTGACTTTCTCTTCGCGCTCAGCCTTGCCGAATTTGCGAACTTCCAGCGGGAAGGACAGGTTCTCGGCCACAGTCATGTGCGGAAACAGTGCGTAGTTCTGGAACACCATCCCAATGCCCCGCTTATGCGGCGGGATATTGTTGATAGGACGCCCGTCCAACATGATTTCGCCATGTGTGGCCGTCTCGAACCCGGCGAGCATCATCAGACACGTGGTCTTGCCCGAGCCCGACGGGCCAAGCATCGTCAGAAACTCACCTTTTGGAAGTGAAAGGTTCAGATCCTTTACGACAAGGATCTCGCCGTCATAAGATTTCTGGACACGTTGAAACTCGACGAACGCTGCGTCATTTGACATTACCAACTTGGCTCCCCTGTCTGTCCTTGCTTGCCCGGTTTATCCGGATCTCAAAGACCTTTCGCGAACCATTTAAGGACAAGCAGGACAGGTCGCGCAACCAAAATATGTCAGCAGTATGTCAATGACGCCGCCAGCCGCCTGAAATTCAGGCTGAATTCAGGTGCCGCATATGCCACGCAAGGCTTTGATTGCTGGACAGAACAGGTTTTCCCAGCCGATTTTCGATCTCAGGTATCGCATCGAAAGTTCTTAGATTCGTGCAGCTTAGGAACACAGCCTCAACTGCCGAATCAGCTCCCAACCGCACGGCGGCCTCGACCACGGACTCGCGTGAGATTCGGACGACCTTGCTTTCCTCGGCTTCTCCGAACGAGCCGAAAACACCCATCTCAATCCCGTTTTCAGCAAAGGCGTTGCGTAACGGTTCGTTCACTTCTTCGATATACGGGGACAACAGCGCAAACTTGGACACCCCCCTGTCCGCAGCGCAAGCAGACGCTGCGCGCAGCGGATTCGTAACCCTCGCTGCAACACAAGTTTTCTGCACCATTCGCTCAACGGCAGCCGAGCCAATCACGGAACTGGCCGAGGTGCACCCATAGCCAACCACTTTGTAGGGCCGCGCCTTCGGCAACAGATCCGCCGCTGCGGGCAATGCGGCCTCCATTTGCGACAGGGTGTCGGTTGTCACCTCGTGACCGCTGGGAATTCTGGACACGTAAATCGGCGCGCGACGGTCCGAGAAATAGGCGTTGAACTCGGGTTCGATCGTTTCATCCGTTTGCAGAACGATCAGACCCATCGGTGTGACCTGTGGATCGTCTGGTTCCAGTTCGTAAGGTAAGTAACTCATATCACAGGCAACTCCGGCCCAACGCGTGGACTGAGGAAGCGCGGCGCACCGTCATTGATGACGATGTTTTCCTCATGCACTAGGATTTTGCCGCCAACCGCAATGCCCGGTTCAAGCGTCAGTACCATGCCGGGTTCAAGCACCGTGTGATCAGACGGGATCAATGACGGCCATTCGGTCAGCGACATCCCCAGCCCGTGCCCCAGCCTTCCGGCCCCGGTATCGGCGTTGTGGCGGGACAGAACGTCATTCATAGCATGAAACAGGTCCGACGCAGTGGCCCCCGGGCGCGCGATTTGAAATGCGTTGTCCGAGGCGTCGATTAGCGCCACATAGGCCCTGCGCACCGCGTCCGTGGGCGCGCCGACCGCCCAGTTGCGGTCGTAGTCACAGAAATACCCATCCCACACCAAACCGGTATCCAGCATGAGAACATCGCCATTACTCATCTCGCTTTCCGGAGCGGGTGAAATGACGTCGGTATAGCCACCCTGCTCGGCTCCGCCCGCAAGGTAAGGCACCCAGTCCGCGCCTTCCTCAAGACACAGCATCTGAAACTGCCGAAAGACCTGATTAATCGAGACCCCACGCCCGGCAATCTCGGGCACACGCTGAAATGCGCGCCCGGCTATGGCACAGGCGGTTTCGATCTTGGATAACTCGGCGTCGGATTTGACCATGCGCAGTGTGCGCAGTATCCCCGCATCGCCCGAGAGTCTCCGCGACCCCAATAGCGTCTGAAGCCGCAGCAAGTCTGCCATAGGCATCCGGACATGAGTTTCATGCCCGTCCGGCACGCCGATTGCAGCATCAGCCGGAGTAACCTCACTCAAAGTCTCGGCCAACAGGCTGACCCCGTCATCCGACAGGTCCGGCGCGCTCCAGCTACGGATATCTTCGACCCAGGTTTGGCCCATCAAAGCAGCCCCGATCGAGGGGATGACCGCGATAGGTTTCCCGCTGGCCGGGACGATCAGAAACCAGGGCCGCGTGGGGCTTTCCCAGAACCGGGTCAAGTAGCCGGTGAAATAACGAATCTCGGGCTCAGTGGTCAGCAGCAAGGCAGACAGGCCCGCTTCTGCCATCCTGTCTTGCGCGCGCGTCAGCCGCGCTTGAAACTCGGCGGTGTCAAACCCCCTCATTCCGCGACCTCGGACAGGAAACAGAGGACCCGTGCGTCGGGACCGATACCCAGTTCGGCGCGAACGTCCGGGTTCATGACGGCGGCCACGCCTGCCCCGCCAGATGCCGTTGTGGCCACACCGGCCTCCGACATCGCGGGCAGGTGTTGCGCGACCTCATCATCCGTCAAAGTCAGGAACACATCGGCGTCCCGCGCCAATCCGTTCAAAGCAATCAGCGAAGGCTCTTTGCAATCCAATCGCCCCATGATGCTGTCCGGGCCGTCGGCAAAGACGCAGGCTCCGGCCTCGATACTCGCTTGCAGGGCGGGCGCGGCGTGGGGTTCGACGACGATAATCCGGGGCGCATCGCCCCAGACATTCCGGGCATAGGCGGCGACCGCCCCCGCCAAACCACCAACACCGGCCTGCAGCATGATATGCGTCGGCACCTCGGGGCATTGACGCACGGCCTCGGCCGCCATTTGAAGATAGCCTTCCATCAGAGTGTGGGGCAGTTCAAAATACCCCTCCCACGAGCTGTCGGACAGCAAAGTCCAGCCGTTATCCTGCGCGGCCTGACTAGCAGCTTGCATACTGGCGGCATAGTCCACGCCGTGTCGCACGACCGTAGCGTTTTGCGCCCTCAGGCGGTCAGCAAAGCCTTCGGGCACGGTCTCGGCGATATAGACGACCGCATCCGCGCCGAATATCCGCGCCCCGGCGGCGACGCTCATCCCGTGGTTTCCGGCGCTGGCGGTGACATAGGTCCGCCCGCTAAGCGTTGTTTCGGCAGGCAAATCCGACACATCCGCAGCATGTCGTGCAATCACATAGGCCGCGCCAAGGGCCTTGAACGACCCAAGATTCATGCGTCCGCGCTCGTCCTTGATCCACAGATTCGCCACATCGGCCAGCCCCTTGGCATCGACCAAAGCGGTTTCCCCCGCCGCCGGACACTGCGCCAGAAGATCCGCTACACGAGCAGCATTTATAGAAGGGTACGGAGCAGAGCCGGCGAGTTTCTGCCCGCCGCGATGGGGATTGAGGGTGATCTTCACTGGGGTGTCTTTCCTGAGTTGCCCATTGACGTGACTGCATTCGTCCCGTTCTGTCAACGGAAACTCCATCGCGACAGGAGCGCCTCATGCCCCATGCCAATCCGGCCTTCACCCGCGCCGAATACGATCGCAGGCTTGCCAAGACACGTACGGCCATGGCTGACGCCGGATTGGACGCGCTGTTCATACAGGACCCGTCAAACATTACGTGGCTGACCGGGTATGAGGGCTGGTCCTTTTACGTGCATCAGGGCGTCGTCGTCCTACACGATACTGATCCAATCTGGTGGGGCCGCAATCAGGACGCAAACGGCGCGCGGCGCACGGTCTGGATGAGCGATGACTGCATTCACGGCTATGCAGATAACTATGTTCAATCGACCGAGCGGCACCCGATGCAAGACCTTTCCCGCCTGATCTTGGAATGCGGCCTTGAACGCGCCCGCATCGGGGTTGAGTTGGACAATTACTATTACTCGGCCAAGGCGCATCTGACTTTGGCCGCAGAATTGCCTCAGGCCACGTTGGTCGATAGCAACGCTTTGGTGAACTGGCAGCGTTCCGTGAAATCCGGTGAAGAGATCGCCCAGATGCGCAAAGCTGCGCGGATTTCGGAACATGTGATTGATGGGGTGATAGAACGGATCGAACCCGGCTTGCGCAAGAACGAACTGGTGGCGCAGATTTACCACGATGCGATCTCGGGCGTGGGTGAGGATTGGGGCGATTATGCCGCCATAGTGCCCCTGCTGCCTTCGGGGTCTGATGCCGCCGCCCCGCATCTGACATGGGACGGCGCGCCATTCAAAACCGGGGAATGCACCTTCTTCGAACTCTCGGGCTGCTATCGCCGCTATCACGCACCTTTCTGCCGGTCAGTCTTTCTGGGCCAGCCCCCAGACCACCTGCAACGGGCCGAAGCCGCGCTGGTGGAGGGACTTGAGGCAGGTTTGAATGCCGCCCGTGCGGGCAATAAGGCCCGCGACATCGCCCTTGCGCTGGCCGCTCCGCTGGAACGCGCCGGAATCGAGCGCGGTGCGCGCTGCGGCTATCCGGTGGGCATCAGCTATCCGCCCGATTGGGGGGAACGCACCATATCGTTGCGCGCGGAAGACGAAACCGTGCTGGAACCCGGAATGACGTTCCACTTTATGCCCGGCCTTTGGATGAACGACTGGGGGCTTGAGATCACCGAGACCATCCTGATCAACGAAACCGGACCCGCCGAATGTCTCTGCAACCGTCCAAGAAAGCTGTTCGTGAAACCATGACCCTTCAAAGAACCAAAGACATTCTAGCCGATCTGATCGCGTTTGAGACGGTCTCGGTCGACAGCAATCTTGAGATTATCCGCTATCTGACCGACCGGCTTGAAGCCCTGGGAGCACGCTGTATCGAAACGCGCGATGCGACGGGCAAGAAGGCCAACGTCTTTGCAACACTCGGGCCTGACATACCCGGAGGTATCCTGCTGTCCGGTCATACAGATGTCGTGCCCGCGGCCGATCAGGACTGGACCTCAGACCCGTTCGAGATGATTGAACGAGATGGGCGCCTGTATGGGCGGGGTACCTGCGATATGAAGGGGTTCATCGCGGCATCGCTCGCCTTTGCCGAAGCTTTGGACGTCGAAAAACTGACCCAACCGCTGCATTTCGCCTTTACCTACGACGAGGAAACCGGTTGTCTGGGCGCGCAGAATCTGGTCAATGACCTGTCCCAACGCGGCATCGTGCCCGACATTGCCATCATCGGCGAACCGACCGAAATGCGGGTGATCGAAGGCCATAAGGGTTGCTTTGAATACACCACGCGCTTTACCGGGCTGGAAGGTCACAGCTCGGCCCCGGATGACGGCGTGAATGCCGCTGAATACGCCGCGCGTTATGTGGGCAAGTTGCTTGAACTGCGCCATATTTTGAAATCGCGCGCACCGGCGGGCAGCGCGTTTGAACCCCCATGGACCACGATAAATGTCGGGTTCTTCAATAGCGGCGTCGCGCATAATGTGATCGCCAGCAAGGCCGAGATCGGCTGGGAAATGCGCCCGGTTCAGGCCAGCGACGCCGATCTCGTTAACCAGACGCTCAGCGACTACATTAACTACACGCTGCTACCCGAAATGCAGGCCGTTCACCCCGAAGCCAGCATCACGCAGGACGTCGTCGCGGAAGTTCAAGGGTTGGAGCCGATGGAGGACAACGCTGCCCGCAAATTGGTGGCCGAACTGACCGGCGCCAATGGCACCGGCACCGTCGCCTTCGCGACCGAGGCCGGGCTGTTCCAGCAGCTAGGCGTTCACGCTATCGTCTGTGGCCCGGGCTCGATCTCGCAGGCGCACAAGGCCGACGAATATGTCGAGATCGAGCAGTTGGACCTGTGTTGCCGGATGCTCGACCGATTGGGTCGCCGCCTGACCGCCTAGCCCGTGCCGTGCGTCCGATCATAGGCGGATCGCGGCGGCTGAACATGGGCCGCGCGGGCATCTTCGCCGGGGTCATAGACCTCCATCACCAGCGGATAACAGGCGGCCACGTCCGAGGAATGCTCGGACGAGCAATCGCCGCCGGGGCAGGCCGACAGGCCCACGATCAGGTCAATCTCGGCGTAGAATTCCAGATAGTCGCCGGGGCGCACCGGGCTGGCCTTCATGAAATACTGCCCTGTGTCGCGTGTAAAACCGGTACACATGAAAACATTCAGCACGTCATGCACATGCATCTCGGCCTCGTGCAGCGGCAGGTCGCAATAACCGGCCAAGGCGCGGGTCAGGTTCGAATGGCAGCAATAGTGATAGTCGTCCCCCGACAGCAACCGTCCCGTATAAGGATCACAGCGCGTCCCGATCACATCATGGACCGAGCCTCCGTAGGCATCGAACCCATACCAGTCCAGCGTGTCTCCGACGATGGTCGCCATCGGGCGCATGTTGGGAAAGCTAGACCACATACGGTCGCCGGTGGACAAATGCGTACCGTGCAAAGCGCGGGTTTTACCCGAATAAAACCGCTCGGTCAGGTCATGTTTGTTCCACATGTTCAGATCGCCCACCTGTGGGCCATCCACCGAAAGCACGCGCAGAAAGGCCCCTGCGGGCACCTCGACACAAGCTGCATCGCGCGGGGCCGCCGTCGCTTCGGCCGTTTTCTTCGCCCCTTGTCGAATGGCGTTCAGCCCTGCGACGTCGGGTTGCGGCAAACTATCCGGCGGGTAGCAGATGACCGGAGGCAGGCTCTGACGGACGACCGCATCTACCGGTGCTGTGAAATTCGGTGCCTTCAGTTTCATGCCTGCTCTCCTTGTGTTTCCACAGGTTTAGCGCATCATCAACAGCTGCGCTATCTGCACTTATGTTATGATTGCTGTCGAAGTAGGACGGAGAGTTTGGCGAGGCCGCAAACAACCTTAGGCAACCTGAGTGTTACCCCCCACCATCGGTTCATCATTCAGATACTTGGGTCTGATTCAGACAGATCGATGTCGCATCTGAGGATACCCAACCGCACCAAAATAGTGAATTCTGGAAAAAAAGGTCCGATTCATGCGATATTCCGGCTTTCGAGTCATCAAAGAGGCACTGACCGGCCATAAGGGCTGGAAACCGGTCTGGCGCGAGCCTGACCCAAAACCTCATTACGACGTCATCATCATTGGCGGCGGCGGCCACGGTCTTGCAACGGCGCACTACCTGTCCAAGGTCTACGGCCAGCGCAATGTGGCAGTGGTCGAGAAAGGCTGGATCGGGGGCGGCAATGTGGGGCGCAACACGACGATCGTGCGCTCGAACTACATGCTGGACGGGAATGAGCCCTTCTACGAATTCTCGCTGAAACTGTGGGAGGGGCTGGAACAAGACGTCAACTATAACGCCATGATGAGCCAGCGCGGTATCATCAACCTGTTCCACACGGACGGTCAGCGCGACGCCTATACGCGGCGCGGCAATGCGATGATCCTGAACGGTGCTGATGCGGAACTGCTGGACTCCGACCAGGTACGGGCCGAACATCCCTATTTGAATTTCGACGACGCCCGGTTTCCCATCAAAGGCGGTCTCGTCCAGCGCCGCGCGGGCACGGCCCGCCATGACGCGGTGGCTTGGGGTTATGCGCGGTCGGCGGATTTGCACGGGGTCGACATAATCCAGAATTGCGAGGTCACGGGCCTGCGGATTGAAAATGGCACCTGCTTGGGCGTCGAAACCTCAAAAGGCTTTATCGGAGCCAGCAAAGTGGGCTGTGCGGTCGCTGGAAACTCGAGCCGCGTGATGGGCATGGCCGGGATGCGGCTGCCCATTGAAAGCCATGTGTTGCAGGCGTTTGTGTCCGAGGGGCTGAAGCCCGTTCTGCCCAGCGTCATCACCTTTGGGGCGGGACATTTCTATGTCAGCCAATCCGACAAGGGCGGGTTGGTTTTTGGCGGCGATATCGACGGCTACAACACCTATGCGCAACGCGGCAACTTGCCCGTGGTCGAGGATGTGTGCGAGGGCGGCATGGCCCTGATGCCCATGATCGGCCGGGCGCGTTTGCTGCGGATGTGGGGCGGCGTGATGGACATGTCGATGGATGGCTCACCCATCATCGACCGCACTCCGGTTCAAGGGCTCTATTTCAACGGCGGCTGGTGCTACGGCGGGTTCAAGGCCACGCCCGCCTCGGGCTATTGCTTTGCGCATTTGCTGGCAAAAGACGAACCGCACCCCGTTGCCACCGCCTATCGCCTGGACCGGTTCCTCACTGGCCGGATGATCGACGAAAAAGGCGCGGGCAACCAGCCCAACCTGCACTAGAGGGGACCTAGGGATATGATCATCAACCACCCTCTGCTTGGGCCCCGGGATGCCTCAGAATTCACCTATCTAGGCGATGCATCCCTGATCGACCGGCCCGACGGAATGGCCGAGAATGCCGCCGACGCGTTCTATGACTATTCTTATCTGCGCGACAACCCCGCCGGAGAGCACCGCGAGCTTTGGTATCACGAAGCCGGGGACCGGTCTTGGCTAGTTGTCACCCGCAACACTCTGACCCACGAGATCTCCAAGGTTGAACTGGCCCGCGATGTGGCCCGCGCGCGGGGACGTTCGAAATGACACAAGCGAACCGATTGACCGGCGGGCAGATCGACCGCAATAAGACCCTGAACTTCTACTTTGACGGGCGCAGCTATACCGCGCACCCCGGAGATACTCTGGCCTCAGCGCTGCTGGCCAACAATGTGCGACTGATCGGGCGATCGTTCAAATACCACCGCCCACGCGGGCTGCTGACGGCGGGATCCGAGGAACCCAACGGCATGGTGGAACTGCGCGCAGGCGCCCGCAAGGAACCCAACACCCGCGCCACGACGATCGAGATGTTCGACGGGTTGATCGCAAACTCGCAAAACCGTTGGCCAAGTCTTCGGTTCGATGCGCTTGCGGTGAATGACTTGTTTTCCAACTTCCTGTCGGCGGGGTTCTACTACAAAACCTTCATGTGGCCCGCCGCGTTTTGGGAGAAGCTGTACGAGCCGATCATCCGCCGCGCTGCTGGCCTCGGGTCGCTGTCGATGCAGGCCGACCCAGATGAATACGATAAAGGGTTCCGTCACTGCGACCTGCTGATCATCGGTGCCGGGTCTGCGGGCCTAATGGCAGCGTTGACCGCCGGGCGCGCAGGCGCAGATGTCATACTGGCGGATGAGGATTTCACGCTGGGCGGACGCCTGAACAGCGAGACCTTCTCGGTCGGCGACCACAGCGCCCCTGACTGGGCGGCACAAACCGTGGCCGAGCTGTCCGCCATGCCGAACGTCCGGCTGATGCCGCGCACCACGGTGATCGGAGCGTTTGACCATGGAATCTATGGGGCGGTCGAGCGGACGGGTGATCATCTGCCCTCGCTGCCTGCTGGCAAACCGCGCCAGATCCTGTGGCGCATCTATACCCAAAAGGCCCTGCTGTGTGCCGGAGCAACCGAGCGTCCCATTGCATTTGAAAACAATGACCGCCCCGGCATCATGACCGCCAGCGCGCTGCGGACTTATGCCAACCGATATGCGGTGACAGCTTCGCCGCGGGTTGCTATCTTTACCAACAATGATGACGGCCACCGCACGGCCTCGGATCTTCACGCCAAAGGCGTCAAGATCGCCGCCGTAGTCGATGTGCGCGAAGATGCCCCCCTCAGCTATGACTATGAGGTGCTGAAAGGCGCGCAGGTGGTGAACACCAAAGGCCGTCTGGGCCTGAGCTTTGTCGAGGTCGCCTTGCCCGATGGTTCGACCCGGACACTGGATTGTGGCGCGCTGGGCGTGTCGGGCGGCTGGAACCCGAATGTCCACCTGACCTGCCACCAACGCGGAAGCCCTGTTTGGAACGAAGCCCTTGCTGCTTTCGTTCCGGGAGAAAACCTACCGGTTGGCATGTCCGTCGCGGGTTCTGCCAATGGCGTCATGTCAACCCATGGCGCACTGCGCTCGGGAGCCGAAGCGGCCGCCACCGCGCTGGACCTGACCACCCTGCCCGACCTGCCAGAAGCCGAGGACGCGCCCATTGCGCTAAAGCCGTTCTGGTATGTGCAGGGCTGCAAACGCGCATGGGTCGATCAGCAGAACGACGTGACGGTCAAGGATGTGAAGCTCAGCTATCAGGAAGGCTTCCGCTCGGTCGAGCATCTGAAACGCTATACCACGCTGGGAATGGCAACCGATCAGGGCAAGACTTCGAACATCACGGGCCTTGCGATCATGGCCGAGGTTGCGGGCAAGTCGATCCCCGAAACCGGCACAACCATTTTCCGCCCGCCCTATACCCCGGTGCCCATCGGTGCCTTCGCGGGCCGAATGACGGGCAAGGACTTCCACCCGACCCGCCTGACCCCATCGCACCATTGGGCCAAGGAGCGCGGGGCGGTGTTTGTCGAGGCTGGGAACTGGCTGCGTGCGCAGTGGTTTCCCCTGCCTGGTGAGACGCATTGGCGCGACTCCGTCGACCGTGAGGTGCGCCAAACCCGCGCCTCGGTCGGGGTGTGCGATTGCACCACGCTGGGCAAGATCGACGTGCAGGGCACGGATGCTGCCGAGTTCCTCAACCGCGTCTACGCCAACGGCTTTGCCAAGCTTGCAGTGGGCAAAACGCGCTATGGGCTGATGCTGCGCGAGGATGGCATGGTCATGGATGACGGCACCGCCGCACGGCTGGCCGAGGATCATTTCGTTGTCACCACCACCACTGCGAATGCTGTAAATGTTTATCGCCACATGGAATTCGTGCGCCAGTGCTTGTTCCCGGACATGGATGTGCAGCTGATTTCGACCACCGATGGTTGGGCGCAATACGCGGTGGCAGGGCCAAATTCCCGCAAGCTTCTGCAAAAGATCGTGGACCCGGAATTCGATATTTCGAACGAGGCGTTCCCCTTCATGGCTTGCGGCGAGATCACCGTCTGCGGTGGGCTACGGGCGCGGCTATTCCGTATCTCGTTCTCGGGCGAATTGGCGTTCGAGATCGCCGTCCCGTCGCGCTATGGCGACGCGCTGATGCGACGGTTGATGAGTGAGGGTGAAGAATTCGACGTCACACCGTATGGCACCGAGGCGCTGAGCGTGATGCGCATCGAAAAGGGCCACCCGGTCGGCAATGAGTTGAACGGCACCACTACGGCGCTGAACCTTGGGTTGGGCAAAATGGTGTCAAAGAAGAAGGACAGCATTGGATCGGTCCTGTCCGAGCGTGAAGCGTTGACCGCACCGGATGTACTGAAACTTGTCGGGCTAAAACCGGTCAACCCCGAGGAAAAGATCACCGCCGGGGGCCATTTGATGAATATAGATGGCCCGGTCGATGCGACACATGATCAGGGCTATGTGACCTCGGCGGCCTATTCGCCCAATCTGAACAGTCATATCGGGCTGGGCCTGCTGAAACGCGGCGACGCGCGGATGGGCGAGAAGATGCGCCTTGTGTCACCCCTGACCGAATTGAATGTCGAAGTCGAAATTGTCTCGGCTCATTTCGTTGACCCCGAAGGAGAACGACTGCGTGCATGATCTTGTTGCAATAACCGCCCTCGGCGGGGCCGCGCCACGCGTGGATACGGTCGGTTCGGTCACATGTTCTGAAGTCTCAGATGTGGCGTTGGCCTCAGTCACTGCCCGGTTGGGGCACGAGGCCGCGACGCAAGATGCAGTTGCGCGGCTTATCGGAACCGCAACGCCGACCGTGCAGCGTTTCGCCGGAGACCCTGTGACCGCCTTCTGGTCCGGCCCGGACCAATGGATGATCGAAGCCCCCTTCTCCACCCACGAAGACCTTGCCGCCTACGTCAAGACCGCCGTCGGAATCGTCGCTTCTGTCACTGAGCAGACGGATGCCTGGGCGCGGTTCGACTTGCAGGGCGACGGGATCAACGCGGTTCTGGAATTGCTATGCCAACTGGACCTACGTCAGTTTCAGTCCGGTCACGTCGCGCGGGGCGCAGTTCATCACATCGGGTGTTTCATCCTGTGCCGCAGCGCCGACCATGTCAGCCTTTATGGTCCCAGATCATCGGCCGGATCGCTGCACCATGCGGTTCTGGCGGCCATGCGTTCGGCCCATTAAGACAATCAGATCGAAGGCAACGGCGCGTTGTCCTCGACCCGGAACCGGTTGATCCGGCGACGGTCCTCTGCAGGGCTTAGCCCAAAGGCCGCTTTGTAATGCGATACCAACGGTGTGACCGAGCTGTACCCGACCGCAGCGGCAATCTGTGCAATCGGGTCTTTCGTATACATAACCATCTGGCGCGCGGCTTTCATGCGCATAGACCGATAGTAGTGGCTTGGGCTTTGACCCGTCGCCTGTTTGAAAGCTCGCTCGATCTGGCGGGGCGTGACCCTCATCTGCCCGGCAACTTCTGCAATCGAGATCGGTTCGCTCAGATGGCCGGCAAATAGCTCAACGCTACGCGCAACCAACGGGGGCAGTTGATCACCTGAACCAGATGCAGTTGTGTCCGGTACTTTTTGACGCACCCCTGCGCCTCGCATCATCGGGTGCTGAAACCAGCAGGCGACCTCATGCGCGATCTCGCTGCCAAGACGGTCTGAAATCAAGTGCAACGCCAGATCAAATCCAGCGGCCGCGCCCGCGGCGGTCCAGCGCGTATCGGTGCGCACAATCACTTCACTGCGCGCGTCTATGTCGGGAAACTCAGCCTCGAACGCCGCTTCATAACACCAATGAACCGAGACCGGCTGATCCACCATCGCGCCCGAGCGAACAAGGGGGAATACGCCTCCGCTAATGCCGCCGAGGACAGTGCCGTGCCGACCAAATCCACGTAACGCGCCGTTTCCAGTGCGCGGATCGGCAAACCCGGATGTCGGACTGCTGAGCAGAAACAGGATGTCGATATCCTTGCACCCTGTCAGGGCTAGCGCGGCTTCAAACCCCACACCCGCACTGGATTGAACCTTTTGCCCACGCTCGGACACAAGCACCCATCCAAAGGCTTGCTTCCCGGCGATTTCATTGGCCGCCCGAAGCGGTTCGATGACGGAGGTCAGGCAGGCCATCGGAAAGCCGTCAAACAGCAGAAATCCGATCGTGATCCTGTTTTCCTCATGCATCCGGGGATCCTAGCAGAAATGCAGCCCTAAGAGCGAATTCCAAACATGCTGCCCATCCGTTCCCGACGACGCTGCATGGACTTGCGAAATGCCCAGTCGCTGAACAAGGCCAGCGGAAACAAGACACGTTCGCCCAAACCATCAATCACCACCAATTTGCCGCCGCGTTCTTCGGCCCGCACTATGTTTTCGTGGCTCATATCGCCGACGATGATCCGCCCCCGTTCCAGGTCGTCTAGCAACTCCATGAACTCTTCCCCAAGGCGTTTGCGTCCAGCGGGATCCTCTTTGAGCGACATCCATTCCTTGTACACTGTCGGCGCCAGATCTCCATCTGGTCCCGTCATTTTCTCGACAACAAGCGCCGGCCCCAATGACGTCGGTGCATAGCCCATGAAATGGGCCAGACGTTCAATCTCGGGGCAACAGCGATGCAGCGCGGCCAAATATTCGTTGGCTTCGCGGTTCCATTGGCGCAGGTTGCCATAGCGCCATTCCGCATAGCGCGGAATCCAATGATCACGTACAGGAACATCCGCGCGGACTTTCAACAAGGCATCCTGCCGATCGGGGTGCTGAAAGATCAGGTAATTCCGGCTTTTGCGCAATGGGGTGTGGTCAGTCAGGTCAATCATTTGGATCCGATACCTAAAGGGGGCGCGCCATGGCCGACGGCCGCATAAACTGGCACCTTGCGTCAGGGTCATAAATCCTTCGACCTGCGGTTACAAATGTGTTTTTACCGTCGACCGGACAGAGACGGAGATTCAGCGCAACGCAATCTCGAACCTGCCATAACCGCCGTCAGACTATGGCCCGACCGGCGGGCTCGGCAGCAGGACAAATGCCACGGTGCCATCCGTTTCGACTAAAGATTTATGCGTCCAGCCCAGCGGATCAAATGGCGGGTTGGCATCCGTACATTCGTCTGGTGTCGTGTCGCACGATACAACCTCTGCCCCAGTCAGATATTCCAACCGCAGACGCAATCCGCGATCAAACTGAATGAACGCCTCGCGCGCGCCTTCCAATCCGTAGTAACTACCATAAAGCTGCACACGGTTCATCCCGTCTGGGATCTCATCCGCCAAAGTCCGCGTTGTTTTTTGCCAAAGAGGAAAGGTGCCGTAGGTGATGCGTCCGAATTGGATTGTTGCGATCAACAGAACACACATGATCACAATGCGCGCGACGCTAGCCAACCGGGTGGATGTGTTCGTAAGAATAAACACCGACATTGTCAGGGTGTAACCGAACAAAATCCAGTTCCAACCAAGTGCCCGAAACGGAACCTTAAGACCTGATGTCAGCGTTTTGGCGAACAAAGGGCCACAACCGGCGAGAACCGCGACCAGTACAATCGTTGCCACATAACGCTGACGCCGAAGCAGGTAAAGCCACGAAACCGCGAAGAGCGATATCAAAAACACCCCGTTGGACAAAGACCCGCTGCCGACGCGATGCAAGTTTTCGTACAGGTGCAGTTTAAGCTTTTGATAGTTCAATGCCAGATCGCTTATCGACTTGACCTCGGTTGGGTCGCGCCATTCGGCCACCGGAATGTCGAACACTCCGTGATGCAGGAAATTCAACGAGTAGACCATACCGAAGGCCAATGCGAGGCTCGCAAAAAAAACCACCAGTGTTACGCCCGCACTGACATAGGTTTGCGGCGCCTTTCGGGACAGCAAAACAAGGCTCAACATCATGAACGGGTATGTGGTGTAGGCCATAAACGACAGCGGCACCGCCACGATCAGCAACAGAACTGACGCCCGATGGGACAGAAAAACTACGGCCAGTGAAAACAACGCTAGTACCCAGATACCGGGCAGCAAAGTGTTGAACCAGAACGATATCAGAAAAGCCGGCCGCGACAACGCGACGAACAATGCCATGACGCACAGGAACCACGCAGGCATGGAGCGCCCAAGGACTATGATCGCGGCGCATGCAGAAAAGATCGACCAACCCAGAAGGTACAATGCAAAATTGACCGGTGCAGGCCAGAGGAACGGTCGAAACTGCCACCAGAAATTTAGCCAGCGCCCCTCATCCAGCGCTTTGCTATAAGCCATGTCGAAATGGCCCAGCAAGGCGGGAAAGTCGTCATGACGGACAAATGGATCGCTCAGAAATGGCCCATAGGTCGCCATCAGAGTTCCGAGGCAAAGCAGCGTCAGCCAGAAAACCAGCGTTATATCCGAACGCGCGGTCATCAGTTGCTCCGATGAGACCGTGCGACAATTGAAGCGCGGGCTTGCGCGATTGCGGTGACCGTACGCAATGGCAGTCGCCGGACAATCATCTTTCGCAAGTTCCAACCGATGGTTCCAACCTCACGCAGCGCTCCGGGTGCAACCTTTGTTGCCAAAACCTCTGGCGGTAAGGACGCTGCTGCAGCCGCATTGGCGTAAAGCACACTGTTGTAGCGGTACCAGGGCTCGATTGCCCCGTCGGAAAACAGTTTTGGGCGCAGGCAATCGTAGGCCGTGTACCCCTGCGTTTCGAACAGCCCTTGCCAGAACGATAAAGGTTGCTCGTTGATATGGAACTCTCCGCCCTGCCCCGGGACCGCCGCCGAGAACAACACAAGGTCGCTATGGGCTGTCAGGCTTTGCACAAGACTGGACGAGGCCTCATGCGGCAGATGCTCACCGACTTCTAAAGATTGGGCCAGACCAAAACGCCGCCCAAGATCGACGGGCTGAGTTAGGTCCTTTCCAAAAAAAGCATCCGGTGAAATGGCCAGACGCTCACGATCAACATAGTCTCCGTCTACACCGGCGATATCCGGGCATCCCGCCGCGGACCATTCCGACAGCCAGACACCTCGGCCACAGCCGAAATCGACAACACTGTCTGGCTTGACCCATGTCTGAAGACAACGGATCAGCCGGACAGCGGATTCGCGGGCTCCGCGGTCGATATAATCAAAGAACTCGTTCGAATAGATGTGAGACATAGCTACTCTTTCAAAGTGACTTTTCTTCGCGGTAGACCCAAAGCCGCAGGATCACAAAATTTATGACAGGCAGGACGATGACTACTAGTCCGGCGGTGACCGGTTGAGACAGTCCAAACCGAGGCCCCAAAACACCTGTAATGGTTGATGAAACGACAAGTCCGATGCCGATCATGCACAAGAACCGACCAAACTGAGCCGGCGCCATGACGGGCTTGCCGAAGGTCCAGACAGACTGACCTATATACTGGATCAAGATCGCGGTTCCAAAAGCCAGCGCATTGGCAATCCAAGGTGAGCCGACAAGCCGCAACAGCCCCAGATAGGTCAGGAAATAGTAGACAGCCACGCCTGTACCAACGACCGCAAAGCGGAATATGCGACGTGTATCGGTCATGCCTGCTTTGATACGTCCTTAACCGAGACATCCGTGGATTGCCCGACATGTTCATCGACAAAATACAACGGGCGGCCCTTGGCCTCGACATAAAGGCGACCAAGATACTCGCCGATGATGCCGAGCGTCAGCAGTTGAATGCCCGAGAAGAAGCTGATCACCAGAACGGTCGAGGCCCAACCAGCCACAGTGCTATAAAGGATTAGGGACCAGAACACATAAACGGCCATCAAGGCCGCAATGATCAGGGTCAGAAACGCAAGGCGCGTGGCGATTTGCAGGGGCTTAATCGAAAAACTGGACAGAGCGTCAAAGGCCAGCCTAATCATTTTTGACATCGGATATTTAGTCTCACCGGCCACGCGGGGGTCGCGGATGTATTCAATGCCAATCTGGCGAAACCCGACCCAGGCAAACATGCCGCGAATGAACCGAGATCGCTCGGGCATGTTCAAAACCGCATCCAGCGCGCGGCGACTGACCAGCCGGAAATCGCCCGTATCATTCGGGATCGGAACATCGGACAGGCGATTCAGTAAGCGGTAAAACCCGTGCGCGGTCATCTTCTTGAACCAGCTTTCGCCCTTGCGCTCACTACGCCGACCATAGACCACATCATACCCACGATCCATCATCGCCATCATATCCGACAGCAATTCCGGCGGATCCTGCAAGTCCGCGTCCAGCATGAAAATCCGCTCGCCTTTGGCTGCCATCAGACCTGCGGTCAGTGCTACCTGATGTCCGCGATTGGTCGACAACTTCAAGCCGCGCACACATGAATGTCGATCCGCCTGTGCGCAAATACCGTCCCAGGTCTTGTCCGTTGAGCCGTCATCAACCAGCACGATCTCAACCTCCGAGGCCCAGGCCCTGGTCGCAGCGATCAGACGATCCACCAACATGGGAAGAGAGTCCTCTTCGTTCATGCAAGGGACGACGACAGACAATAACATCTAACCTCCGCAGGCAAATTGCCCTACTCGTTTTATGCACATCCCAACCCCGCCATGCGAGGCCGGTCAACTCCTAGTTTTCGGATCCTTACCCTTGATATCTCAAGCCGAAACGACCGCTAATCCAAACACGCCAGATTTCAGCCTGTAGTTACCGATCTGTCACATTGCCGTTTCGGACTACACAACGATGTCCCGATGCCCGACTGATATGGCAGCATTGCGCCCAACTTGCGACAAAAGCGGTTATTTATCTGAAGCGGTCAAACTATGCGACGTTCAGACAACAAACCAGCAAGCACGCGACCAAAGGTCCAAGGAGAAATTCGCCTCGGGCTAAGACAGTCTGGGGGTATATCTGAGGTTCGAGAATTGAGGGATTGTGGCGGAGAGACAGGGATTCGAACCCTGGAGACGGTTTCCCGCCTACACACTTTCCAGGCGTGCGCCTTCGACCACTCGGCCACCTCTCCGTGCGGGCGATATTTGGACTATCGCTTGGGGATTTGCAAGGCCCGATTAGAGCGTTTTTTTCGCTTTGCGGAAAGGGTCGCGAAACCCGTCAAGGCTCGTCCCCGTCCCCGCCTGACAGGTCAACCTCGGTCATCTCGATCGGCGTGGATGCGGGCGCAGACGCCTGTGCCGCGCTGTCCTGGGCAGGATCCGCCACACGCAAGGTTTCGGGATTGCGCAGCCAGACGTCGCGTTGGGCAAACGGGATTTCGATACCTTCTTCGACAAACCGGCGGTTGATTTCGTGGTTCATGTCCGACTTCACGGACAGCATCCAGTTGACGTCTCGAAGGATAGCCCGGATTTCAAAATCCAGCGAGTCTGCGCCAAACCCCTGAAACACCACATTGGGGGCCGGATTAGCCAAAACCATGGGATGCGCATTGGCAATCTCGCCCAGGATCGCCTCGACCCGGCGGGTATCGGTGCCATAAGCGACCCCGACCGGCACGATCACTCGCCCGACCGTGTTGCCGCGCGTATAGTTCGTCACCACACCGCTGATCAGGTCCGAGTTCGGCACAATCACATCGGATCGGTCGAACGTCTCGATCCGTGTCGAACGGACCGAGATATCGCGCACATAGCCCATCATCCCGTTAACATCGATCCAGTCGCCTTTCGAGATCGGACGCTCGACAAGCAGGATGATACCCGAGACAAAGTTAGACACGATGGTCTGCAAGCCAAAGCCGATACCGACCGACAGCGCACCAGCAACAATCGCCAGCGAGGACAAGTCGAACCCAGCCACCATAATGGCGCAGAGCGCCGCCAGGAAAATTCCGACATAGCCTGTCCCGGCGACGATCGCGTTCTGGCCACCGGGGTCAATCTTGGTCTTGGGCAGCAGGGAACTGCGTAGCCCCCCTTGCAGCATTCGGGTCAGGCCAAAGCCCATCAGGAAGACGATCAGGAAGGTAAAGAAATTCTTCGGTGAAATCGTCACGCCACCGATGTCAAAACCCAGCAGGATGCGGGACCAGACCTCGAGTAAGTCGGTTTCGCGCGCGCCCCAGTAGATCGCCAGAACTGGCAACGCAAAGATCGCCATCGCGAACCCGATCAAGACCGCAAAAAGCGAATCTTTCGCCGCCTCGCCCTGCCCCGAAATCCAGCCATAAACGGCCGTCAGGAAACGTTGGAAGATGACCAGTGCCCCAATCAGGACCAGTGATTTGACCGCAGGATAGACAATCGCTTCGGCGGCATTCGTATAGCCGATGACAGCCAGAATTGGGCTGGCTATACCCAACAGGAACAATGCCCGGCGGAGAAACTCGATCAACTGGGTCAAACCCGTACCCCGAGCCAGCGACCCATCATCAGCATCCAGCGGGGCTTCGGTGCTTCGGATCTGTCGCACGCGTAACAGGACCAGTGCGGTCACAATGGTGACGGGGAACCCGACAACAGCGCGCGTCGCATCCGAGATATTCTCGATCTGCTCGAATAGGTCGACCAGATCGTGCAGGATCAAAAGCACGGCCAGAACGTCCAGATAGACCCGCAACTCAGCCACGCGCTTGGCGGTCAAACGTTTAAACCCCTGTGCTTCTTGCAGCACATAGACTTGCCGCCCGATCCAGTCGAAATAGAAAATGATCGCAGCCCAATATGGCACGTTTTGCAGCAGCAATGTGCCGCGAAAGCCGGGAAGTCCGGACATGACAATGGCCTTGACGACCAGCCAGACCCCCAGCCAGGGTAAAAGAATGCGCAGCAGCGATGTCAGAAAGGTCCACACCCCACTGCCCTGCCCGCCGAACTGCCGCATGTAGTTTCCGGCCACCTCGGACCAGTGCTTGCCGAAGAACAGCAAAACCCCGGCAACTGCCACCAGAAGGGCGATACCCAGCCCCTGATCGCGCAGATTTTCATGCACGACATCCGTGCCAAAGTTTCGACGCGCCTCGTTAAAGAGGCTTTGACCTGCTTCGCGAAGATCGGTCCATGCCGGCCCCCAATACACGGGATTGACCGGCGACGGTCCCCGCTCCAACAGCTCTTTGGTCTGCCGGGTCCGCAAGAGCTGGTCGATTTCGGTAATCAGGCCATTGGCGCGGCTGAACGCCTCTTCCGAAATGATCTGCGGGACCTGAAGCGTATTCAGCTGTTCTTCCAAATGGGCCCGCAGAGCGGCAATGTCTTCGGGCTCGGTCGCGTCACCTTCGGGTTTGGGACCCAGCGCCTTGATTTGCGCATCAAGCGTCTGGATACGCTCGGTATTCGCGCCGCGTGCTCGGTTGAAGTCATCGCGGTACGTATGAATTTCCGCACGCAGATTCTCGAGCGCTGCATTCGAGGCGCGATCCGCTTCGATCACGGTCTCGGCTCGGTCCGCTGTTTTGACCCAGCCCTGATAATACTCGCTCTGTCTGTCCGAAAGCTGCGCAACCGCTGGGCCACACAGAACCGCTATACAAACCGAGACAAGCGCCAGGAACAGGCGGACCTGTCGCAACATCACACGTCCTCGAACACGCCGGGAATGCTGCGTGGGGCTTCGGTCATCCAATCGGGTACCGGCAGTTCTTTTTCGCGCAGGAATTCCGGGTTGAACAGTTTGGACTGATAGCGTGTGCCGTAGTCGCACAAGATCGTCACGATCGTATGGCCCGGCCCAAGGTCCTTGGCCAGACGCACTGCACCCGCCATGTTGATCGCGGTCGAACCGCCCATAACCAGTCCTTCTTCGCGCAGCAGATCGAAGATGAGCGGCAGCGCCTCATTATCGGTCATCTGATAGGCGTAATCGGGCTTGAACCCTTCGAGGTTCTTGGTGATGCGCACCTGACCGATGCCTTCGGCGATCGAGCTGCCTTCCATCGCGATCTCACCGGTGGTGTAGTAGGAATAAAGCCCCGCACCCATCGGATCGACGAGGCCAATTTTAACGCCCTTTGGCTGCAATGCATCGGCGACACCGGCCAGCGTTCCTCCGGAGCCCACGGCGCAGACAAAGCCATCGACTTTACCGCCGGTCTGTTCCCAGATCTCAGGCCCGGTGGTTTCCACATGCGCCTGACGGTTGGCCACGTTGTCAAACTGATTGGCCCAGATGGCGCCATTGGGTTCGGTCTGCGACAGCTCTTCGGCCAGACGGCGCGAGTAATGCACGAAGTTATTGGGGTTCCGATAGGGCGCGGCAGGCACCTGCACCAGTTGCGCACCGGCCAGACGCAGCATGTCCTTTTTCTCTTCGGACTGGGTTTCCGGGATCACGATTACAGTCTTGAACCCCATCGAGGCCCCGACCAGCGCCAGACCGATCCCGGTGTTCCCGGCGGTGCCTTCGACGATCGTGCCGCCGGGCTTCAACTCACCCCGTGCGATGGCGTCCCGAATGATATAGAGCGCGGCGCGGTCTTTGACCGACTGGCCGGGGTTCATGAACTCGGCCTTCCCCAGAATTTCGCACCCGGTTTCCTCGCTGATGCGCTTCAATCGGATAAGTGGTGTTTTTCCGACTGCGTCGGCAAGGTCTTTCGCAATGCGCATGGCGCCCTCATTTCATTACGGATCAAGGCAGATTTACAGTTGCCGCGCGCCAACCACAAGCGGCGATCCTCAGGCGCGCAAACGGTTTCGGTGCCGCGCAAGCCAATGGGCCAGCGCCAGCAAAGGCAAATCTTTGAACCCATGCGCATCGACACGATCCATGAAATCGACAAATGGCAGGATTTGGCTTCGGATATCTTCTCCTTCCGAGGCCAGCCCACCGCCTTGAACTGTCAGTTCCAGATCCGCCAGACCCACGTAAAGGTGAATGTATTCGGTCGATGACCCGCTCGAGGAATAGGCCCCGCCCGCATATTCCAGCGACTGCAGGACCACGCCCGCTTCCTCTTGCGCTTCGCGGCGGGCGGCGTGTTCGGGCGTTTCACCCGGGTCGATCATCCCTGCGACGGGTTCCCACATCCAGGGCTCGGGATCGTCGATAATGAAAACCGGCGGGCGAAATTGTTCAACCAGCAAGACCACATCGCGCGCCGGGTCATAGGGCAGAACCACAACAGCGCTGCCTTGCATCAGGCTGCTACGTTGTAGAACCGGCCCCATCGTGCCGTCATGTTGCCTGTGTTGCAACGCGACCTCTTCCATTCCGAAGTAGTTCACATGAGCATACCGGTGGTTATGCAAGACCACATCCTTGGTAACATCACGCAGGTCCCCTGTCCCGCGCTGACGCGCGGCGATTTTTGCCCATGCCCGTGTTCGAAGTGCCGGAAAGCTTCTGGCCAGCGTGGCCGCGTCGATCTTGCCGAAATAGCCCATCACCTCATGCGCGGCGGTTACGGAAATATCGCCCCAACGATCAACCCAATCTCGCAATTCCCAAAGCTTCGTCGGGGTCCAGAGACCCGGATCGGGGAAGTACACATCCGCCTGCACGCTGGCACCTTCCACTGTCTCAACCCGAAGTGGGCGCAGTTCGTAGTCAAATCCACCCTCATAAAAATTGAGCCGCTCAAGGTCGTTCTGAGACAGATTCTGAACCAGCAATCCTTCCGCATACGAGCCATTTTCTGACAGGATCATCGGAAACGCCTGATCTTTGACCCCATAAACCGCGTGGTCCCGCAGTCTGGCCTCGGACAGTTTCATTTCAGATGCGGGGCGATCCAGCACAAGCTCGAGCAAAGGCAGGTGTTGCAGCGTGCCGTAGAAAAACAGGTCAGTCACGGATCAAGTCTCGTATTCGGTCGAGAATTACCGCCAGCGACGGCTGGCTTCTTCTGTGGCAAGACCCGCGACCAACGCACCGATCGCCAACGTCCACAGTATTTCTGGGGCCAGCAACTGCTGCCCAAATTCGACACTGATCTGAAAAATGGCCAGCAAAGCCTCGAACGGGCCATCATAGCGGTGACGCATGGCCAGCCGGATCATTTCATTGCAGCCCTGAACAAACAGGCCCCAGAACACCAGAGCCGCCATCCCGGTCAGGCCATTGTTCACACCGGCTGTCCACCCGCGGCCTGCACGTTTGCCCATCACTTTCCAGCCACAGATGACCCCAAGCAACATGTTGACATAGGTGAACCAGCCGTAATCCTTCCCCTCTTCGCCGTTCTCGATCACCATGCTGGAGACGAGAAAAGCCACAACCAATAAGCAGGTTGCAGCGACAAGACGAGACGCGGTGGGCATTGTAAGGGTCCGTTGTTTAACTCGGTTTTGCTATTGTGATCTGTGTCACATCGCAATTACCCGTGTCAAAGGCCGCGCCACATGCGGTCAAATAATAATTCCACATGCGGCGAAAACGCTCATCAAAACCCATCTGAGCGATATCGTCCCATTTATCGTTGAACGTGTCATACCAACGTCGCAGTGTCAGATCGTAACTTTTGCCAAATTCCCTTGATTTGACCACGGTCAAACCCGCTTGAGTCACCTGATCCTTTAGCACGGACGGCGCGGGCAGCATTCCACCCGGGAAGATATATTTTTGAATGAAATCAACACCATTGCGGTAGACGTCCCAGCGATGGTCGGCGACAGTGATGATCTGCAACGTGGCCTGCGCGCCTGGTTTGAGCCTTTCGCGGACGGTTTCAAAATAAATCGGCCAGTATTTCTCACCCACCGCTTCGAACATCTCGATCGAGGCGATGCCATCATACTGCCCACGCTCGTCCCGGTAGTCCTGCAACTTGAATTCAACAAGATCAGAAAGACCAGCTTTCTCAATACGTTCTTGCGCAAACTTCAACTGCTCTTGGCTGATGGTCAGCCCTGTGACCCGCAAGCCACGCTCTTTCGCGGCATATTCAGCGAAGCCACCCCAGCCACATCCGATTTCAAGGATATGATCGCCGGGTTTTGCGCCCATCTCGTCGACAAGGCTGGCATATTTTGCCGTCTGCGCCTTCTCCAGACTTTCCTGTCCGGTTTCGAACAAAGCGCTGGAATAAGTCATCGTATCGTCCAGCCATGCGGAGTAAAAATCATTACCCAAATCATAGTGATACGAGATGTTCTTTTTGGCCTGATTGCGGCTGTTTCCGTTTAGCCAGAACCGCAAACGCTCATAAGCCTGCACCAGAAACTTGCCGGTGAAATCGTCGTAAACCGTTTCGGTGCCCAGATGCACCAGGTCCATAAAAGAGCGCAGGTCTGGCGTGCTCCAGTCACCTTCCAGATAGGCGTCCGAGAACCCAAGCTCACCTTCACGCACTAGTCGGGCAAAAACGTCGGGGTTATGGATATCTACCTGCGCGATTGGTCCGGGCTTGGCCCCTTCGGTGCGAAACACGCGGCCATCAGGCAGCACAATGTCCAGGCGACCGGACTCCATCTTTCGCAACATCTTCGTCACTTGCGTGAAGTATCGTGGCAGGTTTTCTTGCCCATCTGTCGTTGTCAGGATCATCCGCTCTCCCCTATGCGGTTGTTGGCGTAGGCTAGGCCGAGTTTGTGTTTCTGGCAAGTTTTCAGTTCCTTACTGGTTCTTGTAGTGTTCATAGGCCGCCAGCGCGCGCCTGCGCCCGTCGGCCAATTCGACAACGGGTTGAGGGTAGCCGTCATCTGGGGCCAGCCCCCAAGCGCGCGGGATGGCCTCAAAATAGGCAAGCGCGGTGTCGGGCGGATTGGCTTGTCCTTCAGCGATCCACCGCCGGACATATTCGCCGTCTGGGTCAAACTTTTCTTGCTGCGTGACCGGGTTGAACACTCTAAAGAACGGAGACGCATCCGGCCCCGATCCGGCCACCCACTGCCAGCCCATCGCATTGGCGGCGATGTCCCAGTCAATCAGGCAATCCTCGAACCACCGCATCCCGATTTTCCAATGTGTCATCAGATGCTTGGTCAGATAGCTTGCCACGATCATACGCGCGCGGTTGTGCATCCGTCCCGTCACATACATCTCACGCAGACCGGCATCCACCACTGGTATACCTGTTCGGGCCCGCGTCCAGGCCAGAACCTCGGGTTGGTCAGTGCGCGTTTGCCATGGAAACTGATCCCATTCGGGCTTCCAGTTCTGATATGTGATATGCGGCCAGTGAAACATCAGGTGATAGGCGAACTCGCGCCAGACAAGCTGACGCAGATAGGCATCCGAGCCCGACACCCCGTTCAGGGCAGCATTCTGTACCGCGTGCCAAATACGCCGAGGGCTGATCTCCCCCAGCGACAGGTATTCCGACAGGGTTGAGGTCCCCTCGGACGCCAGCAGGTCGCGGTTTCGGGAATAGTCAGGCAGACGATTCAAGAACCCTTGCAATACGGCCAGTGCCGCAGTTTCGCCCGGCTGCACGAAGCGAGTCACGACCTGCGCGCCCCGGTTCATCGCTGCACTCAAACGCCATGAGGACAGATCTTCGGACTCGGGCCAGTGCACCGGAGGCGTCAATCGAGTCGGCGCGGCCAACGGTTGTGGAACCGCCCGACCCTGAACAGCCCGCCACATTGGAGTAAACACGCGAAACGGCTGACCCGTTTTGGTGGCCACGTTCCAAGGCTCGAACAACAAAGGGCCAGGGAAGGATTTGGCTTCAACCCCTTGGTCTTTAAGGGCAGATTTTAGCTGGGTATCGCGCGAAATGGCATCCAGGTCATAGGCGCGCGACCAATAGACGGCCGAAGCCCCAGTTTCGGCGACAACGTCTTGCAATACTTGCAACGCGATGCCCTTGCGCAGGATCAGACGGCTTCCGGCCTTGCCGAGGGCGCTCTGAAAAGCCTCAATCCCCAGACCCAGCCGCCATTTCGGCGCAGCGCCCAATTTGTCCGTCAGATCATCACAGATGAACAGCGGGATGACGGGCCGACCGGTGGCGGCGGCCGCGCTTAGCGCTGGGTGATCTGACAGGCGCAAGTCCCGCCGGAACCACATGATGATCGCAGATTGCTGTTCCATAACCGCCCAGATGTTTTTCCCATTTTACGGGAGTGGACGGGAACTGGATCACAAAACGGCGTCAAGTGCATTCAATAATTGATCAATTTCCTGTTGCGATGTGTAGTGCGTAAAGCTGACCCGCAACACGCCCTGCGCCGGATCGACCCCCATCGCCTGCAACGGACGCCCGGCGTAGAAATCGCCTCCACCCGCCATAATCCCGTGTGTGGCCAATTCACCCGCCACCTCTTCCGCATTTCGGTTCAACGCCAAAGCAACCGTGGGTGCGCGCTTTTCTGCATCAGCGGTGCCAATCAAGCGCACAGCATTGCGGTTTGACACCGCATCCAGCAACGGCTGCAGCAATGACACCTCGTGCCCACGCATCAGATCATGCACGAACGCTCCACGCTGAGTGTCGGACCCGTCGGGACCACCGTGATGAACGCTGAGTGCGGCGATATAATCCGCCATGCCAGCATTGGCCGCGATCTGCGCATGATCGGGTCCGGCAGGCGTGAACCGCTTATACAGCACATCGCCGTTGAAAAAATGCGCCTGGTTGGGCAGCATCTGCCCCAATTTTCGCCGGACCACCATACATCCTTGATGCGGACCATAAGTTTTATAGGCTGAAAACAGATAGATATCCGCCCCCAGCTCATCCACATTCGGAAGGCCGTGCGGCGCGTAGGACACCCCATCAACACAGACAAACGCACCCGCTGCATGCGCAATAGCGGTGATCTCGGCCACCGGATTGATCTCACCAACTACGTTCGAGCAATGGGGGAAACAGACCAGACGCACCTTGTCGTCCAGCAGGTTTGCCAGATCCTGCGGGTCAAGCGAGCCGGTCTCGGGGTCGATTTGCCACTCCCTGACCTCAATCCCATCCTCGGCCAAGCGCCGCCACGGGCCGGAATTGGCCTCATGGTCCTGATTGGTGACGATGATCGCTTCACCCGGCTGCATCCACTGCCGAAATGCCTGCGCCATGACATAAGTGTTCTGCGTGGTCGAAGGGCCAAAGCTTAACTCATCGGTGTCGACGCCCAGAATAGCCGCCAAGCGCCGACGCGCCTCGTCCATCTCGGCGCCCGCTAGACGACTGGCCTCATAGGGCGCATAGGGTTGTACTTTGCGTTCGGTATAGTAGCGAAACAGCCGGTCCAGCACGGGCTTGCATGTGTAAGACCCACCGGCGTTTTCGAAAAAGGCCTGGCCTTGCAGAGATGGTTCGGAAAAGGCGGGAAACTGCGCGCGGACAAAGTCTATATCCAAAGTGCTCATGGCACGGAACTCCTTGATCATGCAGGTCAATCTTTTAAGGGACCGGGCATGATTCCAGCCTCTTCGGACATCATGGCAGGTCTTCCAGCCGAGCCGCCGCAGCCGCGACGACAGCCCCAGCACAGGCAAGGACGCGGCCAAACTGCCCAGACCGACCAATCCCGTCAAGCGCCCGAACAAAAAAAGCCGGGCGCGATGGCCCGGCTTTTGTCACATATGGGTGAAGGCTTAGCCCTGAACCTTGGTATAAGTCCCTTCACCGGCAAGGATTCCCCGGAAGCCGCCTGGTTCGTCCAGACCAAACACGATGAGCGGCAGGTTGTTGTCTCGCGCCAACGCAATGGCCGAGGCGTCCATAACCCGCAACCGTTTTGCCAGCACGTCATCGTAGGTGACTGTGTCATAGCGCACCGCGTCCGCATGTTCTTTGGGGTCTTTGTCATAGACACCGTCCACGCCGTTCTTTCCCATGAAGATCGCCTCGCAAGCCATTTCATTTGCACGCAAAGTGGCCGCAGTGTCGGTGGTGAAATAAGGGTTCCCGGTCCCGGCGGCAAAGATGCAGACCCGCTTTTTCTCAAGGTGCCGTACAGCACGGCGACGGATATAAGGCTCGCACACCTCGTCCATGCGAATGGCCGAGATCACACGGGTGAACACCCCGATTTCTTCCAACGCGGATTGCATCCCCAGCGCGTTCATCACCGTGGCCAGCATCCCCATATAGTCCGCCGTCGTCCGCTCCATCCCCTGCGCCGAGCCGCTGAGACCCCGGAAAATATTGCCACCGCCGATCACCATGCAGATCTCGACACCCAGATCATGCACCGATTTGACCTCTTGCGCGATACGCTGGACGGTCGGCGGATGCAGGCCAAACCCCTGGTCGCCCATCAGCGCCTCGCCAGAGATCTTCAGCATCACGCGACTGTATTTGGTTTTCGGGGTGTCGATGTCTGGGGAAAGGGTCATGTTGCGCTCCGGGCTGGCACGGGTTTAATTCCGGCGCAAAATGAAGCAAAACCGCGACAGGTTCAATGCGGATCATGAGGAACAAGGCAGCCCCGATGGCCAAAACAGATACATCGCCAATTTGGGACCGCCTGCCCCCTATCCCAGACGATAAACCCGTACTGATTGCGGGGCCGACAGCGTCAGGTAAATCCGAACTTGCACTTCGGATCGCCGAAGAATTCGGCGGCATCATCGTCAATGCAGATGCCAGTCAGGTGTATGACTGCTGGCAGGTGATCTCGGCCCGCCCCTCGACTGGGGATGAGGCCCGCGCACCGCATCTGCTCTATGGTCATGTCGCGTATGATCAGGATTATTCGACCGGCCATTGGCTGCGCGAGGTCACACCCTTGCTGACCGGCCCACAACGACCGATTATTGTTGGGGGCACGGGGCTGTATTTCTCGGCCTTGACCGAGGGCATGGCCGAAATACCCGCTACTCCGCCAGAAATACGTGCCGAGGGCGACCAGCTTGACCTGCAAACGCTGAGCAAGGGTGTGGATGCCGAAACTCTGGCCCGGTTGGACCGGCAAAACCGCGCCCGCGTCCAGCGCGCTTGGGAAGTGCAGCGCGCCACCGGACGCAGCCTGCGGGACTGGCAAGCTGATACTCCGCCGCCTATTCTGAGCCCGGACGACACGGTGCCGATCGTATTTGACGTGGACAAACAATGGCTTCTAGATAGGATCAATCGCCGTTTCGATCTGATGCTAGATACCGGCGCTTTGAATGAAGTCGAGGCGATGCGATCCCTCTACGACCCCTCTCTTCCCGCCTTCAAGGCCATCGGTGTCCCCGAGCTTATGTCATATCTTGACGGCCAGCTTTCCCTGGATGCCGCCCGAGATCGCGCCACGATCTCGACCCGCCAGTTCGCCAAACGACAACGCACCTGGTTTCGAGCACGGATGAAAAACTGGATTCACGTTGATTTCTCAAAGTGATACTAGCGCAACTTGCCACTGCGATAGACGGCAAGAATTACGCGCCATCGATGATCCGAATCCCTTGTGTTAATGGGAACCCGCCAGGCTTCTTGAGCCAGGACACGATCCCGTATTTCCAGGCTGCGATCCTCCACAATGTCGCTTTTGTCTCCTGAATGACGATTTCGAACGTTGACCTAACAGAATTTCTGGTGCCGAATGAAGGCATGGGGATGTTCAGTATCACAGCAACGAATACCCGCGGACGCGCTGCACGCTTCTTTCGGCGTTGAGCGGTTCCACTCACAAATCACAAAAATTGATGTCACAGGGAGAGACATAAATGACAAAGCAAACCTTGACCGGAGCACCGATGCACTGGGCGGCGGAGATGCACGCACAGGAATATCGTGACGGCAAGCTCAGTCGGCGCGAGTTCATGGCCCGCGCCACCGCGTTGGGCGTTGCCGTGCCCGCCGCTTATGGCATGATCGGACTGAATTCACCCGCAGCCGCGCAAGAACCGCAGCGTGGCGGCACCATCCGTTATCAGATGGAAGTGCGCGCGCTGAAGGATCCGCGCACCTATGACTGGACCCAAATCGCCACTTATACCGCTGGCTGGCTGGAATATCTGGTCGAATACAACAATGACGGCTCGTTCAAACCCATGCTGCTGGAAAGCTGGGAGGCCAATGACGACGCGACAGAATACACTCTGAACGTCCGCAAAGGCGTCAAGTGGAACAATGGCGACGACTTCACCGCCGAAGACGTGGCACGCAACATCACCGGCTGGTGTGATGCGGGGCTAGAGGGCAACTCGATGGCATCCCGCATGGCATCGCTGATTGACGAGGCCACGCAGAAGGCCGCGGACGGTGCAATTACGGTTGTGGATTCCCATACCGTCAAACTGACGTGTAACGCACCCGACATCACCATCATTCCCGGCATGGCGGACTATCCGGCCGCCATCGTACACAGCAGCTTTGATGCCAATAACATGCTGGCCAACCCGGTCGGCACCGGCTTTATGATCCCCGAAAGCCACGAGGTCGGCGTCAAAGGTGTGCTGGTGCGCAACGAAGGCTTTGACTGGTGGGGCTATGAGGCTGGCAAAGGCGGCTATATCGACCGGATCGAGTTTATCGACTACGGCACCGACCCGGCAGCCTTCCTGGCCGCCTATGAGGCCGAAGAGATCGACATGAACTGGGAATCGGTCGGCGAATTTGTTGACATCTTCGACGGCATCGGCCTGACCCGTTCGGAAATCCCCTCGGGCTTTACCATCGTCATTCGTCCGAACCAGTTGGCCGAAGACGCCAATGGCAATAAGATCTATGGCGACAAACGTGTGCGTCAGGCGCTGGCCATGGCCGTGGACAACAATGTCTGCCTCGAGCTTGGTATGTCCGGCTACGGCATCCCTGCCGAGAACTGCCATGTAGGTCCAATGCACCCCGAATACGACTCGGCGGTGACCCGTATTCCGTATGATCCGGCAGGTGCCAAGGCGCTGATGGAAGAAGCGGGCATGGCAGACTTCGAGCACGAAGTTCAGTCGATCGACGATGACTGGCGTCGCAATACCACCGCTGCTGTGGTTGCGCAGTTGAACGACGCGGGCATCAAGGCGAAACATACGGTTCTGCCCGGCTCGACCTTCTGGAACGACTGGACGAAATACGCCTTTTCCTCGACCAACTGGAACCACCGCCCGCTGGGCACGCAGGTTCTGGCCTTGGCGTATAAGTCAGGCGTGGCGTGGAACGAGTCCGGCTTTGCCAATGCCGAGTTCGATGCGCTTTTGGCCGAAGCGAACTCGATCGCCGATGTGGACAAGCGCCGCGAGGTGATGGCCAAGCTGCAAACGATCATGATCGAAGAGGGTGTGACCATCCAGCCTTATTGGCGGACAGCAATGCGTCACCACCGTGACAACATGGTTGGTGTTGAAAAGCACATCGCGGACCTGCCGCAGCTGTATAAGTTCGGCATCGTCTCTTAAGCCGACACCTACAGGGCCGCGCCGTAAGGGCGCGGCCTTTTCGTCGGCGCTGACCCGGCGAAAAATACTAGCGACGCGCACGGCCTGAAACCAGCGCCAGCCGACCAACAGGGGCTATCATGGGACTATTCATTCTAAGGCGGGTCGGGATCATGCTGTTGACAGCATTGTGCCTGACATTCCTGGTCTTTTTCCTCACCAACCTGTATCCGAACCTCGAAAAGCTTGCCAAAACGCAGGGCAACTTTCGGATGTCGGATGAACAGGTCGAGAGTTTTCTGGAAAAAGGCGGCTATCTTCAGTCAACGCCCATAAAATATGGCGAATGGCTGGGTGTTCTGCCATCGTACCGGCACACCAACGAAGACGGAACCGTTCAGGGCCGATGCATTCTGCCTGGTAAAACCGCCGAGGAATCGCCCAATTTCTGCGGTATTTTGCAGGGGTATTGGGGCTATTCCACAGTCTTCAAAGAAGAGGTCGGAACCGTTGTCGGCACACGTCTCGCCCTGACAGGTCGGCTGATGTTCTGGGTGATGCTGCTGATGGTCCCTTCGGCACTGATCCTTGGCGTTCTGGCGGGCATGAAAGAAGGCTCGGCCACCGATCGCACCCTGTCCACCTTTGCCATCACCACAACAGCGACACCGGAATATGTGTCAGGCGTGATCTTCATCGCCATTTTCACCTCATCCGCCGTTGGATTGAAGTGGTTCAAGGGCACGGCCACGCAGGCTATGGAGAACCCGACATTCGAGAATTTCTTCCTGCCCGTGCTGACGATTGCGCTTTACGGGATGGGTTATATCGCCCGGATGACCCGCGCCTCGATGACCGAGGTGATGACGGCGCAATATATCCGTACCGCGCGGCTGAAAGGCGTGTCCTTTTCGAACATCGTCATGAAACACGCGCTGCGCAACGCGCTGATCGCCCCCTTTACCGTCATCATGTTGCAGTTCCCATGGCTGCTGAATGGTGTGGTAATCGTCGAGACCCTTTTCAACTACAAGGGCTTTGGTTGGGCGCTGGTGCAAGCGGCGGGGAATAACGACATCCAGCTCTTGCTGGCGATTTCGGTCGTGTCGGTCTTTGTGGTGCTGGTGACGCAGCTGATCTCGGATATCGGCTATGTCTACCTCAACCCGCGTATCCGCATTTCTTAAGGGAGGGTCAGATCATGGAACCACTTACCTGGACCGGCTCTATCGCCTTCCTCAACCCGCTGATCGCCTTGGCGCTGGCACTGATGGCGCTGTCCATTGTCGCCTGGATGCTGGCGAGCATCATCCTGCCCGAGGATCAGATGACCGTGAACCCGGACGGTACACTAACGTCCAGTTCGGGGCTGCGGAATATGATCCAAGCCGCGATGCGATACAGTTTTCTGGCCAGTGTCGGCCTTGCGGTTGCCTATATCGTCCTTGGCATCCTGATGGGCACAAACGCAGGGATCATCGGCGCCATGTCCCAGCAGTTTCTGCCGGTTTGGATGTCGCTGATCCTGCTTTACGCCATGTCGATCGCGTTCAAGCGCAAGCTGGGTCTGTATGGCAAGCTGTTCGACAGCCCCATCGGAATGATCGGGTTCGGCCTTGTGATGTTCTGGGTATTTACCGGAATTTTTGGGGCGATGGATCTGATCGTCACCCATGACCCGCTGGACCAGATTTCGGGCATGAAGAACAAAGTACCAGGAACGCCTTTGTCCAGTTTGGAAGAGGGTCAATACGCCTGGTATCTGCTGGGCGGAGACAACCTGGCCCGCGACGTGTTCAGCCGCATGGTCAAAGGGGCCTGGATCGTGGTGCAGATCGCCCCGCTGGCAACGATGTTCGCCTTCATGGTCGGGATCACGCTGGGCTTGCCTGCCGGGTACTATGGCGGTCGTTTGGACACACTGCTGTCCTTCCTGGCCAACCTGATCCTGGCTTTCCCGGTGATCCTGTTGTTCTATCTGCTGGTCACGCCCGAGATCGTGGCGACAGGGGTGCCAAACTATATGGCCGCTGTCCTGTTTGTCTTTCCGATCATCTTTTTGGGGGTGTTACTGAACTCTCGTTACTATACACGTCCGAATTTCCGCACGCCGCTGCTGATTGGTGTGCTTGGAGTGGCGCTGTGGCTGTATCTATCGCTGATCTCGACCGGCGGGTACATTGTCAACACCGACAGCTATAGCATCTGGGGTCTGCCAACCTATCTGGACCTGTTCGACATCCCCGGCGGCATCCTTGTGGTGTTTGTTTCGGTGGTCTTTGTGAACTCGCCCACTGTGTTCCGTATCGTTCGCGGGCTGGCGCTGGATATCAAAACCCGCGACTATGTGGCGGCTGCGCAAACGCGAGGCGAAGGCCCCTGGTACATCATGCTATGGGAGATACTGCCCAATGCGCGTGGTCCGCTGATCGTCGATTTCTGTTTGCGGATTGGCTACACGACCATTCTTTTGGGGACCTTGGGTTTCTTTGGATTGGGTCTGCCACCGGAAAGCCCGGACTGGGGTTCAACGATTAACGAGGGGCGTAAGCTGCTGTCGATCTATCTGCACCCTGCCCTTCCGCCTGCTTTGGCCCTCTTGTCACTGGTTCTGGGTTTGAACCTGCTGGCCGACGGTTTGCGCGAAGAAAGTCTGAAGGACTGATTGTGATCGAGGCCGGGGGGCCAGCCCCCCGGACCCCCCGGGATATTTTTAGCCA
>NZ_JBXWQD010000010.1:0-76556 GCF_059612205.1 Ruegeria sp. CDSA089 | reverse complement strand
GTCTTACCATGGTCAACGTGGCCAATCGTGCCGATGTTGACGTGCGGTTTTGTACGCTCAAACTTTTCCTTTGCCATTCCTCAGGCGCCCTTTTGCGATTTGGGGGACCCGTGGTCCCGTGGTTACATCTGCGCGCGCGAGATATTTGGTTCGCAGGGGAAAATCAAGCACATCCTGCGGGAAAAGCCGTTTACGACGCTGGATTTTGCGTGAGTTCACCGGAATCCAGCGGCTGGATCAGATCGGGGCGGCTTTTGAACCAACCGTTTTGCTGATGTTCCTCGGCCAGCCATTCTTCGACTCGGTCCGCTACCTTCAGGGACAGACCGCTCATCTGCTCTTCCTTGGTGCGCTCATGGCCCGAGCCTTTGAACGCGCTGCCGCCTGTGGTGTCTTCCAGAACCTGAAATTTTTTACCCTTGGCCAGAAACTCTTTCTTGTTCACGTCGTAGACATTCACAAGCACGATTGCAGTGCTGCGCGGGTTGTAGATCAATGGAATGCCCGGAGGCGCAAGCATGTATCCTTCCAGGCTGATGCCGATGTCGTAATCCTGCGCGCCCTCATAGCGGCCGAGACGGATATCCACCGCATTCTGAATCGCCGCGGTCCACTCATCGGGTGTGGCATCGCGTGAAACCGGGCCCTGCACCGCCTTTTCGGCAAAGGCATAGTTGACGCGCAGTTTAAATTCACCCAGCGACTCGGGCTCTTCATACACTTGTGTCTGCGTACAAGCGCCCATCAGGGCCAGTCCGGTGATCAAGGTCAGAATGCGCAACATGTCTCTCGTCTCGATAGGCCTGTTTTCCTTGATCTAGCGCACCGATACGGACTGTGCCAAGCCGTATCGGCAGAATTCCCCGCAAGCGGGCGCAAAATCACGAGAATTTATAGTCCCTAGGGAAGCCATAGGGCGGTTTTTTCCCCACACTGGCGCGTTTGGCCAGCCATTGAGACATATCCGCCTCGTGCCGGGTCTTGTCACCGCCCATGGACCATTTCAGGCCCTCTTCCCAGTTGAAGGTCGTGATATCAGACAATCCACCATCCAGCTCCAGCGTTCCCTGCCGCCCTCGTGCCATATTGTATTTTTGCAGGCGCACGCCTTTGCCGCGGGTCATCTCGGGCAGGTCTTCGGTGGGGAAGACCAGGAACTTGCCGTTTTGCGAAACGACAGCCACGTGATCCCCATCGACCGGTTTACAGATCATTGCCGTCTCGTCGCCCTTGACGTTGAGGACCTGTTTGCCATTGCGGGTTTGCGCGAGCACTTCATCCTCGGGCACCATGAACCCGTTGCCCGCATCCGAGGCCACCAGCAGCTTGCGCCCCGGCTTGTGGATCAGGATGTCGATGATCTGCGCCTCGTTCGGCAGATCGACCATCAGACGCAGCGGCTCGCCCATGCCCCGCCCGCCGGGCAGGTTGGCCGCGCTGACCGTGTAGAACCGACCATTTGAGGCAAAGACCAGTAGGCGGTCGGTGGTCTCAGCATGGAAGATGAACCGCGGGCCGTCGCCATCCTTAAACTTCAGCTCGCGCTTCAGGTCGATATGACCGGTCATGGCGCGAATCCAGCCCATCTGCGAACAAACGACCGTGATCGGTTCCTTGTCGATCATCGCCTCAAGCGGCACTTCCTCGACCTGCCCGGCCTCAGCAAACTGAGTCCGGCGCGCGCCGCCTTCGTAGTCTTTGCCGAAGGTCTTCTTGGTCTCTTTCAACTGCTCGGCGATCTTGGCCCATTGCAGGGCGGGATCGGCCAGCAGATCTTCGAGATTGGCGCGCTCTTCCATCAACGCGTCGCGTTCGCGGACCAGCTCCATCTCTTCCAGACGGCGCAGGCTGCGCAGGCGCATGTTGAGGATGGCGTCGACCTGAACTTCGGACAGCTCGCCCTCGCCCGGTTTGGGCGAGATGTAATCGGATTCATCCGTCGCACGAACGTGGTCCATGCCCCAATCTTCGCGCATCAAAGCAGCTTTGGGATCATCGTCATAACGGATGATGTCAATCACGCGGTCGAGGTTCAGGAAGGCGACGATAAAGCCCTCCAACACTTCCAAGCGGTGGTCGATCTTGGCCATGCGGTGTCGCGAACGACGCAACAACACCTCTTGCCGATGATCGAGGAAGGCGCGCAGCACTTCCTTCATCGAGCAGACCTTGGGCGTCACCCCGTCGATCAGGACGTTCATGTTCAGGCTGAACCGCACCTCAAGGTCCGAGTTGCGGTAGAGCATCCCCATCAGCACCTCTGGGTCCACGTTTTTAGAACGCGGCTCAAGGATCAGACGGATGTCATCCGCGGATTCATCGCGGACATCGCCGAGGATGGGGATTTTCTTGGTCTGGATCAGTTCAGCGATCTTTTCGATCAGCTTGGATTTCTGAACCTGATACGGGATCTCGGTGACAACGATCTGCCACTGGCCACGCCCCAGATCCTCGACCTCATACTTACAGCGCAGGCGGAACGATCCACGCCCGGTGCGATAAGCCTGCGCGATATTCTCAGGGGGCTCGACAATCACGCCACCAGTCGGAAAGTCCGGGCCGGGGACGTAGTTCAGCAGCGTGTCATCCCGCGCGTCCGGCGTTTTGATCAGATGCAGACAGGCGTCACAAAGCTCCGAGATATTATGCGGCGGAATATTCGTCGCCATGCCCACCGCGATCCCGCTGGCGCCATTAGCCAAAAGGTTCGGGAACTGCGCAGGCAGCACGACCGGCTCGGTCAGCGTCCCGTCATAGTTGTCACGAAAATCGACGGCGTCCTCGTTCAGACCCTCCAGCAGCGCCTCGGCCACAATGGTCATCCGCGCCTCGGTGTATCGCGAGGCCGCCGGGTTGTCGCCGTCGATATTGCCGAAATTCCCTTGCCCGTCGACCAGCGGGTAGCGGACGTTAAAGTCCTGCGCCAGACGCGCCATCGCGTCGTAGATCGCAGCATCACCGTGGGGGTGATAGTTGCCCATCACATCGCCCGAGATCTTGGCGGACTTACGGAACCCCCCCGTTGCGCTGAGTCGCAGCTCGCGCATCGCATAAAGGATTCGCCGGTGAACCGGCTTCAGGCCATCGCGCGCATCGGGCAAAGCCCGGTGCATGATGGTGGACAAAGCATAGGTCAGATAGCGTTCGCCAATCGCGCGGCGCAGCGGTTCGGCTACCTCGCCCCCGCCTTCGGGGGCCTCCATGTTGGGGTCATCGATCGTGTCGTTCATATATGATGTGATACGACGCAAGCGCGCCGCGGTAAAGCAACCGGCGCTCATTTTGCTGGGGACAAGTGGCGCTTTTTGCAACAGGGGGAGGCAACTGCTGGATTTCCCCCGATCTTTCGACTCGGGGCCTAAGATATGGTACGCTCCGGATCATTAAGCTGCTGCCTATTTCATGTTTCACGATTACCTGGGGGATGCGCCATGACGCGCCTTATCGTTATTAGTTTCGCTGCACTCGGCTGGTGCTTCTATGTCATGAGCGGAGGGCCCGAGTTTGAACCGCGCGGCCTGCGGTCAGAGCAACCCGTGCGCGTTGCTGCCCAGCCCAGTCCGACTCAGATCGCACCAGCACCCGCCGAGGCGCTTGTCACCAACGTGGCCGCGCGCACGCCGACCGTGCGCATCACACCGATCAAACAGCAACCCGAGATTGTCGAATTCGTAGCCGAACCCGCCAGCCTAGAGGGGTTCAATGGCTTGTCGGTGTTTGACACCCAAACCAGCGGCATCCAGCTTGCGTCGCTTGAGGATGGTGTGACGGGTCTGAAACAAGTCCCTGCCGAAACCCAACAGGCTGACCCGATAGCACCGGCAGAGCCGGAAAAGGACATCCGCGAAATCTCGGGCACGCGGGTCAATATGCGCGATGGGCCGGGCACGATCTATCCGATCATCGGCAAGGCCACGATTGGCCAGAAGGTCGAAATTCTCAGCGATTCGGGCACCGGCTGGCTGCGTCTGCGCGTGTTGCCACAGCAACAGGTCGGATGGATTTCTGCCTCGCTGGTCGGAAAATCGACGAACTAGCCAAAGCAGCAATTGTCCCGAGCTCAGCCTCACCCTAGCTATGGGCCAGGCTCAGGTTCGGGGACATGATGCAGAAATCAATTCTAATCACTGGCTGCTCGTCCGGTATCGGGCTGGACGCAGCACATGGAATGCGTGCACGGGGCTGGCGCGTCTTTGCTTCGTGCCGTCATCAACGTGATTGCGACCGGCTGCGCGCCCAAGGGTTTGAAAGCCCCTGCATCGACTATACCGACACCGACAGCATCACCACAGGGCTCGCCGAAGTGCTTGAGGCAACCGGAGGCACTCTCGACGCGCTGTTCAACAATGGCGCGCACGGCCTGCCCGGAGCAGTCGAGGACCTTCCCACCGACGGGTTGCGCGCCATCTTCGAAACCAATTTCTTTGGCTGGCACGAACTAACCCGCCAGGTCATCCCGGTGATGCGCGCGCAGGGGCGTGGCCGAATCGTCCAGAATTCATCCGTACTGGGACTGGTCGCGTACCCTTGGCGCGGCGCATATGTGGCGACGAAATACGCGATCGAAGGCCTGACCGACACGCTGCGACTGGAACTGCGCGACACAGAGATAAAGGTCATCCTGATCGAACCCGGCCCCATCACCTCGCGGCTGAGAGAGAACGCCATCCCGATCTTCGAACGGTTTATCGATTGGGAAAACTCGGCCCTTCGCAGCCGGTACGAAGGATCGCTGCTGAAACGGCTTTACGAATCCTCGGGACCCGACCGGTTTGAACTGCCGGCCTCGGCCGTGACCGACAAGCTGGCCCACGCGGTCGAGGCCAAACGCCCCCGCCCCCGCTACTACGTCACGACGCCCACATATATCGCAGGCTGGCTGCGTCGGATTTTGCCGACGCGGGTCATCGACCGCATCCTGTCGGATGTCTGAGACGAAATTACCGGTTCGCATTTTGGTCTCGCGGGTCTAGATGATAGGCCAATGTAATAAACGCGGACGGTGGACCCATGGACCTTTTGATGGTCGTATTGTTGCTGGCCATGGCGGCGGTTGTCGTCGTGCTGGTGATCGGCATTTCAAACTTCGGCAAGGCCGGGAAAAGTGCCGCGCTGAAAAGCAACAAGATGATGCAGCTGCGCATCCTGTTTCAATTCATTGCCGTAGTGCTGATCGTGCTCTACGTCTGGCTGCGCGGACAGGGAGGTCAGTAAATGGTCGTGCTTAACAAAATCTACACGCGCACAGGCGATGACGGCAAAACAGCCTTGGGCAATGGGGAGCGCGTTGCCAAGTATTCGGGTCGTGTTGCCGCCTATGGCACTGTGGATGAGCTGAACTCATTCGTCGGTGTCGCCCGAACTGAAGCTGATGGTGAGGTCGAGGCCGCTCTGTCGCGCATCCAGAATGACCTGTTCGATCTGGGTGCCGACTTCTGCCGCCCCGACATGGATAAGGATGCCGAGGCCGAATATACGCCGCTGCGCATCGTCCCCTCGCAGATCGACCGGTTGGAAGCCGAAATTGACGCCATGAACGAGGCGCTGCAACCGTTGCGCAGCTTCATCCTGCCCGGTGGGTCTCGACTGGCCGCGCATCTTCATGTGTGCCGTACCGTCTCGCGCCGCGCCGAGCGTCTAGCGGTTGAGCTGACCAATATGGAACCGGTGAATGAAACGGCGGTGAAATACCTTAACCGCCTGAGCGACTGGTTCTTCGTGGCCGCACGCTGTGCCAATGAAAATGGCGCGGCCGATGTGCTGTGGATTCCGGGCGCAAACCGCTGAGACGTTGACTCTACGGCACCTTTGTTGCGCGCCGTAGCGTCAAAAAACATGAAACGCGACGTCCCAAGCCCACGAGATGACGATTTTGCCCTGTTGTCGCGTGACTTGAGACGTTATTCAGACGTCCGAGAGCATTGGTGGAGTCGCGTCGCGGCTTACCGTTATTTGTGAGGAGCAAGCGCAAAATGAAGGTACTCGTGCCTGTCAAACGCGTGATTGACTATAACGTGAAAGTTCGCGTCAAAGCGGATGGCAGCGGTGTTGATCTCGCCAATGTCAAAATGTCGATGAACCCGTTCGACGAGATCGCCGTCGAAGAGGCGATCCGCTTGAAAGAAGCAGGTAAGGCTGACGAAGTCGTTGCCGTTTCCATCGGCGTCAAGCAGGCGCAGGAAACTCTGCGTACCGCGCTGGCCATGGGTGCAGACCGCGCCATCCTGGTGGTCGCAGCCGACGACGTGCACACCGATATCGAACCGCTGGCCGTTGCCAAAATCCTGGCCAAAGTGGTCGAGGAAGAGCAGCCGGGCATCGTTCTGGCGGGCAAACAGGCGATCGACAACGACATGAACGCCACCGGTCAGATGCTGTCGGCTCTGCTGGGCTGGAGCCAAGGCACCTTCGCCTCTGAGGTGGATATCGAAGGCGACAGCGCCAAGATCACGCGCGAGGTTGACGGCGGTCTGCAGACCATCAGCGTCAAGATGCCGACCATCGTGACCGTTGACCTGCGCCTGAACGAGCCGCGCTATGCGTCGCTGCCCAACATCATGAAGGCGAAGAAAAAGCCTCTGGATGAGAAAACCGCCGCCGATTACGGCGTCGACGTCACTCCTCGTCTGGAAATCGTCAAAACCGAAGAGCCGCCGGCACGTGCCGCTGGTATCGTCGTGGGCTCGGTTGACGAGCTGGTTGCGAAACTCAAAGAAGCGGGGGCTGTGTAATGGCTGTTCTTCTTCTCGCCGAAGTCAACAATGGTGAACTGGCGCTGGACGCCACCGCGAAAGCCGTCAACGCCGCAAAGGCGCTGGGTGACATCACCGTTCTGGCCGCAGGTGGTTCTGCCGCTGCTGCTGGTGAGGCCGCTGCCAAAATCGACGGTGTTGCCAAAGTTCTGGTCGCCGAAGACGAATCGCTGGGTCACCGTCTGGCGGAATCGACGGCAGCCCTGATCGTAGGCCTGGCCGATGGCTATGAGCACATCGTCGCACCGGCGACCACCGACGCTAAGAACGTGATGCCCCGCGTTGCGGCCCTGCTGGACGCGATGGTGATCTCGGATGCATCCGGCGTGGTTGACGGTTCGACCTTCGAGCGTCCGATTTACGCAGGCAACGCGATCCAGACCGTGAAATCGAACGACGCCAAGAAAGTCGTCACCTTCCGTACCGCATCCTTTGATGCAGCAGGCGAAGGCGGTTCGGCTGCCGTCGAGACCATCTCGGTCGGCGACAACCCCGGTCTGTCGTCCTGGGTTGAAGACAAGGTTGCCGAAAGCGACCGACCTGAGCTGACCTCGGCTGGCGTTGTTGTTTCGGGTGGCCGTGGCGTCGGCTCGGAAGAGGACTTCAAGCTGATCGAAGGTCTGGCAGACAAACTGGGTGCCGCCGTTGGCGCATCGCGTGCCGCCGTTGACTCAGGCTATGCTCCGAACGACTGGCAGGTGGGGCAGACTGGTAAGGTTGTTGCCCCCGACCTGTACGTTGCCGTAGGCATCTCGGGCGCGATCCAGCACCTGGCTGGTATGAAGGACTCGAAGGTCATCGTTGCAATCAACAAAGACGAAGAAGCACCGATCTTCCAGGTTGCCGATTTCGGTTTGGTTGCCGACCTGTTCCAGGCTGTACCGGAACTGACTGAGAAACTCGGCTGATCTTTAGACCGAGATTTTTCGACGAAAAATCTGATGGGCCCGCCGGATTGGCGGGCCTTTTCTTTAGCGCAGATTCTGGATTGGTCCGACCAACGCATCGGCAATCGACCGATGCCCTGCGGGTCCGATCATAAACTCGGCCATCGGTTGTTGCAGCGTACCGAACAACATATCCTCCAACTCATCCGACTGGCCCGAAACACACACCGTTTCCCGCACAATCCGCGCGCAATAGGGTCTGACGGCGTTCAGCATCTCACGCGTCAACGGCACTTCTGTTTCCTGAACTGGTCGAGAGTCTTCCGATAGCCGTATGACGCGAAGGCACAAAAGGATCACCGGTGATTGCAGGCTTTGCAGCAGGCCGCCGACCTCCCGGACCCAGTTTCGGCGCAACTCTTCCGCCACAGCTTCGAACCTCGCATCCTGATGACCCTGTAGCAGTTTCATCAGATGATGCACGAAATTGACATCAGCGAAATCAATCTCGGGATAGAGCGAGATCAGGTCATCGGTCGCGGCAAGAAACCGGTCGTTCCGCCTTGGGTGCACACGATAGAAGCGATTCGATTGCCCCAAAATGTCCGGAGCCTGTAAGACGCATAGCTCTGCAGCGTCTAAAATGGACTGCAGGCCTTTTTCCTGACAAAGCGCGTCGACTCCGCAAAACAGACTGCCGAGATTGAGACAACGCCGGTCCAACCGGTCCTCAAGCACTGCCGCAAAGGGACGATCGACAAAACGACCGAAGGTTTCTGTCCCTCCTGCGCAAGCCATATATGGTGTATCCAAGGACCGCTTGGGCCCCCGAAACCAAAGCCGCGCACTAGAATATTGGCAAACGGCATCCTCGGGTATCCCCGAGCCTGTTTGATGATAGCTCATAACACTCACCCATTTTTCACCCGGGTGCCATCTTGCAGCCGTAAGTCTTGAGAATTCTCTAATGTGCGCATTTGAAGCAAATTGGATGCACCCGATGCTCTTGCCGCCCGCCCCAATCTACCGATACTGTCGCCCTGACCCGTGAGACAAAGGCACCAAAAAATGGATGTAAAATCAGTCGGAGTGATAGGCGCAGGACAGATGGGCAACGGTATTGCTCATGTCCTTGCCCTGGCGGATTACGATGTTCTTTTGAATGATGTCAGTCAGGATGCGCTCAATAGTGCTTTGGCAACAATCGAAGGCAATTTGGCCCGCCAGGCGTCGCGCGGCAAGATCTCGGATGAGGCAATGCAGAACGCGCTGAAGCGCATCACAACAACGCTGGAATTGCCCCGGCTTGGGCAAACCGATTTGGTGATCGAGGCTGCGACCGAGCGCGAGGCCGTCAAACAAGCCATTTTCGAAGACCTGCAACCCCATTTGCTACCGCATACGATTCTAACGTCGAACACTTCGTCGATTTCGATCACGCGGCTCGCCAGCCGCACGGACCGGCCAGAACGGTTTATGGGGTTTCATTTCATGAACCCGGTCCCTGTCATGCAACTGGTGGAATTGATCCGCGGGATTGCCACGGATGAGGACACTTTCAGTGCCTGCAAGGCGGTGGTCGACAAGCTAGGCAAAACCGCTGCCAGCGCCGAGGATTTTCCCGCCTTTATCGTAAATCGCATCCTGATGCCGATGATCAACGAGGCCGTCTATACCCTTTATGAAGGAGTCGGGAATGTACAGTCCATCGATCAATCGATGAAACTAGGTGCAAACCACCCGATGGGGCCGCTGGAACTGGCGGATTTCATTGGCCTGGATACCTGTCTGGCGATCATGAATGTACTGCATGACGGGTTGGCCGATACCAAGTATCGTCCGTGCCCCCTGTTGACGAAATATGTCGAGGCCGGGTGGTTGGGTCGCAAGACGCAACGTGGGTTTTATGATTATAGGGGTGATGCCCCAGTACCGACGCGGTAAGGGGGCTAGCCCCCTCGCCCGGAAATTATCCGGGCTCACACCCGGGATATTTCTAGCCAGATGAAGAGGCGGATCAGTGTTTGGGCGCCTGGCGCAGGGACAATGTGTGTTTTCTGAGCCAGGCCATGAAACCGCGCGGGTCGGTTTCGAGCAGCTGCATATCTTCGTCCGAGATCGGTTCGCCGATAACGGGGGACTGCGGTTTGTTGCAGGAGCGAACGATTTCATGCAGTAACAGACCCTGACGCAGGATCGCTGATAGTTTGTTGGCGATCTGGTAGGCGCGCGAATTGCTGCCTGGGAAGAAGATTGGCACGACCTGAGCGCCGGAGCGGCGGATCATTTTGGCAGTGAAGACATTCCATTCCCGCTCAATCGCGGGACCGAACCAGTCATCGGAGGACATCACTACGCCAGAGGGAAACAGTGCGACGACGCCACCGTTTTTGAGATGCTCCATGGCTTTGCCGCGCATTTCCAGCATTTTGGCTTGTGCTTCGGGGTCATGCGGGAAGGGCACCGGGATCATGAACGACGTCGCCGCCTCGTCAAGCCCGGTTAGAACCGAGCGAGTCAAGATGCGGTAGTCGCTGCGCACACGCCCGATCAGTTCGGCGAAGATCATCCCATCGACCATGCCGTGCGGATGGTTGGCAACCACAACGACCGGCCCTTCCTTTGGAATATTTGCGATTTGCTCCGGCGGGGTGGTCAGATCAATTCCCATAACCTCGAGCGCACCGCCCCAGAACCGTTGCCCTCGATAATACTCGTTCTTCTTTTCGAACTTGTTGACCATGCGCAAAATGGTCAGTTTGCCGGTGCACCATTCGATCGCGCGGATGGCTGTCGACGTCCACGCATCGTCAAAGGAATTTGCATAGGTCAGAGTTCTACGGTCGTAGATTTCCCCCTGATCCTCGACCCCGTTTACAACCGGGCCTGTCTTGGTCTCGTGCGTTGTTTCCGCCAATTCCTGGTCTTCCCGTTCTTGGTCCTGCGGCAGGTGCGGTCAGAACCCCTCGCCGAACTTGTCGTTCACCAGAGTTTCCAACGCATCGGCCAACGCCTCAGCATCCGGTCCGGACGTCTCGACGTCAATAGTCGTTCCACGCGACGCTGCCAACATCAAAAGGCCCATAATGCTGTCACCAGAGGCCGAAAGCCCATCTTTCGACACTTCTGCCTGAGCATCAAACCCTTCCACTACCTCAACCAGTTTGGCCGAGGCACGGGCGTGAAGGCCCTTTTCGTTCACGATCTTCAAGCTTCGGGTGGTCATGTATGGTCAATCCGGTCTTCGTCCAATGTCACATTTTGCGCATTGATATATTTTCGTCCAGCCTCCATCGCCAATCGCACGGCGTCGCCAATCGGCAAATGGCGAGATTTGGCCAGTTTGATCAGCATAGGAAGATTTGCGCCATACAGGATGCGCCGATCCTGTGGCGCACAGGCCCGCAGGCTGAGATTCGATGGGCTGCCGCCGAACAGGTCGGTCACGACAACGACGCCGTCGCCAGCATCCACGCTGTCGGCAGCGGCGCAAATTTCGGCCTGCTTTGCGTTCCGGTCATGATCGGCCTCGATCGAGATTGCGACCAGGCCGGGTTGTTGTCCGACGACATGCTGCATGGCCGCCAGGTATTCCTGGGCCAATCCACCATGTGCAACAAGTACGATCCCGATCAATCCGGCCTCACATTCAACAAGCGACGTTCCATTTCGCGGTGCCTAATTGCCACTTGCTGCCCCTCCTCTGCAAGGGCTTTTGCAACCGCCTCAGCGGTGGCGACCGATCTGTGTTGGCCCCCGGTACAACCAAAGGCAACCGACAGATGGGCCTTTCCTTCGGCGCGATAGGCCGGAAGCAGCAGTTTGAGCAAATCGACCACGCGTTCGAAGAACGGTGCATAGTTCGCGTCTGACTGAACATAGTGCGCCACATCCGGGTTTCGACCATCCTCTGCCCGCAATTCCGGCCGCCAATATGGGTTGGCCAAAAACCGGCAGTCAAACACCATATCCAGCCCGCGCGGAAGGCCGCGTTTATAGGAAAAGGACTCTATTGAAACCGCCAGATGCCTCCCGCCTTGAGGGGCAAACCAACGTTCAACCTCTTCACGCAACTGGTGTACGTTCAAGGGGCTGGTGTCGATCAGGGTGTCAGCAATCTCGCGGATGGGGGCAAGCAGTTCCTTTTCCTGCACAACACCGGTTTCAGGGCTGGCGTTTGCAGCGACAGGGTGGCGGCGGCGAGTTTCCGAAAAGCGCCGCAAAAGGATATCATCCGTACAATCCAGATAGAGCGTGGTCAGATCTACCTGCTCCATCCGGCGCAATTTCGCGGCCAGTTCGATAAAGCCAATGGTCGAGAAATCGCGATTGCGTGCATCAATTCCCAGCGCCATCGGCCGGTCGTCTTGCGAGCCATCCAGCAAGCGCAGAAGTAAACCCATCGGCAGGTTGTCGATGGCTTCGAATCCCAGATCTTCAAGCACACGAATCGCGGTCGAACGCCCGGCCCCCGAAGGACCGGTCACCAGAACGATGCGCCGTTGCGGTGTCATGTGTTGGGCCATTCCGGGTTCACCCGTCCCATTTTCAACATCTGAAAGAGTGCTGCGGCCAAATTGGGCACGCCGCCGCCCCGTAGCAAGGGAACAGTTTGCCTCAGGGCTCGAATTTCTAGCGGATCGGGTAGTCGGGCCTGTTCTGTTTGATCCATATCCACGATACAGGCGACGGGAACAGGCCCAACGTTTGTGGCGCACAGCAGGCCTACGCCTCGCGCCTCGATCAATCCGCTGATATTGGGAGCGGCCTCTGCGACAATGTTCTGGCCGTCCATGCGCAACACTACACGGTCGTCGCCCACCAGCCCGGCGCCCAAAGCCATCATTTGCAACGCAAGGCCGGATTTGCCGGACCCCGATGCGCCGATGATCACAACGCCCAGGCTATCTACGGCAACGCAACTGGCGTGGATGATGGCCTTGTCCTGATTTTCAGTATCAGAGAGGGGCGAGCCACTCATGGGTTAAACCGGCAGCCCAACCACAAATCGCGCACCCAGCGGGTCAGAGGTGATGTCGGCCTCGGTCGGGCGAATATTTTCAGCCCAAATCACACCGCCATGCGCCTCGATGATCTGTTTCGAAATCGCCAGACCAAGGCCTGAATTGTTGCCGAAATGCTCGGCCGGGCGTTGCGAATAGAAGCGTTTGAAGACCTTGGTCAGCGCCTGTTCGGGAATGCCAGGGCCGGTATCTTCGACCACGATCAACACGCGGTTTTCGCGCCGCCGCACCCAAACGCGGATTGCATCGTTTTCTTCACAGAACGAAATCGCGTTGGTGATCAGGTTGACGAAAACCTGCGCCAGACGCGCCTCAAGCCCGTTGATGACAATGGGTTGGCTGGGCAGATCGGTGATATAGTCGATCCCTTTCGAGCGCGCATCCTCACCCAGATATTGCCCGATATTGCCAAGCAGCTTGAGCAGGTCGAAGGGCTGCTCCTCTTCTTTCACCAGTTCGGCATCCAGACGCGACGCGTTCGAGATATCGCTGACCAATCGGTCGAGGCGGCGCACATCGTGTTCGATCACATCCAGTAGCTTGTCGCGCTGATCCTCGCGCTTGATCATACGCAGGGTGCCAACGGCCGATTGCAAACTGGCCAGCGGGTTTTTGATTTCGTGCGAGACATCGGCTGCGAACTGTTCGTTGGCATCAATCCGGTTGTAAAGCGCCGTCACCATCCCCCGCAGCGCGCGGCTGAGGCGTCCGATTTCATCCGGTCGCGCCGACAAGTCGGGGATACGAATACGTCCGGGATTGACCCCTGTTCCGCGGTCTTTTCCGGTTTCTGCCGCCGCAGCAAGATCGGCAAGTGGGTTTGCAATGGTCGACGCCAGAACAAGGCTGAGCCCAATGGAAACCAACAGCGCCACGACGAACATTTGCAGGATCCGCTCCTGCTCGCGCCGGGCCAAAGCGTCAATCTCGCCCGCGGGTCCTGCCATGGCGACGGCACCAACCGGCACGCCTTCCAGCTGGATTGCCGAGGCCGCGACGATCACCGTCTCACCTGCGTCATCCTTGACTGCCTGAACCTGCGTCTGCCCCTCGAGGGCACCGGGAATAATGGCCTGAACCCGTTGCGCCAGCGTCGGAGCGACCCCTTGATCGTCACTGGTGAAAACCCGTGACAAGCCCGTCCAGACCGCATTGAGCGCGTCACTGATCAACGTACTGCCTGTCTGAATATCCGCATCAACGCTCAGCAGACCAGGCATTTGTGTCTCACCGCCGCGTGTCCAGCCGATCAGAGTGCCTGAGCCATCGTAAACAAAGACTTCACCGCCTTCGGGCAGGCTCAACTCGGCCAGAGTATCCTTGACGTCCAGCTCTCCGGCATATTCAGACAAGCCAAATTCGCTTTGTCGCAACTGCGCTTCGAACACGTTACTGACAAGCTGGGCGTCCCCCATCAGGTTCTGCGCGGTTTGCGCCACCTGCTCTTCCCGCGAGTCATCCAGATACAGCAATCCGGTGACCAACGTAACTAGAGCGATCAGATTGAAGGTGATGATCTTGCGTGCCAGCGGCGAGCCGCGCAGGGCAAACAGGTTGCGACGGCTGCGCGTCGCGTTCAGTTCGGCCGCGTCAGCATCCTGCGGGATGACCCAGTCATCCCCCAATACGACATCCCCGTCGCGAAGCTCATTGGCGTGTTCCGTATCGCGCACCAGACCCGACTACCTTTGCTTATTCAGTCAAAGTTATTCTTCGTTGTACCGATAACCGATGCCGTACAGCGTCTCGATTGCCGAAAACTCAGGGTCGGCGGCGCGCATCTTCTTGCGTAGACGCTTGATATGGCTGTCGATGGTGCGGTCATCCACATAGACCTGATCATCATAGGCCACATCCATCAACTGATCGCGGCTTTTGACGAAACCGGGACGTTGCGCAAGCGCTTGAAGCAGCAAGAACTCGGTCACCGTCAGCGACACATCCGATCCTTTCCAGCTAACAGCATGGCGCAGCGGGTCCATCCGCAGTTCTCCCCGCTCCATGACTTTAGCATCGCCAGTGGTTGCAGCGGTGGCATCTCCCGAGGTCGCCTCCTGCCGGCGCAGCAGCGCGCGGATACGTTCGACCAGAAGACGCTGCGAGAACGGCTTTTTGACATAGTCATCCGCGCCCATCCGCAGGCCCAGAACCTCGTCGATCTCGTCGTCTTTCGAGGTCAGAAAGATCACCGGCATCTGGGTTTTCTGCCGCAGACGTTGCAACAGGTCCATGCCATCCATGCGCGGCATCTTGATATCCAGAACTGCCATATCCGGCAGTTTCTTGTTAAATGCGTCCAACGCGGCCTGTCCGTCATTGTACGTCTCGACCTCAAAGCCTTCGGCCTCAAGCGTCATGGACACGGACGTCAGAATGTTTCTGTCGTCGTCCACCAATGCAATCTTCGACATCGGGTTAGCCCCTATTCCTGCTCACTCATGCAATATATCGTTATTAGTAAGGTATTTCTGGCGTTTTTAAGGCCGCGAATCAATCCGTATCTGCGAATCGTGCGATTGTTGTCACACAGATGCGGCAAAAAAGCCGTTAATGTTGCCGGAAAAGCGCCCTTATTTCGGTCGTGAAAAAAGTGATGGCGCTAAACTTGGACCTGGTTGCGCTAACTGCGTCAAACCCGCCTGTTCATGTCCTGAATGACCATGGTAAGACGCGCCCACCCGCCGGTTTTTCCCGGCTAATTGCCCAAATGGTGCATCCGGCCCAATCGCCCTGCGCCGCCACACGGAGAAGACACACATGACATCTGGACGGGTTAACCCGCAATTCCGCCTCGAAGATCAGGGCATCGAGGGTCTGGGCAATGTCTATTACAACTTCATGGAACCGGCGCTGATCGAAGAAGCGCTGAAGCGCGGCGAGGGTACTCTGGGCAATGGCGGGGCCTTTCTGGTCACCACCGGCAAGTTCACCGGCCGCTCGCCCAAAGACAAACACGTCGTGCGCACCGACAGCGTCGCTGACCACATCTGGTGGGAAAACAACGCCGAGATGAGCCCCGAAGGCTTTGATGCGCTTTACGAAGACATGCTGGCCCATATGAAGGGTCGTGACTATTTCGTGCAGGATCTCGTCGGGGGCGCCGACCCGACCTATTCGATCAACGTGCGCATGGTCACTGAACTGGCTTGGCACAACCTGTTCATCCGCCACCTGCTGCGCCGTCCGGATCGTGAGGACCTGGATGAGTTCACCGCAGATTTCACCGTCATCAACTGCCCAAGCTTTCAAGCCGACCCGGCAAAGCATGGCTGCCGGTCCGAGACCGTGATCGCGATGAACTTTGACCGAAAGCTGATCCTGATCGGCGGCACCGAATATGCGGGTGAGAACAAGAAATCCGTCTTCACCTTGTTGAACTACATGCTGCCGGAAAAGGGCGTGATGCCGATGCATTGCTCGGCCAACCATGCCGTTGGCAACCCGGTTGATACGGCCGTGTTCTTTGGCCTGTCGGGCACGGGCAAAACCACCCTGTCCGCTGACCCGGCCCGCACCCTGATCGGTGATGACGAGCACGGCTGGTCAGATCGCGGCACTTTCAACTTCGAAGGCGGTTGCTATGCCAAGACGATCAACCTGAACGCTGAGGCCGAGCCCGAAATCTATGCAACCACCAGCAAGTTCGGCACCGTGATCGAAAACATGGTGTTTGATCCCGAGACCAAAGAATTGGATTTCGAAGACGACTCGCTGACCGCTAACATGCGCTGCGCTTACCCGCTGGAATACATCTCGAACGCGTCCAGCAGCGCCCTGGGTGGTCACCCCAAGAACATTATCATGCTGACTTGCGATGCGTTCGGCGTGCTGCCTCCGATCGCGCGGCTAACGCCTGCGCAGGCCATGTATCACTTCTTGTCGGGCTTCACGTCCAAAGTGGCTGGGACCGAGCGTGGTATTACCGAACCGCAACCCACCTTCTCGACCTGCTTCGGCGCGCCTTTCATGCCGCGTCGCCCGGAAGAATATGGCAACCTGCTGCGGGACAAGATTGCTCAGCATGGCGCAACCTGCTGGCTGGTCAACACCGGCTGGACCGGTGGGGCCTATGGTGTGGGCAGCCGGATGCCGATCCGCGCAACCCGTGCACTGCTGACGGCCGCTCTGGACGGGTCCCTGCGTGATGCTGAGTTCCGCAAGGATGCCAATTTCGGCTTTGACGTACCCGTGTCGGTGCCCGGCGTCGCCGAGGTTCTGCTGGACCCGCGCCGTACTTGGGATGATCAGGCGGCCTTCGACAAACAGGCCGAGAAATTGGTGCAGATGTTTGCCGCGAACTTTGAACAATATCTTCCATTCATAGACGAAGATATCAAAGCCGTCGCAATCGGGTGAGAAGACAGAGGGGCGCTTTCGCCCCTCTTTTCGTTTGAGGAGTCTCACCGCATCGTGATCACGCATAAGTTGTAATATGCACGTTGTATTTACAATGCCGTTGCCCGAAGTGTCGGATTGAGGTATCTCACCATGTCATTAGCATGACAAAACCCGGCGCTTGACGCGCCGGGCAAAACCAAAAAAACCTAAGGGTTGCCTGATCGCACACTCACATTTGCGAATTTGGCTGCCTAATCAAGTACTAAAGAACCAAAAAAGGGGATGAGTGTCAATATGAGACGTGCTGGAAAATTCTGAGACCGGTATGTTTCTTCCGCTTCATAAACTCGGCGGGCGACACAGGAGACAACATGACTGAGATTTCGAAACTGACAGAACTTCGCAAGCTGATGCAAAGCATGGAGCGCACATTGGGGCTGGAGCAACTCTCTCCGGTTGAGCGCGACATCTACTACGCAGCGGAAGAACTGTCGAAGAATGATCAAGAAGTCCGCACATTCGGTCTGATCGAACACACGCTGGTACAAAGCGTCTCTCGCCCAACGTTTTTCCGGGCGCTGAAATCGCTGGTACAAAAGGGATACCTGTCTCAAAGCGGCAACTCAAATCGGGGCCGATATATCGTTCATGCCCCAAGATGATGCCCCCAATGCGCGCGGCGATGGCTGACCATCGTGCGCAAATGGGCCTCTGAAACCTTCTTCGCCTCGTTGGCTTATGTCGTGGCATCATTCCTCACGTTCGAGGTTTTGATGCCGCTGCAAAACCTGTTCTTCCCAGAATATCCAAGCCGGGCCAGTCTTCTGTTTCTTCCGCATGGCGTGCGGGTTCTTTCTGCATGGTTGTTGGGATGGCGAGCCATCTTCGCGCTGCTGCCAGGTGTTTTCATTGTATTCGCCGTCATCGGCGGAGCCGACGTATTTTTACCCAGCCGACTTGCTGCAATAACAATTGCCGTTACGACGGTTCCAGCAGTGTTCTACTTGCTGAAGTGGGCCGGTTGGGACCTATTCCCACGCAGCGACCGCAAACCCTGCTGGGCTTGTATCATGGGTGTAGGAGTCATCACGTCCTTCCTTGTCTCAGGCCTGACCAATATGGCTTTTGGCAGCGCCCGCGTTGAATACGTCGCCTATTTAATCGGCGATATCTCGGGTTTGTTCTTCCTTATGCTCGGGCTCTACTTTGCGTTTCGGTTTGCAGATAGGCGTGCCTAGCCAAAGACGGCACGCCGCAACAGATTTAGCCCCCCAAACAGCAACACCAGCAATGTAATCTTGCGAAAACGCGCCTGATCAATACGGGCTTGCAACCGCAGCCCAATCCACATTCCGGCAAGCGCAGGGACAACCAAGATCGCTGAAAAAGGCACCGTCTCGGCGCGCAGAATTCCTGAACCCAGATGCGCCACGACCAGCGCCACGGCGCCCAACCCATAAATAACGCCTTGCACCCGCATTTGAATGTCTTTTGGCGTGTTCATCGCCGTCAGGTAAAGCACCGTCGGCGGCCCCCAAATCCCCGAAATCCCTCCGACAAACCCAGCAACGGCACCAATCGTGGCTTCAATCCATCGAGACGGCTCCGAAAGCGTCAACTTCAGCCCAGCAACCTGAATCAGCGCAAAAAATGTCACCGGAATGCCGATCAAAAACAGAAACGTGGTCTCGGGGACAAGACTGACCAGCATCGCGCCAGTCAGGAGAAACAGAAGTCCGGTTAGCAAGAAAACGCGAAACTGGCGCACTGCATCGACAGCAGCCGGAAGCCCGCCGCGAAGAGCCTGAACGACGTTTGTTACCAATGCAGGCAGGATCAATCCGGCCAACGCCAGTTGCGGTGGTAAAAAAATGCTCATCCCCGACATCAGAACCATCGGCATGGCAAAACCGACCATACCCTTGATCCATCCCGCTGCAAAAGCCACGAGCAGCGCGAACAGAAAATCCTGTGGAGATAAAAGCGAAAACAGCGTCATCCACCCGTGATATCACTCCAGTCGGTTTCTGCATCGCAAAATCTCTTGAGTAATTATTGAACTTTTTTTTGCCTTTGCACGTATTTTTGTTGCGCTGCATGTGCAGCATGGTATGACCAATCGACCCAGAAAAGGACGTGATTCATGGCCCATGACGGACAGGATATGACCCAGATGACAGCATCCGCGATTTTGCCCGACCTACTGACACTGACCCGCGCCGCCGTTCCGGCTGTAGAGGCGGTGTTTGACCGCGCGCGCAAATCAGTGCGCGAAATGGTAAGCGCCGAGGGCCGGGTATCCGGAGCGTTGATCGAAGCCAACCAGACCGCCGCCCATGGCCTTGCATGGCTGGCCACCTACAACCAGTCTCTGCAACAGATGCAACGCTGGGCCGAAGCGCTGGAGGCCGACGGCAAGTTCGGCGAGATCGAACAGTTGCTGCACCAGATCGCCTTTGGCGAATACCTACATCAGGTCGCTGGCGGCATCCCCATGAATCAGGGCGAAGTTATCCGCCTGCAAGACATGGGTCTGGGATGGGACGCGCTGTCTGGTTTCCAAATTCCTGAAGTCCAGAGCCTGATGGCGCAGGCAAACTCGCAAGCCGCTCGTAGTCGCCTTGTCGAATTGATGGAGGATCAGGCTGGTGCCACAATGTTTGGCGCCTCAGGGTTGGATGAAGAACTGGAAATGATCCGCGACCAGTTTCGGCGCTATGCCGTCGAAAAGGTCGAGCCACACGCCCATGAATGGCACCTGAAAGACGAACTGATCCCGATGGAAATCATCGAGGAACTGGCCGAGATGGGCGTCTTTGGGCTGACCATCCCCGAGGAATTCGGCGGGTTCGGCCTGTCCAAAGCCTCGATGTGCGTGGTGTCCGAGGAACTGTCTCGTGGATATATCGGCGTGGGTTCTCTGGGCACGCGGTCCGAGATCGCGGCCGAGCTGATCATCGCCGGCGGCACGGACGAGCAGAAAGCCAACTGGCTGCCGAAACTGGCCAGCGCTGAAATCCTACCTACCGCCGTCTTCACCGAGCCCAACACCGGGTCCGACCTTGGCAGCCTGCGCACCCGCGCGGTCAAGAACGCCGATGGCGATTATGAAATCACCGGCAACAAAACCTGGATCACCCATGCGGCCCGGACCCATGTTATGACCCTGCTGGCCCGCACCAACCCCGACAGCACCGACCACCGTGGTCTGTCGATGTTCCTGGCCGAGAAAACGCCCGGAACAGATGAAGACCCTTTCCCAACCCCCGGCATGACCGGCGGCGAGATCGAGGTTCTGGGCTATCGCGGCATGAAGGAATACGAACTGGGCTTTGACGGTTTCAAGGTCAAGGGCGAAAACCTGCTGGGTGGCGAAGAAGGCAAAGGCTTTAAACAGCTGATGGAGACCTTCGAATCCGCCCGTATCCAGACCGCCGCCCGCGCCATTGGCGTGGCTCAGTCAGCGCTGGATATCGCCATGCAATACGCACAAGATCGTAAGCAGTTCAGCAAATCCCTGATCAACTTCCCGCGCGTCTCTGGCAAGCTTGCGATGATGGCGGTTGAGATCATGATCGCGCGCCAGCTGACCTATTTCAGCGCGTGGGAGAAAGACCACGGCCAGCGCTGTGATCTTGAGGCGGGCATGGCCAAGCTACTGGGTGCGCGCGTCGCTTGGGCTGCGGCGGATAACGGGCTGCAAATCCACGGCGGCAACGGCTTTGCGCTGGAATACAAGATCAGCCGCGTCCTATGTGACGCGCGGATTCTGAACATATTCGAAGGAGCTGCCGAAATTCAGGCGCAGGTTATCGCAAGACGTCTGCTGAGCTGAAACGGCATTCCTGTTTCCCCAACTTGACCCGGCGCACGCGCCGGGTCTTTTTTCTGCCATCGTTCCTCTGCCGCCGACCGAAAATAGCCCCCTGTACCTGCCCCTGGAATGCCGTTAATCAACGACGACACTCAGCAGGGTTTTCATCGTTATGATCCGACATTTTCTGGTCCTTTTCCTGACCTTCGCGGCGGTGGCATTGGCAGGGTGCGCAACGCAGCCTCCGACCGCCAGCCAGAACGAAATAGACGAGCTAGCCAGCGCGATCCGCAGCCTGAGCCCCACCGTGGACCCAACCGAAGCTCAAACAGCTGCAACCATCTCCTATACGTATTCTCAATACCTGGCGCGCGAATGGAATGTCACTGACTCGGCGATTATCCATAACGCCAAAGTCATAAACGGCCTGCGAGAAAAGGGGCTGTGTAACGATTGGGCAGAAGCCATGACAGCTCGTCTGCGGAAGGAAAACTTCGAAACGTTGGACTTGCACTGGGCGACGTCTCCGCCAACTGCGTTTCGCATCATCCACCATTCTGCACTGATCAGCGCCAAGGGGGCGCCCATGTACGAGGGGCTGATCCTTGATCCATGGCGCAATAGCGGTGCGCTAACCTGGGCCCCCACGCGCGAGGATACCCGGTACAACTGGCGCCCCCGCAGCGAGGTCAGGGCCGAGTTGATCAGTGGCGAGAACCCCTATTGAACCCAGCTTCCCACGGCGGCAACAGCGAGGTAGAAACCTCTCATGGTACGATTGATCCTGACATTTCCTCTGCTGGCTCTGTTTCAATGCGGCACGGATGAAACTGTCGCCAGCTATGGTGCAGCGGGTCAAATCTGGACCTTAAAGGAAATCGACAGCCAACCCTTTGCCGCGAGCGCGCAGTTGCAGTTCCATGGGGATGGCAAGATCAGCGGTCACGCGCCCTGCAACAGCTATAGCGGCACCTTGAACGCCCCCTACCCGTGGTTCGAAATCCAGGACCTGAGCGCAACACGTGCGGCTTGCGCGGGACTGGAAGCTGAAGGGATGTATTTTGCCGCTCTGCTGGCGATGACCCAATCTGAGGTCTCCGGCAATGTGCTGATCCTGCGCAACGAAGACGGGCATGAGATGGTGTTCACAGCCGCCGAGTGAAGCGCTCGACAAACCGGGTTCGCACTTCGGGCACTGGCTTATGCCCTAGCGCCGGGGCCAAATGGTTCTCAAGGAAATAGCCTGTCGTCTGCAGCCCCTGCGCGATCTCCTCATCCGGCGCGGATCCCTTGCCCCGTAAACAAGGTGGAAGCGGCAATAGCCGATCCGCCCATTCGCCTGCACCTTGGGCACTGACCGCGCGCCCGGTTTTGGGCGAGACATAGACCAGCCCCTCGGTCGATCCGGTCACAGCGCAACTAGACAAATCCAGCCCAAATCCAAGCTCTTCCAGCAACGCCAATTCCCAGAGCAGATAAGCCAAAGGCCAGACCTCATCCTGCCCCAGCAAATCCATCAACTGTTCCGAATGTTTGTAAATCGCCGGATGCGGCTCACGTTCAGGCAGGCAAAAGGACAGCAAGGCGACCACCGAATTCAACCCGGCCAGCGCCAGACGCCCTGAAAACGCCGCGGCCGCGCGAGATCGGAGCGGCTCGACCTGAAACGTCCCGATATGTTCTTCAAGCCGCGCCCGCCACAACACATCCAATTGCGCGCCTGGTTGCAGGATTGGCGCGATCTTGCGACTGGTCCCACCTCGCACAACGCCCGCATGCCGACCATGGGCTTGGGTAAATACCTCAATGATCGCCGCCGTCTCACCATGTCGGCGAGTGGTCAAGAGTATGCCGTGATCGCGCCAGTCCACTGTTTTGCTACCAGGCAGGAACGCAGATTGAGAAAAATCGAAAAAGGCTGAGCCCGTCGTACATTTATTATCCAAAACGTTTGTTAAAGATACTCACCATTATTCTAGTTTCGACGCGCCACCAACGATCTTGGATCAAGCTGTTTTCCCACGGTACAGACACGGTTCCGCCGCTTGCTAGAGCAATTGTACTCCACCGCTGCAATCGGCTCGACTCGCAGGCTGTCTGACTGCTTACCGTATCGAGAAGCTAAAATAGCTCGGGCTGAATCTACAGCCTGTTCCATTGTCTGCGTTCTGGCGGGAATGACATACACCACCCCCCGCTTCGCCACAAATGCGTAGGTCCCCCCGTTCGGCAGCACTTTGGAGTTACCTCCTCTTTGACCTTCAAACAACACGAATTGACCACCAGAATGGACAGGAACACTATCCAACATAGCGCCAGGAGCACCACTTTTCCTTTTCCGCGATATCCACTCTGCACCTATGTTGAAGCCAAATGGGCCCATGACGTAACCGCCGTTATCCCCCCTGCACTTTTTTGTAGTCCCGTTCTTAACAGGACAAAACACGCCACCGGCAAATGGCATTTGACCCGTTCCGAAGTGCAATATCATCAGATGCACGTCGTTTGCGCTCAACTGCTTCTGAGGCCTACTATCACTTGCGCCCCCCAAGGGTTGTTGAGCAATCGCTATCGAAGGTAATTGCAATGCGACAATCAAAGAAAGGCCTAAACCCAAAAAGCAGGTCTTCAGGAAGTTCAAATCGATCTCCTGTTTTTAGAGAAACTGCGTCAATACCAATAGATTTTTTTATCGCAGCGGCATCGCACACACCTAAGAAAATAGGATGCCGAGCCTGAGTGAAGAAGAAATCACTCATTCGGGGTCAGCACCAATCAACCAAGAAATTGTTGCTTTCCAAACACAAAAACGGCTTGGCTCCGTGGGCCTATAGCAACCCCTCTTCCCCCAGCAGATGACGCCCTTGCCGATCCTCGACCTCGATTACCCAAAGGTCAGGATCAAAACTACGTTGTTTCGCGATGGCAGCATCGACATCCCTTTCGGACCCCGAGGTTAGCTCGACCCATTTCCGCTCACCGCTCAACAGATCGAAGCTGCGGTGAAAAGCTGTGGCCTGCCCGTCCAGCGTGTTCAGCTTGATCAGGACGGCCCCTGCGGTATCATCGCCATGTGCGACGACAAAAGCGGGTATTTCCTGAAACCGCAATCGGGCCAGATAGGCGTGAACCCAAAACTCTGCGGTCAGACGGGCCATGTGCGCCATCCATCGACAAGCGCCGAGAATTTTCGTCGAACATTCTTAGCCCGTGTCATGCGTTGCCGTCTTTGAAATCCAGACCCATTTCCGAATACCGCTCGGATTCCTCCAGCCAGTTAGGCCGGACTTTCACTTGCAGAAACAGATGGATTTTGCGGTCGAGAAACTCTTCCAGTTCAGCGCGGGCAGCCTGACTGACGGCTTTAATCGTCTCGCCCCGCTTGCCCAGCACTATGCCCTTGTGACCGTCGCGCATGACGTAGATGACCTGATCAATCTTGGCCGAGCCGTCTTTGCGCTCTTCCCAATTCTCAGTCTCGACGGTCAGTTGGTATGGCAGTTCCTGATGCAGGCGCAGGGTTAGCTTTTCACGCGTCATCTCGGCTGCGATCATGCGCAGCGGCAGATCAGCAATCTGGTCTTCGGGGTAGAGCCATGGGCCTTCGGGCAGTTCGCGTGCCAGCCATTGGCGCAGGTCGTCGACACCGTGACCTTTTTCTGCGGAAATCATAAAAGTCTCGGAAAAAGAATAGCGTGCGTTCAGGTCGCTCGTCAGCGCCAGCAGTTTTTCCGAAGGCACTTTGTCTATCTTGTTGATCGCAAGCGCGACGGTACGGCTTTGACCAATTTCCTCGAGCCCTTCGAGGATACGTTCAACGCCTTCTGTGATACCGCGATGGGCCTCGATCATCAAAACGACGACATCCGCATCAGCTGCCCCGCCCCAGGCTGCGGCGACCATGGCGCGGTCAAGACGGCGGCGGGGTTTGAACAGGCCAGGCGTATCGACAAAAACCAACTGTGCGTCGCCTTCCATCGCCACGCCCCGGATGCGGGCGCGGGTTGTTTGTACCTTATGCGTCACGATCGAGACCTTGGCCCCGACCATGCGGTTCAGAAGGGTGGATTTGCCCGCGTTGGGCTCTCCGATCAGGGCGATAAATCCGGCACGTGTGGTCATGTGTATTGCGATCCTGTTTGCAAGTGCGCACCCCTATAGCAGAAAGCACCGGCGGGCCAGAGGGTTTTGACAGGGTGAGCGTGTGTGGATCATCGCGCCTGTGTGCTTCGAATTGGCTGCGCCAATCCGACCGGGAGGGGGCCAGCCCCCTCGCCCGGATTTTATCCGGGCTCACCCCCGGGATATTTTTGGCCAGATGAAGGGGATCCGGGCAGAAACGAGTGGGACTATTTAGGTAGGCTGTCCAGCAAGGCCTTGGCCGCTGCTTGTTCCGCTTGGCGTTTGGAACCTGCGGTTGCCTGCGCTTCGGCACCGTCTTGCAGACGGGCCGCGATGGTGAAGATCGGGGCGTGATCGGGGCCGCTGCGTTTGATTTCAACGTAAGAGGGCGGCTTTTGGCCGCGTGCTTGCGCCCATTCCTGAAGTGATGTTTTTGCGTCGCGCGCGTCGGCCTCGACCTTGTGGATCCGGTCGCCCCAGAGGCGCAGGATCACGTCGCGGGCGGCCTCGAACCCGGCATCGCGGTATATGGCGGCGATCACCGCCTCCATCGCGTCGCCCAATAGGGCTTGTTTGCGGCGGCCACCGGACAGCATTTCTGACCGACCCAGTTTCAGCACCGCACCCAAATCGATCTGACGAGCGACATCGGCGCAGGCCTCTTTTCGCACAAGCGCGTTGAAACGGGGGGCTAATTGCCCCTCTGACGCCTTCTTGTCGGCTTCCAGCAGGGCTGTTGCCATAACCAAACCCAACACGCGGTCGCCCAGAAATTCGAGCCTCTGGTTATCGGGGCGCGTCGGCGAGGACACCGAGCCATGGGTCAAAGCGCGCAGCAGCAATTCAGGGTCGGAAAATTGGTACCCCAAACGTTGCTGAAACGCTTTTATCTCGGCCGAAAGTTTCAATTCACCGCCTTGAAGAACCGATCCCCGCGCCAGGTCCAGAAGAAGAGCATCGACCGGCCAGCGGACGAGAACATGATCCGGTCCGCCCGACCGATCAGGTCCTGATAAGGGACAAATCCCACTCCGCCCGCGGATTGCGGCAGGCGGCTGTCGCTGGAGTTGTCGCGGTTGTCGCCCATGAAGAAATAGTGGCCTTCAGGCACGGTGTAGATTCCGGTATTGTCCGACCCTTGGTTGCCGATATTCAGCACGTCATACGAGACTCCATTGGGCAGGGTTTCGATCATCCGCGATTTTTCGCAGCGACCGCCAAACCCGACCGGGCCATTTTCACAGCGCGGGCGCAACCCTTGCGAACCCTGAGGCTCGGCCAATTCGGTGAACACACCATCGGGTTTTTGCGGAACCGGCGTTCCGTTCAGAATGATCTGACCCTCGCGGATCTGAATTCGGTCACCCGGCAAGCCGATCAGACGTTTGATGTAGTCGCGACCATTGACCGGGTGACGGAACACAATCACATCGCCGCGCTCGGGTTCACCGCCCCAGATACGCGTGTCTTCATCGCCCGGCAGCCAGCCGCAGATATCCTCGGCATCGATGTTGAGGCCAAAGCGGGGAATGATCAGGCTGGGACAGGAGGCGTAGGAATAGCCATAGGCCATCTTGTTGACGAACAGAAAATCCCCGATCAGCAGGGTCTGTTTCATCGACCCCGAGGGAATCCAGAAAGGTTGAAAGAACAGTGTGCGGAATACGCCTGCGATCAGCAAAGCGTAGACGATGGTTTTGATCGTCTCCCATACGGGATTTCCGGTTTTGACGTCCTCGGCCATACTGCTCTCCGGTCCTTGGTTTGTTGGGGTGCTACATGCGGGGCGCAGAGAGGTTAGTCAAGGCTGGCCGCTGCGTTCGTGATGGCGCGCGCCTCAATCACTACGAAAGCCTGCGCCCAAGGGTGGTCGTCGGTCAGGGTGACGTGAATGATTGCCTCATGGCCTTCGGGGGTCATCTCGCGCAGGCGCTCGGCGGCCCAGCCGGTGACATGCATTACCGGCTGGCCGGTGTTAAGGTTGGTGACGGCCATGTCCTTCCACGCGATGCCCATGCGCAGGCCAGTGCCCAACGCCTTGGAGCACGCCTCTTTCGCGGCCCAGCGCTTGGCATAGGTGCCAGCCGTGTCATGGCGACGTTCGGCCTTGCGCTGTTCGGTGTCGGTGAAGACACGATTGCGGAACCGGTCGCCGAACCGGTCTAGTGTACCCTGAATACGCTCTATATTTGCGAGGTCTGTGCCGATGCCTAGGATCATTTCGCGCTTTCTTTGCTACGCCGTCTGGCAATCGCCCTGAGTTCCATTTTGGTCGACAGATAGAATAGAACGCTGTTGGCGAAGAAAGCAAAAATCGCCAGATACAGCATAAGGCTGCCCATATAGCCACCTCTGTGCCAATACATCAGAAGCGACATATCGACCGGTCCGATATTGCTGATCGCCAAAATCAGATAGGCCGCAGCGTTCACGATCATGAATATCACGGTCCCCGCAACCGCAAAGCAAAGCACCTCGCGCAAGTGCGGCATTCGGCCCATCGACCGCGCTGTGCCGCAGCCCGTTATCATCGCTGCGGCAATCGCACACAGGAAAGGAATCCCCACATTCGCCAAATTGAGCCCGGTCACATGCCACAGAACGACAATAGCGATCGGCATTAAAAACCGGACTTGGACAAGCAAGACGCTGTAGCGCCACAAATTGTTCGAATCCATAGCGTTACCTTAACGATCAGACGACTACCCGCGCCTCATCCATCAGCCGTCTCATCTCGGCAATCGCCGGGGTCAGGCCGCGAAAGATAGCCTCGCCGATCAAAAAGTGGCCGATGTTCAACTCGCGCACCTCGGGGAAAGCCGCGACGGGCTGCACGGTGTCATAGGTCAGGCCATGGCCGGCGTGTACCTCCAGCCCGAGCGAATGGGCAAATGCGGACATCTCGCGCAGGCTGTCCAGCTCTTGGTTGGCTACGTCTGGGTGGCCGTCGGAGACAGCGTCGCAATAAGCGCCCGTGTGCAGCTCGATCACCTCAGCACCGATACGGTGCGCGGCTTCGATCTGGCGTTGGTCGGCGGCGATGAAAATAGACACGCGGCAGCCAACGTCGCGCAGGGGGGCGATGAAATGGGCCAGCTTGTTTTCCTCGCGCGCGACTTCCAAACCGCCCTCGGTCGTCCGTTCTTCGCGCTTTTCGGGAACGATGCACACCGCATGCGGTTTGTGCCGCAGGGCGATCTGCTGCATCTCGGGCGTCGCAGCCATTTCAAAGTTCAGGGGCACCGACAGCACCTCCATCAGCCCGTCGATATCGGCGTCCGAGATATGGCGGCGATCTTCGCGCAGATGGGCCGTGATGCCATCAGCCCCGGCCTCTTCCGCCAGCTTGGCGGCGCGCAGAGGGTCAGGGTACGCCCCACCGCGCGCGTTGCGCACGGTTGCTACGTGGTCGATATTCACGCCCAGACGCAGGATATTGTCAGACATCGTTTGATTCCTTTGCCGAATTCTGGCCCGAGCCTAGTGGTTTTGGAACCGAAACGGCAGGCTTGGATTCAGCCAACCGCCGGATTTCGTCGAACTTGGCTTTGATCTTGGCCCGGCGGCGCTGCTGATAGGTTCGGATCAACGGCAGGCTCAGGTAGTGACACACAGCCCCGGCGACAAGACCGGGCAGAATCCCCCCAACCAGATAGGGAAAAAACACCTCATCATAAAAGATCCTTAGCCCGTACCAGTCGGCCATGCGGTCGGTGAAGATCGCCAGAAAATTGTTCTTCAGATCGCCGAGCGCACCAGCGAATTTGCCCATCAGACCGTGGGTGTCACCTTCTTCGAATTTGGTACCCAGAATGAAGTGGCCGGTTTGCAGGCTGACAACGCCGATCGGGACATATGTCAACGGATTACCAAAGAATGTCCCACTCAGCGCAGCCAGAATATTGCCATTAATCAACCGCGCCAGAAGGGCGGCAACCACAAAGTGCAGGCTATAAAAGGGCGTGAAGGCAGCAAACACCCCTGCCCCGATCCCACGTGCGATACGTTCCGGGGAATCGGGCAACCGGCGTACACGGTGTTTGACATAGTGAAAGGCTCGGGTCCATCCGCCACGGGGGTAGACGAATTCAGATGCGATCTGGACAGGCGAGCGTCGATCTCGGCGCTTGAATACCACTCCTGATCACCCCTTCTCAGCCAGCCGCCACGGCGGTCTTGGACCTGTCCCTGAACCGTTCCACCGCCGCTACGTCGCTTTCGGCTTCAAGCATCAGCATCAGCGAATGCAGCTGTTCGAGATCACGCAGTTCGACACTGATCAACAATCGGTAAAAATCCGGTTTGCGATCAACGAATTCCAAGTTTGAGATATTGGCCTTTTTCTCGCCAATCAATGTGCAAATACGCCCCAGTACGCCCGCATCATTCCCGATGGTCAACTCCAGCGTTGCACCGTAGACCGCCGGATGGGTTCCGGTATGCCAATGCAGGTCAACCCACCGCTCGGGCTCGCCCTCGAACTCGGTCAGACGATTACAGTCGATGGCGTGAACCACCACGCCTTTGCCGCGATAGGTAATGCCGACGATGCGTTCACCAGGTAGAGGCTGACAGCACGGCGCGCGGTCAAATTTCTGCCCCGGCTCAAGCCCGATTACGGCACGGCGCAACGGGATGGCGTCGCCTTCATCCTGCGTCAGTTCCGGGTAAACGGCGCTGACCACATCATGGGCGGTCAGTTCGGCGCTGCCTAGCCGGGCCAACAGTTCGTCTCGATCCTTCAGGCGCAAGTGTTTAGCGGCCGTCTCCAGCGCCTTGTCTGTGGCCTTGCGCCCCACATGTTCGAAGCCCGAGCGCGCCAGTTCTTTGCCCAGTTTGATAAAGCGCTCGCGATCCACCTCTCGCAAAGCGCGCCGGATGGCGGTGCGGGCCTTGCCGGTGACAGCAATCTCAAGCCAAGTGACCTGCGGGGTCTGACCGTCCGCGGTGATGACATCAACCGATTGGCCGTTCTTGATCCGGGTCCATAGCGGAACCCTGATACCATCTACCTTGGCGCCAACGCAGGCATGACCGATCCGTGTGTGGATCGCATAAGCGAAATCTATTGGTGTCGCCCCACGCGGCAGTTTCACCACATCGCCCTTGGGTGTGAAGCAGAACACCTGGTCCGAATACATCTCAAGCTTAACTGCTTCGAGGAAATCCTCGTGGTCATCCTCACTATCGAACTGCTCGGTCAGGTTCGCGATCCACTTGGCTGGATCGACTGCAAACGGGTTTTCCGACCGCACCCCATCCCGATAAGACCAATGCGCCGCCACACCCGTCTCAGCCACGTCGTGCATCTGACGGGTACGGATTTGCACCTCGACGCGCTTACCGTCGCGCCCCGACACTGTGGTGTGAATCGAGCGGTAGCCGTTGGATTTTGGCTGGCTGATATAGTCCTTGAACCGCCCCGGCACCGCACGCCAGCGTTGGTGGATTGCGCCCAACGTCCGGTAACAATCTTCTTCCGTCTGGGTGATGATGCGGAACCCGTATATGTCGGACAGGCGCGAGAACCCCTGATCCTTTTCCTGCATCTTGCGCCAGATCGAATAGGGTTTCTTTGCGCGGCCAAAGACCTCGGCTTCGATCCCGGCTTTTTCCAGCTCGAACCGCATGTCGCCCGTGATCCGGTGGATCACATCGCCGGTTTCACGTTGCAGAGTGATGAACCGCCGGATGATCGACTGGCGGCCTTCGGGATTCAGCACGCGGAAAGCCAGGTCCTCCAGCTCTTCGCGCATCCATTGCATCCCCATCCGGCCGGCAAGCGGCGCGTAGATATCCATTGTCTCGCGCGCCTTGACGATCTGCTTTTCCGGGCGCATCGCCTTGATCGTGCGCATATTGTGCAGACGGTCGGCCAGCTTGACCAGAATGACCCGCAAATCCTTGGACATGGCCATGAACAGTTTACGGAAATTCTCGGCCTGTTTGGTTTCGCGGCTGGACAGCTGCAAGTTGGTCAGCTTGGTGACCCCATCGACCAGCTTGGCCACTTCATCGCCAAACAGCTCGGACACCTTGCTGTAATTGGCTTTGGTGTCCTCGATCGTGTCATGCAGCAGCGCGGTAATGATCGTGGCATCATCCAGACGCTGTTCGGTCAGGATGGCGGCAACGGCAACGGGATGAGTGAAATAGGGCTCGCCCGAGTGGCGAAACTGACCTTCGTGCATCTGTTTCCCAAACTCATAAGCTCGGGTTATGCGGTCAGCATTTGTCTTGGGGTTGTAGTTGCGGACCAGCGCAATCAGGTCTTCAGCAGAAATCATCCGGTCCGCACCTTCGTCTTTGGGGATTACCCCTGGCCTTGAGCCTCCATCAGAGCGCGCAGCAGCTTCTCTTCGGACATGTCGTCATCGGCGGGCTTGTCGGATTCCGCACCCATCAGCAGAGCCATCTGATCCTCTTCAGGCTCGTCAACCTCGATCTGGGTCTGGTTGGCCTCGATCAGGCGCTCGCGCAGCTCATCAGCGCTTTGGGTTTCATCGGCGATTTCGCGCAGCGACACGACCGGGTTCTTGTCGTTGTCGCGGTCCACGGTGATCGCGGCACCGGCTGAAATCTCACGCGCACGATGGGCGGCAAGCATCACCAGCTCAAACCGGTTTTGTACCTTGTCTACGCAATCTTCTACCGTCACGCGGGCCATGGGGCGCTCTCCGTTTCTGAATCCATGTCAGGAAGAGGTTTATCTAAGGGCGAATCCCCGCCTTGACAAGCAAGAAATGCTGCAAATGCACCCTTCACAAAGGGGTGACAGAGGCAATTTCATCGGCAGGTAGCTGCGCCAGCATTTCCCGAACGCTCTGACCCAAGACTGGATGCTCCCAATCCGGGGCGATATCGGCCATCGGAACCAGCACAAATGCGCGATCCTGAAGCCGCGGATGCGGCAGAATCAACTGGTCCGGTGCGCGTTGCATCTGGTCATCTTGCGGCAGTGTCCTCCAGCGTTCGTACTCCGTCCGGTCGGGCAATACGCTGTCACCAAAACACACCAGATCCAAATCCAGCGTCCGCATCCCCCAGCGCTGAATCCGCTCGCGCCCGAATTCCTTCTCCACCTCATGCAGCAGATGCAGCAATTCGGACGGCGTCTTTTCTGTCTCAATCAAAGCTGCGGCATTAACATAGTCTGGCCCCGCGCCGGCTGGGAAACACGGTGTCTCAAAAAAGCGGCTGACCGCGCGAATCACCACCCCCTGACGCTTTAGTGCGTCAAGAGCCTTCTCAAGTGTCACCTTGGGCCCATAACCTCTCAAATTGAGATTTGCACCCAGTGCGATCACCGATTCTGACGTAATCTTGCGCATTCTACTCCCTATATTCGGTGAATTGCATACTTGCGATACACATTAAAAACACTAATTATAGGCGTATCAGCGCGCCGCCTATTTCCTAAGCTCACTCACGTAACACCCGGCGTTCTGGTAGATACCGGAAGGACCTATTTATGTTTTATAAAGACGAACGGCTAGCGCTGTTCATCGACGGCTCGAATCTTTATGCGGCCGCAAAAGCACTGGGGTTTGACATCGACTACAAATTGCTGCGCCAAGAATTCATGCGTCGCGGCAAGATGCTTCGTGCTTTCTACTACACAGCGCTACTGGAAAATGACGAGTATTCCCCGATCCGACCCCTGGTGGACTGGCTGCATTACAACGGCTTCACCATGGTGACGAAACCCGCCAAGGAATACACCGACAGCATGGGGCGTCGGAAAGTCAAAGGGAACATGGATATCGAACTGACCGTCGATGCCATGGAACTGGCACCGCGCGTTGATCATATCGTGCTGTTTTCGGGCGATGGGGATTTCCGCCCGCTGATTGCCAGCCTGCAACGTCAGGGCGTGCGCGTTTCGGTCGTCTCGACCATCCGCAGCCAGCCGCCGATGATCTCGGACGAGCTCCGCCGCCAAGCCGACAACTTCATCGAGCTGGAGGATTTGCGCGACGTAATCGGCCGCCCTCCGCGTGACGTCCCGATGGAGCCGCGCAGCGTCGCGGCAAGTGGGCAGTAACACCGCCCCCGTCAGTTAGGCTTAAAAATCGACGCGGTCGGGGCAAATGCCCTGACCGCGTTGCTTAAACTAGGAACAGGTGCTGAAACATCTGATTGCTAACACTGATTCATGTCAGTTGAATGACACAGTCCTGTCTGGACCATGGCGAGGAAAAGACCTACCTGTGGCCGTAAGGAGTATGTGACATGAACAAGCCCCCGCTGACCTTGTATCTTGCCGCCCCGCGCGGGTTTTGCGCCGGTGTGGACCGGGCGATCAAAATCGTCGAGATGGCCCTGCAAAAATGGGGCGCGCCGGTTTATGTGCGCCACGAGATCGTGCACAACAAGTTCGTGGTCGACGGTTTACGCGAAAAAGGCGCGGTGTTTGTCGAGGAACTGGACGAATGCCCCGATGATCGCCCGGTGATTTTCTCGGCCCATGGCGTGCCAAAATCCGTCCCGGCCACAGCCGCACAGCGCGAAATGATCTATGTCGACGCCACCTGCCCTCTGGTCTCCAAGGTCCATGTCGAGGCGCAGCGCCATGCTGAGGCCGGGTTGCAGATGATCATGATCGGCCACAAGGGCCATCCCGAAACCGTCGGCACGATGGGGCAACTGCCCGAGGGCGAAGTTCTGCTAGTCGAAACGGTCGAGGATGTGGCCACCGTTCAGGTGCGCAACCCCGAAAAGTTGGCCTTTGTCACTCAGACCACCCTGTCAGTCGATGACACCAAGGATATCATAGCCGCGCTTGAAGCCCGGTTTCCCGCCATCGTCGGCCCGCATAAAGAAGATATCTGCTACGCCACCACAAACCGGCAAGAGGCCGTCAAAGCCGTCGCCCCCAGATCCGACGCTTTGTTGGTTGTGGGCGCTCCAAACTCGTCAAACTCACGCCGCTTGGTCGAGGTCGCCGCGCGTGCTGGGTGCGACTATGCCCAACTGGTGCAACGGTCCACCGATATCGACTGGCGGGCGCTGAAAGGGATTTCCTCGGTTGCCATCACCGCCGGTGCTTCGGCCCCAGAAGTTCTGGTCAACGAGGTGATCGACGCATTTCGCGACCATTACGACGTGACGGTCGAGATGGTCGAAACCGCTGTTGAGAACGTCGAGTTCAAAGTCCCGCGCGTGCTGCGCGAACCGGCATGAGCGGCATACCAAGAGCCCCGTTATTTCTGGGGCTGGCCGGGCTGATCCCCTTTCTCTGGGGCGCACTGACCTACCTGAATGACGATCTGCACGCTTGGGGTACTCAGGCGCTTGGGGCTCGTTTTGTGGGGCCTTATGTGCAGTTGTTCTACGGCTCTGTCATCCTCAGCTTTATGTCCGGCGTGCTGTGGGGTTTTTCGACCAAGACATCTGGTAGCAAGGCGGCGACCTGCTATCTGCTCTCGGTTCTGCCCGCACTTTGGGCCTTTGCGAAAACGGGCGGCGGGCCGGTCGCTGCAGGCACCAACCTGATGTGGGGTTTTGCCGGGTTGCTTTTGCTGGACGCTGTGTTCTCATACTGGCGATTGACGCCGGTCTGGTGGATGCGTCTGCGCATGATGCTGACGGCCGTTGTTCTGGCCTGCTTAGCCGTTGGAGTGTACCTGTGACCGACAAGAGAACGATTGACGCCTACACTGCCCGCGTGGCCGAATATCTGAGCATCCCCCTGCCCCCCGAACAGATCGAAGCCCGCATGGCCTTTGCCGAAGCGGTTGCGGAAGGCGGTTATGTGCTGGATCTCGGTTCCGGCCCCGGATCGGACAGCGCCTTTCTACAACGCGAAGGGCTGCGTGTCCGTGCCCTTGATGCCACGCCCGCCTTTGTCGAACATGCGCAGCAGAACGGGATTGACGCGCGTCTGGGCACGTTTGACGACGTGACGGAAGAGGCTGAATATGACGGCATCTATGCCAGCTTTTCCCTGCTGCACGCCCCGCGCGCGGATTTTGCGCGGCATCTGTCCGCCATCCACAAAGCGCTGAAACCCGAGGGTGTTTTTTTTCTGGGCCTGAAACTGGGCACGGGTGAACATCGCGACGATCTGGATCGCTACTACACCTATTTTTCACAAACTGAAATCGAGGAGGCTATGACAAAGTCCGGGTTCACCATCGACCGGATCACGACGGGCGTGGGTGCCGGCCTTGCGGGTTCATATGACGGTTTCATTCTGGTGCTGGCCCATGCCTGAGCTGTTCGCCTATACGGACGGCGCATGTTCCGGCAATCCGGGCCCCGGCGGCTGGGGGGTTCTGCTGCGCGCGATGGATGGCGACAATGTCCTGAAAGAACGGGAACTCAGCGGCGGCGAGGCCGAAACCACAAACAACCGGATGGAGCTGCTGGCTGCGATCAGCGCGCTAGAAACATTGGAGCGGGCCTCGAAGATCACCGTTGTGACTGACAGCGCCTACGTGAAAAACGGCGTCACGGGGTGGATTTTCGGGTGGAAGCGGAACGGTTGGAAGACCTCGAACAAGAAGCCTGTTAAGAATGTAGATTTGTGGCAGCGGCTGGATGAGGCACAAACCCGCCATGACGTGACCTGGGAATGGGTCAAAGGTCACGCGGGCCATCCTGAAAACGAAAAAGCCGACGAGTTGGCCCGGACGGGCATGGCCCCGTTCAAACCCAAGAAAGCAAAGGCCTAGACGGCGCGCCAAAAGGAATACGCCTGCAATGAAACCACAGTTCTGCTTTGCAGTCAGTTTCGCCCTTATGGCCGGGTGTACCCCATCCTACGACGCCCTGCGGTTTGAGGCACAGAGCGACCGGATTGTCGCCTCGGGTACTATCGACCACACGTCCTTGGATGCCTTTCAGGAGGTCATCCGCAGCAATCCGCAGGTTAAAACCCTTGTCCTGCAATATATTGAAGGCTCCGTGGACGATGACGCAAATGTCGTCTTCTCGCGCGTTGTGCGGGAAATGGGGTTTGACACGATTGTTCCGTCGGACGGCATGGTGGCGTCGGGCGGCACGGACCTGTTTCTGGCAGGCAACCGCCGCGTTCTGGAACCTGGTGCCTGCGTTGGCGTGCACAGTTGGGGCGGCTGGAACATCGTGGCCACCGAAATCCCCAAAGACGACCCAGAGCATGACCGGTACCTGGACTACTATGCCGATATCGGTGTTGACCCGGCCTTCTACTGGTACACGCTTGACGCGGCCTCGGCCGAGGACATGCACTGGATGAGCGCGACCGAAGTTGAACGGTTCGCCCTCACGACCCGTAATGTGCCGCAACTTGGATCATCCGCAACCTGCGACGCACGATGACCTCAGCGTGACAGCAACCTGGCTCCGATCTCTTTGACGAATTTCGCAGCCACCATGGCCGTCATCCCATACGGGTCACGATGAGGATTCAATTCGACAATGTCAGCGCCGACCAACTGCCCCTTGAAACGGCGGATCAGGTTGATCACCTCGCGGGTGCTTAACCCACCGGGTTCATGATGCGACACGCCGGGCGCAAAGGCAGGGTCCAACGCATCCAGATCCAGGGAGAGGTAAACAGGGCCATCAAAGCTGATTTCAAGATCGGGGCGCCAGCTTTGCATGTCGATCACTTCGACGCCGAACTTGTCGGCCTGTTCCTGCTGGTGCTTGTTCATGGTACGGATACCAACCTGCACCAGACGGTTGATTGCGCAGGTCTCCATTACCCGCGCGAAGGGGCAGCCATGGCCCAGCGGACCGACCTGCTGACTGTCATACAAGTCGGGATGCGAGTCGATATGCAGGATGTTCAACCCCTCATACCGTTCCGAATGCGCCTTGATCAGCGGATAGGCAACCGAATGGTCCCCTCCCAGAGATAACAGTCGCGCACCGCTTGAAATCCGCGCAGCAGCACCGGCTTCGATCCGGTCAATAGGTTCCTGTCCGATCATCTCGAACACATCCAGGTCGCCTGTATCCTTGAAGCGGTCGGTCGCGCCGAGATCTGTGCCATCCTCTGCGGTCAGGTTAGCGGCTCCGGAATGCAGAGCCTCGCGAATACGACCAGGGGCAAAGGCGGGCCCTTGCAGAAACGAGGAATGAAGATCCAGAGGCACCCCCATAAGTGCGACGTCACCTGGGTTCAGATCCTGTGGCATGGAACACCTTTCAGATAAAATCTGCGGCGATCTGGCCGAATTGATTCCGAAAGGTCAAGAGGTCAACGGCGCAGGTATGTCTGCCAGATCCAGATCACCAACAACGCACCCAAAACCGCACCGACAAAGCCCGACAGCCAGCCCGCTACGGCGATCAATGCACGTAGAAGGAACCCGCCGACCAGCGCGCCAACGATGCCGATCAACATGGTTGTGGGAATATCGGCCTCGATCCGCATCAGTCGTGTCGCCAGAAACCCGGCGGCGGCTCCGATGATGACAAGGGCGATGACGGGCACGTTATTTCCTCCAATGAGTGGGCACGATGATCAGCGCCCCGATGGATGACAGGACCGCGTCCAGTCCGGGCGGGCCGAAGCTGATGCCAAACATGATGCGCACAAAGTAGAACAGGAACGCGCCGCCCACGCAAATGATGATCGAGGGCAGGTATCCATTGTGGGTAAATCCGGTTTTTTCAGCCAGATACCCCACGATCCCGGCAATCACGACGGTGCCCATCAATATCATGAACATCTGGTTTACTCCGAACTGAGCCGCGTTCCGGTCGAAACAGGCCACCCCCGCAAAAAGGTTTCAACATCCTGCGCCCCTTTCCCTGCCCGTTGCAGCCGCAAAAGGTCAACCGCGCCGTCGCCACAGGCCACGCGGAGTGTGTCATTCAGAACCTCTCCCGGAGCGCCCTGCCCAGCGGCCAGCCGAGAGGACAAAAGCTTGACCCGCTCGCCTTCGATCTCGGTCCAGGCGCCGGGGAACGGGGACAGGCCCCGGATTTGCCGATCAACCTCGGCGGCAGGACGCGCCCAGTCGACGCGCGCCTCGGATTTGTCGATCTTCGCAGCATAGGTCACGCCATCTTCAGGCTGAATCTCAGGGGTCAGGTTCGGCAGCTCCTCCAACGCTTCAACCACCATAGCAGCGCCCATTTCTGACAATCGATCATGAAGCTGCGCTGTGGTTTCCAGCGGCCCAATATCCGTAGCCCGACGCAACAAGACCGGGCCGGTATCCAGCCCGGCCTCCATCTGCATGATGCAGATACCCGTCTGAGCGTCGCCCGCCATGATCGCACGCTGAAGCGGAGCAGCCCCGCGCCAGCGCGGTAACAGGCTGGCGTGAATGTTCAAACAGCCATGTTTAGGCGCGTCCAAAATGGGCTGCGGCAACAGCAGGCCATAGGCGACAACGACTGCGACGTCTGCGTTCAAAGCCGCAAACGCCGCTTGTTCGTCGGGCGATTTCAGCGAGACCGGATGACGAACGTCGAACCCCAATACCTTGGCCCGTGCGTGAACCGGGGTGGGACGGTCCTTTTTGCCACGCCCTGCTGGGCGGGGCGGCTGGCAATAGACGGCGGCGATCTCATGTCCGGCGGCAACCAGAGCATCCAACACCGGTACCGAGAAGTCGGGCGTTCCCATGAAGATGATACGCATGAGGGGCCTCCGGAGGTTGGGGATGCTGGGCTGAAGCCCGATTACACGAGTTTCTTGGCTTTGCGCAGCAGCATGTCACGTTTGACTTTACTGAGCCGGTCGAAATACATCCGACCGTTCAGGTGGTCGATCTGATGTTGTACGCTGGTGGCTTCGATCCCCACAAAGTCACGACGATCAATCATGCCCTGTTCGTTCAAGAACTTCACCGTTACCGCACGCGGACGTTTCACCTTGGCCGAGACGCCGGGCAGGTTCGGGCTGGCCTCATCATGTTCACGTAGCTCAATCGAACTGTGCAGGATTTCGGGGTTCGCCAGACGAACGGCCCTGCCCCGCTCGGTCGAGCCATCCACCACGGCCAGCCGCAACATCACCCCGATCTGAGGCGCGGCGAGGCCGACGCCGGGCATCGCCTCCATCGTGTCGATCATGTCATTCCAGATGGCGCGAATTTCATCGGTGACCTCTGCCACGTCTTCCGCCTTGGTGCGCAGACGTTTGTCAGGCCAAGGCAGACAAGCGCGGACCGTCATGCGCGGGCCATTTCACGTTTCAACTTTTGCATTTTGCGCGTGATCATCTGGCGTTTCAGCGGTTTGAGATAGTCGATGAACAACTTACCGTTCAGATGGTCGAGCTCATGTTGCACACAGGTGGCCCAAAGGCCGTCGAAGGTTTCCTGCTGCGCGTTGCCGTCGCGGTCGATCCAGGCCACATCCACGACTTTGGGACGGGTGACCTCGGCATATTGCTCGGGGATCGACAGGCAACCTTCCTCGTACACATTCGTTTCGTCGGACGACGCGATGATCTCGGGGTTGAACATGATCAAGGGGCGCGGGGCCTCGCCCTCTTCCTTGACGCAATCCAGCACGATCAACCGATCCAGCACTCCGATCTGCGGCGCGGCCAACCCGACGCCGGGCGCGTCATACATCGTCTCCAGCATGTCGTCGGCCAGCTTGCGCAGCTCATCCGTCAGATCGGCCACGGGGGCACAGACCTTTTTCAGGCGGGGGTCGGGATGGATCAGAATAGTGCGTTTCATGAAGTTGATTTAGGCCATCGTGCGATCCGCCGCAACGCCCCCCTTGCACCTGCCGCGATTGTAACTAGCTTTCGTCGCGACAGATGGAGATGACATGACGTTCAACGACCTCACCGACCGCCGGGGCACCAACAGTTCAAAATGGGACAAGATGGAGCGCCTCTATGGCATTTCGCCAGATGACGGGCTGGCCATGTGGACTGCGGATTCTGATTATCGCACAGCGCCTTGCGTGATTGATGCCGTGCAACAGGCCGTCGATCACGGTGTGTTCGGCTATTCCTGGATGCATCCGGACTATCTGGCTTCGGTCCAGTGGTGGATGGTAAATCGCCACGGGTGGGAGATTGACACAGATTGGGTCCTGACGTCGCAGGGGTTGGGCAACGCGATCGCCCTGTGTCTGGATGTCTGGTCTCAGCCGGGCGACGGGATTGTGATCTTCTCCCCTGTTTACCATGAGTTCGCGCACAAAGTGAACAAATCCGGCCGCCGCGTGGTCGAATGCCCATTGGTGCGTGATGGTGAAAGCTATGCCGTTGACCTCGAGGATGCGCAATCGCGACTGGACGGGTCGGAAAAGATGCTGCTGTGGTGCTCACCGCAGAACCCCTCGGGCCGGGTCTGGACACCGGACGAGCTGCGCGCGGTCGCGGCGTTTGCCGAACGGAACGGGCTGATCCTGGTGTCGGATGAGATCCATCATGATCTGGTCTATCCCGGCAGCACCTTTGTGCCGATGGATGTTGCAGCACCTGATGCGCGCCCTTGGACGGTGACCCTGACGGCGGCTTCCAAGACCTTCAACATCGCCGGTCAACGCACCGGGAATATGATCATTCCCGATACTAAGCTGCGCGCGGACATGCGCCACCGCATTCAGGCGCTGGACTATGACCCCAGCGCGCTAGGTGTGGCGATGATCACCGCCGCCTACACGCCCGAGGGCGCCGCATGGGTCGACCAGCAGGTTGCGCATCTGGACGGAAACCGCAAACTGTTCGACGCGACGATTGCTGAAATCCCCGGCCTTTGGTCAATGCCGTTGCAATCCACTTATCTGGCCTGGGTCGATTTTTCGGGCACAGGCATGGACCATGCCGAGTTCACCCGACGTCTGCGAGAAGATGCCAAAATCGCCACCTCACCCGGCCCCGGCTTCGGAGCAGGCGGAGAAACCTTCGAGCGTTTCAACCTTGCTACTCAGCGCAGCCGTGTCGAGGACGCATGCGCCCGGCTGAAGCGTGCTTTTGCAGATTTGCAGTGATCGGAAGGCCCGGCGGTCTGTCCGTCGGGCATACCGTTAGTCCTTATGGCCTAGCAGCGCGATGGGCGCATCCGGCGCACGGTAGAAATCCAAAGGAGCCTTATCCGAGGCGGCAGTACTACGCTTGAACTCATACCGCATCTCACCCGCCTCATCTTCGTCAGCGATGATCAGGCATTGGTACAGATGGTTCGCACCGTCATAGATATCGACCAACCCGCGCAATTTCGGCGTCGTTGCGGCCTCAACCGTGAAGCCGTCTTTCCACAATCTCAGAATTTTATATGTATTGTCGCCGATTTCGACACGAAGGCGGCTGGTCTTTTTCAACCCCGCGATTCGCGCCGCATCCAATTCGGCGCTTATTTCCTTAGAAACATAGGTCGTCATAACAATTTTCCCCCGCAGTACATACTATTGTGAGCAACTCTTCGTAAAAATCCAATGAAGCTGAGAACCTGAAACAAACCGATTTCAATCTGTTGCGCGGAAATCCCGGATCGACCTGTGCAATGACGCAGGCAAGATGCGCGCGCCCTCGCATGGAACCGACCCGAGCGACACCCTATGTTTGCCGAAATCGGATTTCGGAGGGACAAAGATGGGCCTGTTGGTCGACGGCAAATGGCACGACACTTGGTATGACACCAAATCCACCGGCGGCGCGTTCAAACGCAGCGCTGCGCAGTTCCGCAACTGGCTGACCGCCGATGGCAGCGCGGGCCCCTCGGGCAAGGGCGGGTTCAAGGCGGAAGCTGGACGCTATCACCTCTATGTCAGCCACGCCTGCCCCTGGGCGCATCGCACCCTGATCTTCCGGGAACTCAAGGGGCTAAGCAATCTGATCTCGGTCTCGGTCGTGCACCCGGATATGCTGGACAAGGGCTGGAACTTTCAGCCAGACGACAAAGGCGCAACCGGGGATGATCTGTACGGGCTGGACTATGCCCATCAAATCTATACCAAGGCGGACCCGTCCTATTCCGGCCGTGTCACAGTGCCGATCCTTTGGGACAAGGAACAGGAAACGATCGTCTCGAACGAAAGTTCAGAGATTATCCGCATGTTCAACTCGGCCTTTGATGGGATCACCGGCAACACCGACGATTACTGGCCCGAGGCGATGCATGATGACATCGAAGAGGTCAACGCCCGCATCTATTCAGACGTCAACAATGGCGTCTACAAATCCGGCTTCGCCACCAGCCAAGCCGCCTATGACAGCGCTGTCGGGCCGCTATTCGATACGCTGGATTGGCTTGAAGACCGTCTGTCCCAAAACCGCTATCTGATGGGGGATCGCATCACCGAGGCCGACTGGCGCTTGTTCACGACCCTGATCCGGTTCGATCCGGTTTATCACCTGCACTTCAAATGCAACCGGCGGCGGCTGATCGACTATCCGAACCTATGGGCCTATACGCGCGAGCTGTATCAATGGCCCGGCATCGCGCCGACAGTGAACATGGAGCACATCGTGCGCCACTACCACTACAGCCATGAAAGCATCAATCCGCACCGCATTGTCCCGACCAACCCAGTGCTGGATTACGGGGAACCGCATGGGCGCGGTCAGCGTCCCGCCGCGTAGTGTTCAACCATCGCCGCCAGATCCTCTGGCGGCGTTCCGCTTTGCACATAGGCGCAGGCATTGGGGCTGTGGGCAAAGATTGACCCGTCCGAGAAAAAGGTGGTGTTCGTGACGAAAATCACCCGCGCCTCAGGGCGGCGATAGCTGGCGAAATCGGCCACGGCCAGCGCGCTGCCTGCCTCCAGCACCAAATCCAGCACGATAATGTCAAACGCGACCCCATAAAGCGCGAGGATCGCGGCCTCTTGCCCGGCGACAAGCGTGACCTCAGCGCCTTGACGTTCAAGGTGCCGCTTCCAGACCCGACCTAGGTCGGGATTACTCTCAACAATCAAAACATTCATAAGTAACAACCTCGGCACATGAAGTGGTGAACGGTGCCGACCCCTGAGTTTGTGATCACGCCAATTCCTTAACAAAGGGTTAACGCTGTTTTCCGGTTGCCGCCGAAGCACGGATTCGCTTGTGTAAATGGCGAAAATCCGCTTGAAACGGGCCGAAATCGGCGATTCCGGCGAGACCCTAATGACAAGCTCTGACAAAAACTTGAACCCGCGCGCGCGCCGCGACCATGGCGGAGGGCTGGATGACGCCATTCAAGCCTATGGCGGATCGCGGCAAGACTGGCTGGACCTGTCGACCGGAATCAACCCGCAGCCCTACCCGGTGTCCGACCTGAGTGCCGAGGATTGGACCGCCCTGCCCGACCACGGCGCGTTCCAGCGTCTGACCGACGCGGCCCGCCAATTCTGGTCCGTACCTGATAACACCGCGATTTTGCCTGCACCCGGCGCCTCGGCTTTGATCGCCCGCATTCCGGCCTTGGCACCGCAGGGGCGGGTTCAGATCACGACGCCAACCTATAACGAACACGCCGCCGCCTTTTCCGCGCAGGGCTGGAGCATTCAACCCGATGGTCCAACCGACGCCCGTGTCATCGTTCACCCCAACAATCCCGATGGTCGCTATTGGACCGAGGCCGACGCCAATGCGCCGCTGACTATCATTGACGAGAGTTTCTGCGATGTTTCCCCCGAAGCGTCGCTGATCCATCTGGCTGACCGGCCGGGCGTTATCGTCCTGAAAAGCTTTGGCAAGTTCTGGGGGCTGGCCGGATTACGCCTTGGCTTTGCCGTCGGCGACCCAAAGCTGATCGCGCGGCTGAACGATCTGACAGGCCCATGGGCGGTCTCGGGTCCCGCCTTGCGGATTGGCGCGCGGGCTTTTCAGGACACGGGCTGGGCCGCAGCCACCCGACGGTATCTTCAGCAAGGTGCGGACCGGCTGGATACCCTCGTGACGGGTCAGGGTGCCAGTTTGGTCGGGGGTACACCGCTCTTTCGCCTTTACTCCGTCGAAGACGCCGCCGAATGGCAGGACCGTCTGGCCAGCGCCCATATCTGGAGCCGCATCTTTCCCTATTCGACAACTTACCTGCGTCTGGGCTTGCCACCAGCAGACGGTTGGGCCCGGCTTGAGGCGGCATTGTGAGCACCGCCTTCCTTCTGGTCTGCGCCCTCTGTCTGGATGCGGCCCTGGGCGAACCCGACTGGTTGTGGTCGCGGGTGAAACACCCTGCCGTCCTGATCGGTAACCTTATCGGCTGGCTCGACAAACGCCTCAACCACGGTGCGCAACGGCGTCTGAAAGGTGTCGCGGTTGTCGCCTTGTTGGTGTGCGGCGCACTGATTATTGGGCGCGCGCTGACCCTTCTGGGACCAGTAGTCGAAATCATCGCCTGCGCCATTCTGCTGGCTCAGAAGTCATTGGTCAGCCATGTGCGCGATGTTGGTGCCGGTTTGGCCGTCTCGCTGGAAGACGGGCGGGGGAAAGTGGCGATGATCGTCTCGCGCGATACACGCGACATGACGCAGGCGCAGGTCGCGCGGTCAGCGATCGAAAGCGCGGCCGAAAACCTCAGCGACGGGGTCATCGCGCCCGCTTTCTGGTTTCTTCTCGGCGGCCTGCCCGGTCTGCTGGTTTACAAGGCCGTAAACACCGCCGACAGCATGATCGGCTACCGCAGCGAAAAATACCGCGACTTCGGCTGGGCCTCGGCACGGTTGGACGATGTACTTAACCTGATCCCCGCCCGCCTGACCTGCGTGATGATCGTGGCGCTGTCGGGCCAATGGGCGCGCTGGCCTCAGATGGTCGCGGATGCCCGCCGCCATATCTCGCCCAACGCTGGCTGGCCTGAGGCCGCCATGGCCCGCGCCTTGAACGTCGCCCTGGCTGGACCGCGCAGCTATGACGGGCAGCTGCGCGATCTGGCCTGGGTCAACGGCGACGCCCCACGCGAGATTGGCGCGTCAGAGGTTTTCCGCGCATGCGACTTGCTCTGGCGGGTTTGGGGGCTTGCGCTTGGCCTCGTGTCGGTGTCGGTTGGGGTCAGCTTCATTTTCTGACGGACCCGTTTCATGCGTTTGCTCTCTGGCCTTATAGCCGCCGCTCTTTTGGTGTCACCCGCCTTTGCCCAATGCGGAGGCGGGTTCAACGCCTTTGTCAAAGGACTGAAATCCGAGGCCGTCCAGCAAGGGTTCGATACAGAGACCGTCAACGCGTTCTTCAAAGGCGTGCAACAAGACGGCGCGGTGCTTAAAGCGGACCGTGCGCAGGGCGTGTTCCAAAAGCCTTTCATCGAGTTTTCGCGCCGCCTGATCTCGCAAAACCGCATTGATCGCGGGCAGGCTATGTCGCGCAAATATGACGCCGTGTTTGACCGGATCGCGCGTGACTACGGCATCTCACGCGGCGTACTTCTGGCCTTCTGGGCGTTCGAAACCGACTACGGTGCCTTTCAAGGTGATTTCAACACCCGCAATGCGCTCGTGACGCTGGCCCATGACTGCCGTCGGCCCGAGCTGTTCCGTCCGCAAATCTTCGCTGCTATCGAATTGTACGAGCAGGGCAATTTCGACCCCGCCCGCACCACCGGGGCTTGGGCCGGAGAAATCGGCATGGTCCAGATGCTGCCCCGCGATATTCTTGAGAACGGCGTGGACGGGGATGGGGACGGTAAGGTCTCGCTGAAAACCTCGGCTCCGGATGCGCTGATGTCGGGGGCCAAGATGCTGTCGAATCTGGGCTGGCAACCGGGTCAGCCTTGGCTGCAAGAGGTCACTGTGCCCAGCGAAATGGATTGGTCCCTGTCCGGCCCAGGCAAATCACGCCCGGTGTCCGAGTGGCAAGCGATGGGCGTTCAGGCCCGCAGCGGGCCGCTGTCCAACCTGCCCGCCGCGCTGATCTTACCGCAGGGGCTTAAAGGGCCTGCCTTTCTGGCCTATCCGAATTTCGACGTGTATTTCGAGTGGAACCAAAGCTTTACCTACGTCCTGACCGCCGCATATTTCGGCACGCGACTTGAGGGCGCACAGATCTATGACACAGGCAACCCGGCGCAGGGCTTGTCGGGTGCGCAGATGAAGCAGCTACAGAGCAAACTTCAGGCACGCGGCCATGATGTGGGCAAGATCGATGGCATTCTGGGAGCCGGAACACGGGCGGCGGTGCAGGCTGAGCAACAGCGACTGGGTCTGCCAGCAGATGCGTGGCCGACGGTGGAGCTGCTGGGGCGGTTGTAAAAAACCTTTAACTTTCGAAATTTCTTGTTTCACAATTGGTGATAGGTCGGTTTTTATTTGCAATAGAGCCGCACAGACTGTCCGTGGAAAGTTCGGGAAACAATGCTTTAAGCATTGGTCTCACCCTAAAGTAACCGACCGCACGAAACTAACTATAACACCTTATTACTTAGGCTATTTTAGAATGCAATTTGTCCTCAAGATCATTCTTCTGCTATCATTTACGCTCGGTTGGCAAGCCTGTTTAGCTTCACCTAAAGAGGACGCTCGCCTAGTAGCACGACGCAGCATCGACCCGGAAATACTCAGTTCCGTAGAGGCTCTCCTTAAAAAGCAATTTGTCGATGTCTACTTCAAGCCACTCTCGCAGCGAGGAATAAAAATAAATGACATTGAACGGTTCGCTGATTTGATTCCAGACGAAGATGTCGCCCCATTTCTCGACCGCATGATGTCGCAAACCGTCGAAAACTATCTTACGCTCTACACACCCGAGCAACTGTCGCTGATAGCAACAATCATGCGCAACGATGACGAAGCGACCTTGGAAGAAATCCGCTCTGAGCAATATAGGCAACAATATATCCTTGCGCTTGAGCAATCCCGTTCGACAGCAAAGAAATCGGGCTCGGATGACCCCCTTACGATAGGCTTGGAAGAATTGGTCGTTCAATTGGATACAGTGGCAAAATTACTTGAGGGCGAGTTTGCCACAAATTTTGCTCAGGACTTTGCCTCTGGTATCGGGTTCGTTTTTATTCTCGTCAGATTCAATCAGGAAATTGCGCGGATAGAGCGCGAATTCGATAATCCAGTAACTATTGCGGCACTCAATGGTAACGGCATTCTCAAATTTGCAAATCCAGTGCAGAAACAGACACTATTGCGTGAGCTTTCTGCCTCAGAAGACACGGGCGGCGTGAGGTTCATAAGGCCAACGTCTCGAGAAATCCCATCTGAGTAAGGTTCTTCATACCTTAATATTTCCGAGAAATTTCAGTTAACAAATGACAGATGTTCACTCCGGCCTCACCGGATAACGATCCCCTTTTTCGTCAATCAGCACCAACCGCTCACCACTGCGCACATACAGATCGCACCTGCTGAACCCGTTGCGGTAGGCAATACAGACGCTGCCGTCCTCGGCGATGGAATAGGTGCCAAAGGCGGCGTCTCCGCTGGCGTAGGTGTAGGAATAGGCCCCTCCGGCCGAGAATTTTGCCTGACCGTCGTCAAAAAATGTCAGCGTGCGTCCGGCCAAAGCGTCCAGTTCTTCGGGCGACAGTGGGACGTCTCCGGGTTTCGTGGGCCATTCGGCGGCAAGGGCGGGGCCAGCGGTCAGCAAGGCGAGGATCAATAGTCGCGTCATGGGAACAGTCTAGACCGAACTGCTCTGCAACAGGCATAACGTTGCAGTGAAAAGTTAGGCGACCATCTGTTCGGCTTTCTTCAGGTCGACTGAAACCAACTGGCTGACGCCCTGTTCTTGCATGGTCACGCCGAACAGCCGGTCCATCCGCGCCATCGTCACCGCATGGTGGGTGATGATCAGGAACCGCGTGTCGGTCTGGCGGCACATCTCGTCCAGCAGGTCGCAGAACCGCGTCACGTTGGCGTCGTCCAGAGGCGCGTCGACCTCATCCAGCACACAAATCGGCGCGGGGTTGGCGAGGAATACCCCGAAAATCAGCGCGGTTGCAGTCAGTGTCTGTTCTCCGCCCGAGAGCAGGCTGAGCGTCGAGAGTTTCTTGCCCGGCGGTTGACACATGATCTCGAGACCCGCGTCCAGCGGATCGTCGCTTTCAACCATGACCAGATTGGCCTCTCCACCGCCGAACAGATGCTTGAACAGCATGGCGAAGTTCGAATTCACCTGCTCAAACGCCGTCAGCAACCGCTCGCGCCCTTCGCGGTTGAGGCTGGCGATACCGCTGCGCAGGGCCTTGATCGCCTCTTCCAGATCGGCCTTTTCACCATTCAGCGTGTCGAATTCTTCCTGAACCTCTTTGCTGTCCTCTTCGGCCCGCAGGTTCACCGCACCCATCGCGTCGCGCTGACGCTTGTGGCGGTTGACCTCGGCCTCAAGCGCGTCGGCGGCGGGCATCTGGTCGGGGTTCACGTCCAGCTGGTTCAGCAACTGGTTCGGGGTCAGCTGCTGATCCTCGGCAATACGCTCCGCCGCAGCGGTCACGCTTTCCTTGGCGGCGTCACAGCGTGCCTCGGCGGCGGCCCGGCTTTCGCGCGCTTCCGAGGCCAGACGTTCCGCATCACGTTCGGCCATCACCCATTCGCGCTGCTGAGCTTCGGCTTGGGCCAGCTTGTCCGCAGCCTCGGCACGACGCGCTTCGGCAGCTTCGATCAATTCGTTGAGTTCTTCGCGCGCTTCGGCGATTTCGCCGGGGGCAGCCAACGCCTCGGACAACTCTTCCTCAGAACTTTCCTTGCGTTCGACCAACTCCGAGATTCGCTTTTCCGCCGTCTCCAACCGGTGTTTCCAACCGCTGAGATCTTTCTTGACCTCTTGACTGCGACGGGTCCGTGCCTCGCCCTCGCGGCGCAATTCGTCATGGGTCGAGCGGTGGGTCAGCATGGTGATCCGCGCGGCCTCGACCGTTTGTTTGATGTCTTCGACCTGCGCACGGGCGCTGTCCAGATCGCCCAAGCCAGCGAGCGCGCCCTCGGCCTCGCGCAGTTGGGCGCGGGCGGACATGGCGTCTTCCTTGTGGCGATCCACGGCCAGCGTCAGGGTTTCCAGCTTGCCCTGCGCCAGATTGCGATCCGCCTCGGCCCGGCTGAGTTGCCGCGCGGTTTCAGCCATGCGTTGATCGGCAGCCCGGCGGGCCTCGCGCGCGCGGCGGTCGGCCTCGGTCACGTCGGCCAGTTGCTGCGACAGCGCCTCATGCGCCGCCCGCGCGCCATCGGCCTGCGCCTCGGTCCGGGCCAGTTCCTGTTTCAGCGCTTCCAGCTTGTTCAGCTGTTCCAACCGCAGCGCCGCTGCACTGGGCGCGTCCTCGGCCCAAGCACGGAACCCGTCCCAACGCCACAGATCGCCCGAGCGCGACACCAGCCGCTGACCTGGTTTCAACGCTGCCTGCAACCGCGCGCCCTGATCTGCATCAACCAACCCGATCTGCGCGATCCGGCGACTGAGGCGATCCGGCCCCGATACATGCAGCGCCAAAGGTTCGGCACCCTCAGGCAAGGGTTGATCCGCGTCATAGCCCGCAACCTGCACCCAGCCCGACGGCCCGTCACCGTCGACTAAAGGCGCGCGCAGATCATCGGCCAGCGCGGCACCTAGCGCCTTTTCATAGCCTGGAGCGACGCGCAGCAGGTCCAGCACCTGTCCGCCCTCTGCGGTGTCGCGTTCAACAAGCTTGGACAGCGCGGAGGTCTCGGCCCTTATGGCCCCCAACTCTCCCTCGGCCTCAGACCGTTGCGCGCGGGCTTCAGCTTCGCGCGCTTGCGTTTCGCTGCGCAACTCATCGGCGGCGGCCAGTGCCTCTTCGGCGGCCTCGGCGGCCTCGCGCGCTTCTTCCTCGCCTTCTTGCGCGGCTTCGAATGCTTCGGCGGCGCGTGTCAGCGCTTCGTGCGCTTCATTCACAGCACCGCGCGCTTTTTCCTCTTCGCCCTCGGACCGGGCCAGCGTTTTGCGGCTGTCTTCGACCAGACGCTGCGCCGATTGGTGACGGGCGACCAGACGAGCCATATCCTCGGTCTGTTGTGACAGGTGATCTTCTCGATCCTGCAAGACCGACGCCGCCTCGCGCGCGATTTCGGCCGCCTCGGCCACCTTGTCATCATGACCTTCCGCGGCCTTTGTCAGCTCGCGGGCTTCCCATTCCAGCCGTTCGATCATCTGGCCCGCATCGCGGTTCAGGCCGGTTTCACGCTCGATATCATTGCTCAACTGCTGAATACGGTTGGTGAGCGTTTCGATGGTCTGACGGGCGCGGGTTTCCTGATCAGAAAGCTGGTCACGCTGCACCTGCTGGCGCTGCAACACGGCGGCGGCGATGGCCTCTTCCTCACGCAGCGGCGGCAGGGTTTCTTCGATCTCGGCGCGCTTTGCGGCGGCGACACGGGCCTCTGCCTCAGCACGCGAGGCTTCTGTGATCCGATCGCGCAGCTTCTCCTCGGCCTGTTGGCGGGCCATATCGGCCTCTTTCCAACGACGGTAAAGCAGCATTCCCTCGGCCTGCCGCAATTGTTCACCGATCTCGCGATAGCGCGCGGCCTGACGGGCCTGACGCGCAAGTTGCGCCAGCTGCGTGCCCAACTGTTCCAACACGTCATCAACGCGGGTCAGGTTGGATTCGGTGCCCTTGAGTTTCAGCTCGGCCTCATGCCGCCGCTGATAGAGGCCCGATATTCCAGCCGCCTCTTCCAGAATACGCCGCCGGGCACGGGGTTTGGCGTTGATCAGCTCGGCAATACGGTTCTGCCCCACCAGCGCTGGCGAATGCGCCCCGGTTGAGGCATCCGCGAACAGCATCTGCACATCGCGCGCGCGTACGTCCTTGCCGTTGGTCTTGTAGGCGCTGCCGACGTCGCGGGTGATGCGGCGGATGATTTCCAACTGGTCCGTGTCGTTGAACCCCGAAGGCGCTAACCGTTCCGAATTGTCCATAGTCAGGACCACTTCGGCAAAGTTGCGCGCGGGACGCGTAGCCGCCCCCGCGAATATCACATCTTCCATCGCCCCGCCGCGCATGGATTTGGGACGGTTTTCGCCCATCACCCAGCGCAACGCTTCAAGCAGGTTGGACTTGCCGCAACCATTTGGCCCCACCACACCGGTCAGCCCATCCGCGATGATCAAATCGGTCGGATCGACAAAGCTTTTGAAGCCGGTGAGTTTGAGTTTGCTAAAGCGCAAAGGCAATGAGTCCCGTGATTCCTATATGCTTGAAGTCTGCGCAAGGGATTGGGGACCTGTCAACGCAGTTGCGCAGGATATGGGAATTCGACCTGAGTTATCCACAACATCTTGCTCAAATACGCAAGATTACGCGCAAGTCAGTAGGGCGTGCATTCAAACACCTGATAGCCGTAATCGCCGCCGATATCGTCGAAGACGCCCGTATCTACGCATTCATAGTTCGGGCGCGAAATTGCAGTCAGCAAAAGGCGCTCGGCCATTTCTCGATCACAGCCCAGTACACCAACGGTGACTGCGGCATCCCCCAGCACATCCAGAATCGGACACCCCGACACCTGTGCCATTGCCAACGCTGCGCGGTCGCGGATTGGACCAAGCCGCGGCGCGTATTGCATGTTGATCCGCACCGCCTCGGCCAGTTCACCACGCACGCGCACGTCAAAGACACTGCCATTCACCGCCACGCGCGTGGCTGGCACATCGCGAAAATGGGGCGTGCCGGCCGAACATGCGGCCAGCACCAGGAGAGACAGATACCGGATCATACGCCCAGTGTTGCGGGCAAACCGTTAATGAAACCTTACCCGATCTGGGTTTTCAGGACCTGCCCCAATCGTGCGATCCCTTCGCGGATCGTCGCCTCATCAGAGTTCGAGAAGCTAAGTCGCACGGTATTCGCCCCACTACCATCGGGGAAAAACGCCCGACCGGGTACAAAGGCCAGCTTGACTGTCTCCAGCGACCGCGCCAACAGCGCGGCGCCGTCGACCCCTTCGGGCAAGGTCAGCCAGATGAACATCCCGCCTTCGGGCCGGGTCCATTCTACCCCGTCGGGCATATGGTCCTCCAACGCCTGCAACATCGCGTTTCGGCGCGCGCCATAGGTTCGGCGCAACATCGGGATGTGGCTATCGAAACAGGTGCGCGCCACCTGCTCGGTCGTCATCTGGTTGAGTGTTGGCGAATGCAGATCAGCCGCCTGCTTGATCAGAACAAGCTGCTGGATCACTGGCTGCGCGGCCACGATCCAACCCACACGCAAGCCCGGCGAAAGGGTTTTCGAGAAGCTGCCGCAATAGATCGTCCGGCACGCCTCGATCGAGCCCTTACGCTTTTGCTCCAGTGCCAGAATGGGCGGGATCGCATCGCCCTCGTAACGCAACGCCTGATAGGCCCCATCCTCGATCACCGCGATATCCAGCGCATCAGCCAGATCCAGCAGGCCCTCTCGTGCGCGCAAATCAACGGTCTCACCTGTCGGGTTGGCGAAGTCCGGTGACAAATAGGCAAATTTCACCCGCCCTTCGCCCGCTGCCGCGGCGTACTCCGCCGCTCCTTGGTTGCCGTTCAGGTGCAGCCTGTCGAAGCGCGGCTCATAGGCGTCAAACGCGTTGATCGCCCCCAGATAGGTTGGCCAACCGACCAAGGCGGTATCCCCGGGCGATAGGTAGAGCTTGCCAAGATAGTCCAACGCCTGTTGTGACCCCGAGGTGATCAGGATGTTATCAGCCCCACAAGCAATGCCGTTGCCCCGCGTATGATCGACTAGCCATTCACGCAGAGGACCATAGCCCTCACTGACCGAATATTGCAGCGCGCGGTCACTGTGATCTGCGGTCATTGCGGTCTGGAACGCCTGCGCAAATTCTTCTTTTGGGAACAAGGCCGGGTCGGGAATACCGCCAGCGAAGGAAATGATTCCGGGCTGATCGAGAAGTTTCAACAACTCGCGGATCTCGGACGCTTTCATTCGCGATGCACGCGCAGCGAACAGCGCTTGTGTCGACATGTGCCCCCTCCCTGTTCGGACATGGGCAGCGTATCGAGGAATTTTTTAAAGTCAATAATTCTGACCTATTCTCACCTCAAGGCCGCGACATTCTTGTACCCGCCTGCATTCCATGGTCATATGAATTGACCAATTTCAGCGACGACATCCCTATGCCCTTCCAAAAAGTTCAGACCGAGAAGCTCTCAATCGCAGTGGTACGGCAGATCGAGCTGCTGATCCTGCGCGGCATTCTACGCCCCGGCGAACGCTTGCCCGCTGAACGTGAACTCGCCGAGCGGTTGGGCGTGTCGCGCCCATCCTTGCGCGAGGCGATTTCGGAGCTTCAGGAGCAAGGTCTTTTGGCCGCCAAGGCCGGATCCGGGATCTATGTGGCCGAGGTGTTGGGCTCTGCCTTTTCACCCGCCCTGATCCGCCTTTTTGGCAGTCATCCAGAAGCAGTTTTCGATTATCTCTCATTCCGTCGGGACATGGAGGGCTTGGCGGCTGAGCGCGCAGCGAGAATGGGATCAGAAAGCGACCTGAAAGTGGTCCAAACGATCTTTAAAAAGATGGAGGCCGCCCATGCCCGCAACGCTCCGAAAGATGAGGCCAATCTGGACGCGCAATTCCACATGGCCATTATCGAGGCGAGCCATAACGTCGTAATGCTGCATATGATGCGGTCGATGTTCGACCTGTTGCGCCAAGGCGTCTTTTACAACCGTCAAATGATGTTCAATCAACGCACAACCCGAGAAGCCATCTTGGATCAGCACCGTGCAATCAATACCGCGCTACAGGCGCGCGACCCGGAAGGCGCCCGCGAGGCTGTTCAGAAACACCTGAACTTCGTTCAACAATGCACACAAGATCACCAAAAGGCTTTACGGAACGAAGAAATCGCGCGGCAACGACTGGATCATGAAACGCGTTGATCTGACATGATGGACCGCCTGAATGTCAGCGAGGTTCAAAGCTTCCGAATAGCTCGTTCACACCGGTGTCTCCAAAGGCTCAAGTGCTTCAACGGTTTAGGATCGTAGTCGATCAGTCCGGGAAAGGTGCTGTCAGCTTCCGACCGGCTCCGCAGTATGGTGGGTGCGGCCACAATGGATTTCGTAACTGCGTCCGCGCTGTCTGCCTTCTGCTTTTCAGCGGCTATCACAGCTAGCATTTCTGCATGATAGGCGTCCATGGCCTCTGAGCGCTGGCCTTTGCGGAACCGAAACGCACCGATCTTGTCGTGAACTGCTATTAGTTCGGCGCAGCGCGAAAACCGCAGCCAAAGCTCACCATCGACAGCCAAGGACAGGCGCTCGTCAAGCTGTCCACCGGCTTTATCCCATAAGCTGCGCCGCCAGAACGTCGATTCCTGCTGCACCCATTGATAGTCGCCCGCAAGAAGCCGCTGGTACGAAATCGGCCTTGGGCGTCGAGAGGCCAGAACATGCCCCGTTTCATCTATCGTCGTGAGCTTGCCCGTCACCCAATCCAACTTTGGTTTTAGCGCAAAAAGAGACCCAACAAGCCCCAGCCCCCCTGACATCACGACATCATCGGAATTTATCCACCCCATCACCTCGCCAGTGGCGCGTGAAAACCCTTTGTTGACAGCGTTGGCCTGCCCTGTATCCGGCTCGGATATGATATGTGCGAATGCCCCGCGATATCTTTCGACAATATCAAGCGACCCGTCTGTGCTGCCTCCATCCGACAAGATCAGCTCAAGATTAGGATAAGATTGGCTGACAATTGACGTAATGGTCTGCTCGAGAAAATCGGCGCAGTTCAGGTTTGGAATGACCAGACTTATCTTGGGCATTTTCGCCATGCATAATCCTTTTACCCAAGGCCGAGCTGCGTTGACGCAGCAACAGAGTTTCTGTCCGGTTGCATCAACACTGACAAGTTGATCATTGCAACAGCTTCTTTGGAATGCGCTTTCCGCTGCCGGGGCCCATATGCTCGGTTTGTGCCAAAGTCGTAAGACCGGGGTCAATGAAAAGACGCTTTCCCGCGTTGCGCAGCGAAAGATGCAGGGTTGTGTGCTCGCAGGTGACGTGGCCGGTCTCATCCCGTGGCCGGTACGTGGCACCATGCAAAGCTTCGGTCTTGTACAGGCCCAACCCACCAAAAGCACTGTCCACCTCAATCATTGGCGTATCAGGCGGCATCGAGTATTGGCGACTATAAATGATTTTGCGCTGCATCCGTCGCCACCAGACACTGCGAAACATCCTGGGCCGCTTTAGCGCCGCAAGCTCTCGCCACGGGTCTTGTTCGCACCAGCCTGCGCATCGCAGCGCGTATAGGTCATAGTAGGCGGGCAATGAGTTGGCAAACACAGCGTCCCACTGTGGCACCTGACGCGCCGCCGCGTTCAACACCTGATTTGGTTCCATCTTCGTATTGGGTCCGTCCATATCAAGAACCAGTGTCAAAGGATGGACCGGATTGGTGGCAAGAAGATGTTCAAGAACTGCATTTCTGGCGACGGCAATACGCTCGACGCGTTCATCGAACAGGTCCGACATACTGTCCAGAAAGAGCACATCTACTCCCGCGTTCTGAGCCGCGTAATCTTGTAGGATGTCGTCGGTATTGTCTTTATTATCGTTGGTCGCGATGATCACGCGACTGCTCTCAAGGTGCGCCCGCAGCTGTTCGATGCGCAAGAGCGTTGCGGTCAGGGATTCTCCACCATTTCGAACAATGCCGAGAATGTTCATCAAAATTCCAGCAAATCAGGCGAGAGGTCTTCTAAAATGTCATGACCCGAAAGCACGCTTTCGGGTCATGGTTCAAACTGTATTCAGCCGTCAGTGCAGCTTTTCGCCTACATCCGCGATGGCCGCGTCGATCAGTTTGTTGGCCTGGGTAGCCGTCATCTGCTTGGCCAGAACCGCGTTTGCTGCAGAAACAGCAACAGAGATGGCTTGATCGCGCACTTCTTTCACGGCCGAAGCCTCAGCCGATGCGATCTGGTCTTGCGCAGCCGCCAGACGGCGAGCGATGGATTTCTCCAGATCGACCTTGGCTTGTTCCGCCGCCAGTACCGCGTCGTCCTTGGCCGCTGCCACGATGGCATCCGCCTGAGACTGCACTTCGCGCTGTTTACGCTCGTACGAGGCCAGCAGGCTGCGCGCTTCTTCATGCAGGGCACGGGCTTCGTCCAGTTCCGACTGGATGCCCTCGGCCCGCTTGTCCAGTGCGCCGCCGATCATGCCGGGCACCTTAAAGTAGAACAGAACCGCGATGAAGACGATGAAGCCCAACAGGACCACAAAGTCGGTATTGCCAAGCGAGAAGAACGGGCCACTTGCGGCCAGCGCGGGGCTGGCAGCGCCGAGGGTCAGGATAAGGGCAAGAGTATTCCGCATGTCACTTATCCTTTCATCTGCGCGTCAACGGCACCGTCGATGGCTTTGGCATCCGCCTCGCCGCCCAGTGCTGTAACCAATTCAGCTGCCGTATCCTTGGCAACCACTTGAATGCTTTCCAGCGCACCGGCGCGGATTTCGGCAATTGCCTTTTCCGATTCAGCCGCTTTTGCAGCGATTTCAGCATCCGCCTTGGCAATCGCGTCATCCAAACCAGACTGAATCTCGGCGCGCGCCTCAGCAGCGATACGCTGCGCTTCGGCACGGGCATCGGCCAGCGCCTTGTTATAGGCCTCTTCGGCCTCGACCGCCTTGGCCTTCAGATCTTCGGCCGCAGCCAGGTCATTTGTAATGGTCCCCTGACGCTCAGCCAGGATTGCCGCAATGCGGGGCAGTGCCACGCGGGACAGGACCAGAAAGATGACGACCAGCGTGATGACCAGCCAGAAAATCTGGTTGGGGAACCAATCAAAGCAGAGCTGCGGCATCCCGATGGCCGACCCGTACGAGTCAACACAGGTACCTGCTACTTCTTTGGCTAGGGGTTCAGTCGCCATGATGTCCTCCGTCGGAACGTTGTCTTTACAACAGGTGGGCCGCTATGGCTTGGACCCACCTGCGCGTAAGGATCAGGTTCCGCAGATTAGACGGCGAACATCAGCAGCAGCGAGACCAGGAATGCGAAGATCCCCAGGGCTTCTGCGAATGCGATACCGATGAACAGGGTTGCGGTCTGCGAAGCAGCCGCCGAAGGGTTGCGCAGGGCGCCGGCCAGGAAGTTGCCTGCAACGTTGCCCACCCCGATTGCGGCTGCGCCGGAACCGATTGCTGCCAGGCCTGCGCCGATGTGTGCGAGATCGCCTTCCATGATGTATCTCCTTACGAATTGGAAGTTTCGATGTTGGGTTATCGTTCCTGTGCTGGGTGCAAGACCCAATCAGTGATGCGGATGCAGAGCGTCCTTAAGGTAAACACAGGTCAGAATGGTGAATACGTAGGCCTGGATAAAGGCCACCAAGACCTCGAGACCGTACATTGCGGTGATCGCCAGAACCGACACGGGCGAGATCACGGCAATCGCGGCAAAACCTGCGAACACCTTGATCACCGCGTGGCCCGCCATGACGTTACCGGCCAGACGAATGGAGTGGCTGACCGGACGCACAAAGTACGAGATCAGCTCGATGATCGCCAGGATCGGGCGCAGCGCCATTGGGGCGCTGGAGACCCAGAACAGGCTCAGGAAGCCCGCGCCGTTCTTGACAAAGCCCAGGATGGTGACGGTCAGGAAGACAGCCAGCGCCAGCGGGATGGTCACGGCGAAATGCGATGTGGTTGTGAACGAGGTCGGGATCAGGCCCAGGAAGTTCGCGGTCACGATGAACATGAACAGGGTCATGACATAGGGGAAGAACTTGACGCCTTCCTTGCCGCAGATGTCTTCCAGCATCTTGTAGATGAAGCCATAGGCCAGTTCGGCCACCGACTGCATCCGGGTCGGAACAATCGCGCGCTTCGAGGTCGGCACGATTAGCAGCAGAACAATCGCAACGATCGCAAAGAACAGCCACAGCGTCACGTTGGTAATGGTGAACATGCCCACTGCGCCGTCGCCGAACAACGGTTTGACGATGAACTGGTCCATCGGGTGGAATACCAGGCTGCTGCCTTCTGCTGCGGTGGTCTCGGTTGCCACGTTCAGTCCCTCTCGTCGTTCTCAGCAGCCGTCGCCGCCGTTTGTTTCTCTTGGACCTCTTTCGCGCTGCGGAGCATGACCTTCACGCCCGCGACAAGGCCCAGCAATGTGAACAGCACCAGAAAGATCGGGATCGTCCCGAACAGGCTGTCCAGCCCGTATCCGATGCCAAATCCGATCCCCAGACCGGATACCATTTCGATGACCATCCTCCAGGCAAGCTCGCCACCGGATATGTCACTGTCTGCGCGTTTGGGGGGCTGTTTGGCCTTTTTCGCCGCGTCGATCTTGGCCTCCAGCTGCGCCATACGCTGCTTTTGGTCATCATCGGTCACGGGCGTTTCCCTCGCACAGTCTTGGGTAGGGTGCTAAGGCGATGCGGGCACAGAGTCAACGGTGTATAGGTCGCACCCAGAAAGCCGCTAAGTAGCAGATTTTTATGCCAAAAACCTTTTTGTCTCTACGCCCAAAGCGGAGGTCCATTTACGGTACCGCGCGGATAACTCTGAATCCGCATATTCAACCAAATGGTTGACCAAACCCTGGCGCTGTGGTTCAGCGAAGACATGTCCAACGATCTCGACACAGTATTCGCCGCCCTCGCCGACCCGACCCGTCGCGCTATCCTAGCGATGTTGCTGGAGGACGACATGGCCGTAACCGACGTGGCCGAACCGTTCGAGATGTCGCTTGCGGCGATCTCGAAACACCTGGTGATCCTGACCAAGGCGGGATTGATCAGCCAGGAAAAACGGGGGCGGGTGAAATGGTGCAAACTGGAACCGGATGCCTTGCGGACGGCTTCGGTTTGGATGCAAGGTTTTGGGCAGTTCGAACCCGTCAATCTGGACGCGTTCGAACGGTTTCTGGAAGTTGAACTTCCCTCGGGCGAGGATTGAACCGCCTAACGGACAACAAAGACCGAAATGGAGGCGTGCGTTGCCAGATAGCCGGCATGGCTGGAAAAGATGTAGTCCATGATCCGTGGCGCATGCGTGCCCACCACGATTAGGTCCGCGCCAATCTCATCCGCTGCGCGCGTCAGGTCGCCATCCAATTCAGCACCGACATCGACCGAGTGGATGTTGCGAAAGTCAACTTCGGCCCCGCTTTTTTCAGCGAGTTGATCGGCAAAGTTGCGCAGATCTTCGTTGACCATCGCGTCAGGCTGCACGGGGTCACCGGGTTGAATTCCGGTGACGCTGACAACAGTAATCTTGGCGCTTTGCCACTTGGCGACCGCTGCCGCGACCTCGGCAGCTTTCTGAACCGTGGGCGGCAGGTGCAGATCAACTGGGAACATGATGTGGTCATACATAGTGAATTCCTCCTCTGCTCAAAGCATAGGGAAATTCGAATGTAACAACTTTGATCTGCCTCAAAGGGCACCGGCAGGCCTAGGCGCCCGGCTCAACACCTGTCACCACACCCGTCACATCCGCAAGGCACAGCCAAGGCGCAGATACCCCCTGAACATCTACCAAGGTGATCGAACCTGTCGCCTCAAACTGAGTGGGACGCGCGGAAATACCGCTTGCCCGCACGCCGGATTCCGCCGCGACCAGTGCCTCACAACTGGCTTGCAGGTCGGCTTCGCTGATGACGCCGCTGGGGGGCTGCGGCGGCGCGCACGCAGTCAGTATCGCCATCGCAGCGAACGGGAAAAACGCTTTCATCAAGGTGCCTCTGATCTGACCTGTATCCGCTCTACAGTCTCATATCTTGTTCAAAGCACAACAGTCATTTGGTAACGGGCGCAGCCTTCTGCGTTTCTTCGGATTTCAGCAACAGAACCAGCGCGACAACGGTCAGCACGGCCCCTACCCCGACCAGCAAGGCGGGGGCTTTCTGGCCCAAAGCAATCTCCCACAAGATGACCCAACTTGGTACGAGATAGGTGTAGGCCATTACCTTGGCCGAGGGCAGACGCAGCGCCGAATATTGCACCAGCACGAAACTGGCCGCCGTGGCAAAGACAGACAGATACAGAATGACAACCCAGATGAACAAAGACAGACTTGCCCAATCGGTCGCCGCTATGTCCTTCCAGCCGTATAGCGACAGCAAGAGGCACCCCGCGACCATGGTGCCGAAGGAAAAGACCACAGCAGGCTCACCCCGGTTCAGCTTTCGCACCATCGGCGTATAGATTGCATGCGCGACACAGCCCCAAAAGTAGATGATCTCGCCCCGGTCGACCTGAAACGCCATAAAGGCCTGCCAGTCGGCTCGGAAAATCACCCACAACGCTCCTGTTGCTCCGATAACCAGAGCCAGTGCCATACGTGGGGTCGTCACCTGCTGTAACAAGACCCAGCCCGCCAAGGCCGAAAGAACCGGGGTCAGCGTAAAGACCGCCGCAGCACTAACCGGTGGTGCAGTTTTCAGACCGACGAACATCAATACGAAATAGGTGCCGAACAACCCGCCCAAAACAAGGTACCGCCACGGGGCCCGCGCAGCAGATCGGGGCACCCCGGTCGTGGCCAACGCAGCGGCACCAATCACCAGCGCTGCAATTGCGAACCGCGCCGCTGTAACCGCGACAGGCGAGATTTGGTTTGCGATCATTGCCCCAAGGGAAAAACTGCCAGCGACCAGTGCCGAGAATGTCAGCATGGCCAGATGGCCCCGTGCCTGTGGGCTCATGTTTGCCAATCCTTGGACTGCTCTTTCAGGTAGGACAGAAATGCCTGAACCTTGGTGGTGCGGTGCAAATCCACATGCGTTACCAGCCACAGATTGCCGAACCACTCGGGCAACGGTTCAATCACCTCGACAAGGTTTGGATCACGCGCAGCCTCCCACCTGGCCATAAAGCCGATCCCGGCACCGGACAGAACTGCCTCGCGTATGCAGAAATTATTCGTGCAGCGAAATGTGATCCGTTCGACGGGCACGGTTTCACGCAACCATTTTGAAAAAGGCGCCCGGCTGTTTTCATCATCCGTGCTGACGAAATAGTGGTTAGGGAAATCCTCAATCCCGGCGGGCCTTCCATGTTGCTCAAGATAGGAGTTGCTCGCGTACAGTCCGACCTCCTGCCGCATGAAGGGCTGCACCACGTTGTCCGGTTGATCCGGGGCCGAGCCCGCGCGGATAGCCACATGCGCCTCGCCATATTCCAGTCGGAACAAGCGATCCCCGGTCAGGTAGCGGACAATCAGATCGGGATGCAGTCTCTGGAATGCGCTCAGCACCGGGACGATCAACGGCGCCAGCGACGACAGTGACGTAACCACCAACTCGCCCGAAACGTCGTCACCACGCCCCTTCATCCGCCCCACCAACTGATTGAACTGATCTTCGGTCGCCTGCGCAACCCGCAAAAGATCCTCACCCGCTTCGGTCGGCGTGTAGCCCCGCGCGTGACGCTGAAACAACTTAACCCCCAACCGCGCTTCGATCGCATCAATATGACGGATCACCGTCGCATGATGCACGCCCAGCACGTCCGCCGCACCGCTAACCGTACCCATTCGCGCCACCTGATAGGCGGTTTTCACTTCGTCCCAGTTTTCCATTGCATCTTGCCTATTGTGCAAATTTCAACACTCAAATTGGGTGTAGCAAAATTTTGCACGGTGGCGAAGGGGCATGGTTTAGTGTTTTCTGATCGCAGGGCGTTTTTCTGGTCGGGATATTGACTATGTCGAATCCCGGATGGACCTTGCCCAAACCGCAAACCCGAACACTAGAGGTGGAAGCGGCGTTCTTCTTGACCAATGCATAAGGCCTGAAAGCTTAGTAAAAAAACTGCACTTGCAGAAGATCAGTGTAGATATCGTCTTTTTTGAAAGACCGAGTCAGCAACTGAATGTAAACCGCCCAGTCTTCACTAGCGTCAACCACGACCCACGGTTCTTCTGGTGGTGTTGGCGCGAACGTAAAAGGCCCGGCGCTGTACGAGGCTAAACGTTAGATATTCGAACTGGAGTATTGGTAGTGGGTGCAGGATTTGGCCTTCATCAAACAGCTTTGCGTCAAGAAAGGCGAAGTCTTTGGCGCTGAGACAACCCAAGTGTCAAAAGTCTCCTAACGACCGATCGGCAACTGCTCTTCGCAATAAAGTAATCCAGCGCTCCAACAAATTCGAAACCGCACGTAAATTGCAAAAAACATGTCGCTGCAGTCCGAGGGTTCTTTGGCTCAGCTGCCACTTCTTTCGATCTGATTTGGCTCACTAAGTATTGGGCCAGCCAATAGGGACGTCACACCGCTGACTTTGGATCAACGAATTACATGAACCGAACACCTTGCGTGATGCACGACTCTGTTCGCAGTGGAACCCAAGAATATGTCCTCAAAACCAGGCTTGTGCGATGCCAAGACGATGCAATCTGCATCGCACTCGTTTGCAAAGTCGACAATGGCCCTGCCCGCGTGCCCAGAGATGAGCCGAGCCTTCGCGCCTGGAATTTCAGAGGCAGTCTGATGCAGGTTTTCCAGGATTTCATGCCGTGTATTTGCGAGTACTTCGCTGGGAATCTGAGATCCCACATAAGCGGGAATTGGCTCTTGAACGTGTACCACGGTAAAAACGGCGTCTGCATCGGCCAATTGGCGCGCGGCTGCAAAGGACGCTTGTGTGTCGTGTTCTTGGTCCAGAGCAACCGGGATCAGGATGTTCTTGTACATTTGACCTCCTATCTACTGCTCCGATGATTTCAGTTTGGTTTTTCGGCAGCACGAACCCTAAACAGGTTCGGACTTTGAAGATTTCCCGGCGCTCTTTGTAGCGGCTGCAACGTCATCAACTGTTTTCTCAACAGCTGCAACTTCGGTTTCAGTGACATAAGATGCACAGCGGGACACAGTTTCGAACCATTCCTGCGCGTCAGCAACCAACCGCTCAGCCGAATGGCGCTGCCATTCCGTCATACTCTGAAGCGCTTTCGTTGGATCGGACGGGTTCGCGGAAGACACTTTGCGTGCAGCTTGTAGAGCCGTCCGAACCGCCTCGTGACGCCGTTCGAACCAATGCTGCGCAAAGGCCTCTGTTTCTTCGAGCAATTTTTCTTGCGCGTCCCAAAATTGTTCGATCTGGGCGCCAAAGGCCGGATTGCCAGACATGGGCGGCTGCATTTGCTTGAAAACATCCACAAGTGAGGTCGGGCTATTTGTGCTAGATTTCTTTGTCGGCATCGAAAGTTCCTCCTCATTTCCTGAATGAGCTATTGTGCCATCTGCGGCGCGCTTTCGCCTTAATACAGATCAATTACCCCCATTTCTTAGGATCTTCGGCTTAGGCTGCGACGGGACGTTGGAATTCTCTCCGACATCGGTTCCTAGATGGCAGGGTTGGAGTTAGAGTAGTCTAGACGAGAACTTAGCGCTTGGTTTTCTATGCACATTGCCGGCTTTCTGATTGCCCTTGGCGTGCTCTTCCTTGCCGGATTGGCGGCCGACCAACTTGGCCGGGCCACGCATCTTCCTCGTGTTACAACCTTACTTTTCCTCGGTCTGGTCGCCGGGAACGCCGGAATGGGTTTGATCCCACTCGACGTTGCAATGTGGTTCGACGAGATTTCTATTGTGGCCTTGACGATGGTCGCGTTTCTTCTTGGAGGTTCTTTGACCCGCGAGAACCTGGTCCGGCATGGTCGAGCCATCCTGACGATTTCTATTTCAATCGTGGTTGCAACCCTTGTTATTGTGTCTGCTGGACTGACCGCAATCGGCGTACCCTTCGGGCTGGCATTGGTGTTGGCGGCAATTGCTACGGCTACAGCCCCGGCCGCCATGACAGACGTGATCAAACAATCTGGGGTATCCAACAGCTTTACCGAGACATTAAAGGGCGTCGTCGCAATTGATGACGCTTGGGGTCTGATCGTTTTCAGCATCGCCTTGGTTCTGGCCGGTCATTCGGATGGTTGGGCCACCGTCGCGACCACCGCGATGTGGGATTTCGGAGGGGCGATACTGTTGGGTTTCGCACTAGGCGTGCCATCCGCCTATCTGACCGGCCGCTTGAAACCGGGAGAGCCAATGCAGGCGGAAGCAGTGGGCATAGTCTTTCTGACAGCGGGCCTCGCGCTTTGGCTGGAGGTTTCATTCTTGGTAGCAGGCATGGTTGCGGGCGCAGTGATCGGGAATCTTGCCCGCCATCACGACCGTGCTTTTCATGAGATCGAGCACATTCAGTGGCCATTCATGATCCTGTTCTTCCTGCTGGCTGGCGCCACGTTGGATATTGAAGCCTTCGGTTTGATGGGTTGGGCTGGTGCACTTTTCCTGATCTTGCGCGCCGTGGCCCGCCTTGTCGGAGGTTACTGCGGAGCGAGACTTGGCGGCCTGCCTCGCCGTCAGGCCGGTTGTTTTGGTCCCGCTTTGTTACCACAGGCCGGTGTCGCGGTCGGAATGGCCCTTGTCGCCGGAGAGCAATTTCCGAATTGGGCCGCGTCGATCATGGCCTTTACCCTGGCCAGTACAGTTGCCTTCGAGGTGTTGGGGCCGCCTTTGACTCTTATGTCAATCAGACGAACGGCTGACACGGATGAGCCGATTAGTCCGTAACTATTCAGACTGGATCGATTCAATAAAGGCGAGCAAATTCGCCAACGGCAAGCCTACCATCATTGGCTGCCCACTAGGCAAAGCCACCGCGATTTGTTGGTCTGTCTCAAACACCGCGCCAAAGATTGGCATTTCGCCCCCATGGGCGAGCAATTGTGAACGACCATCAATCTGTTCAGCTATGCGATCTATCGGAAACACACCGCCGTTCTCACCAGCCAATTTGGTAAGGTCAGGTGTTCGAATAGCCAGCATTTCGGCCATTGGCCCGTCTCCGGTTGCTTCGAAACCGTGACATTGCCAGCAATACGTCCGGTACAATTCACTTCCTTCGCTGACGCTGACCTCCTGCGCTTGTGCAGGCCCCGTGGCGAACAGTGCCAGTAAAATCCCTCGATACGACCGCATATTCTCCTCCAAATCGCTACCACAAATGATGATCCTATTAGACAGCACAGTTACGGAACGTCTTTGACCTTGCTCATGTTGCACGCGCCGAGTCTAATCCAGGCCAGCCGCCATCTACGCCACTTCTTCGTTGACCTCACCACCATCGCGCCCTGACGGCACTCCTTCCAGTGCGTTCAGGTGCCCGCGAATTCTCCAGAGGTGATAAGACACACGATGCAACCATCTGAGAGCATCCAGCCGAGCCCACACCACATCGTCCGGTAAACTGTCAGTTGCAGCGTCGGAGATAAGCAGGTCTCTGCGAAGTTTCCTCTGTCGTCGCAGAAAACGGCGAACTCGGTTCAGCGTGTTTTCGCACTGCACTGGATTGTCGATCTCCAAATAGCCACCAGTTGCTGCAATCAACACCGAAGCAAGCCGCCTCAAACGCCGGTCTTTTGGTAACTCGCTTATCCGATCATCTTGGCTACACCGGTAAAGCAGCCGGTCAAGATGATCGAGCACATGGTACATACCCTTGATGCTGGATATCTCTGCGTCGGACCTGCTGGGCAATTCTATCTTGTCTAGGTACGAGCGCGCTTCCGATACAGCATTCTGAATGCTGTCCCGTCCATAATCGGGTCCGCTTGGCTGAGATGCCCCGATACATGACCGAAGGTGCACCACTTCGGCCCTTACAATTTGTTCGACTGCAACTTTTGCTGCGCCCACAGCTATTTCTGCCATCCCGAGGACGAGAGGATCCAAAGATCTCGTTAACTCAGCCCCTTTGTCGGGTACGAGGGCCTCGACAAATCTGGCGAAGGGTTTCGCGAACGGCAGGATCAGCGCCACGCCTATGGCGTTGAAGAAGCTATGGAAAGCGACAAGCGCAGTCAGAGAGCTTCCAGCCCCCGACCCGCTTACAAAGACTGCAGTAAACGGCCCCAGCAGGAAAAATGCCAGTGCCCCTGTCATCACATTGTAGATCACATGAGCAAAACCGGTGCGGCGCGCCATCGTCCCACCGCCAAAGGTTGCCAAAACAGCGGTGAAAGTTGTCCCCACGTCCATTCCAATGACCAGAGCCGCCGCTTGGGGGAAGTTCACAGCACCGGCGCTCAACGCAGCCAACGCTGTTGCAACGCCAGCACTCGAAGACTGCGTCACCATCGTGATGAGGACGCCGATCAGTACAAGCTTCAACCTGCCCAGCAGTGTGTCTGGTGGAAAATCGGCAGGAGTAACTACGCCCTGAAATGCGTCCAACCCGGATTTGAGTTGTTCGATCCCAATGAAAATCAGACTGAACCCGGCCAATGCCAACCCAAGGCCGGAAACCGCTTTTCTTCCTGAAAGCGCCAGCAAAGCCCCCAAAAAAACAACGGGCAACATCACTTGCCCCAGGTCCAGCTTGAACCCCAAGAGCGCGACGAGCCAACCTGTCATGGTCGTTCCGATATTGGCCCCAAAGATGATCCCAAGCGCTTGGGGAAACGTGAGCAGACCAGACGCGACAAATCCGACGGCCGCAACGGTGGTCGCACTGGAAGATTGGATTGCAGCTGTCGTGACCGCGCCCGTTACCGCCCCGGTAAAAGGTGTCGATGTGAATCGACCCAAAATATCTCGCAGTCGCGCCCCTGCCAAAGTCTTCAAACCGTCGGTCATCAACAGCATGCCGACAAGGAACAGGCCGATGCCGCCTAAGGCCGGTAACAGGTTCCAGAACATCACGAATTGCTTTCCACCCTAAATCTCAAACCGCCTAACGTGTTTGCTTTGCCTTTAAGTCCGACGGCAAACGACAGGTGGTTTGCACTCAGCCTCGCAGACCCGCCCCCCCGAGTTGGTTGACATAGATCAAAGCATCATAATGAATCACATAGTGAAATACGAATGTTTTAACGTGTCTACGTTCACCGACCTGTCCCCAAGCAAACACAAAGGTGAACGGAATTTTGTCGGAGCGGAAGCTCCACCCAAGGGGGCTCGGCAGGAGTGGTGGCGAGCCCCCAGTTAATCGATCGGTGCCCAACGCGCCCAGACATTGAAACACAAGGCCTTCGATGCAGCATTGACCATCGGATTAATCCGTTCCGCTAATCGCGGACGAAAACGAGAAGGACGCCACTGGCGATGTTCTGAATCGGCAGTTGTTGGAAACACTTATGAACTCTGTTGATCCAAACGAACAGAAACTCAGACGGGCTCTTACTACCCCGTTGCTCACGCTTTATGGCCTTGGGGTAACGGTCGGAGCGGGCATTTACGTTTTAGTCGGTGCAACAGCAGACATTGCCGGACCGTTTGCGGCCTTGTCGTTCGTCGTAGCCGCGCTCGTCGTATCACTCACCGCGCTTTCCTATGCAGAACTCGCAACTCGATTTCCTGTGAGCGCAGGTGAAGCGGCCTATGTTGAAGCGGGATTTCAGAAAAGATGGATGGCAGTATTCGTTGGGCTTGCGGTGGCAGCCTCGGGCGTTATCTCCGCCTCTGCCGTTGCAATTGGCGCAGCATCATACCTTCATGCTTTGACCGGTTTTACGATCCCTGTTTTGACCGTCAGCGTCGTTTTGGTCATGGGTCTAATCGCGCTTTGGGGGATCACCGAGTCAGTCTTTGTTGCGGCTGTCATCACGATCATCGAGATCGCAGGTCTTCTCTTTGTGATCGGCTGGGGCATGTCGATTCAGGATCCGCAGGGATACGGGGTAAGTTCGATGCTTCCCCCGCTGGAACTCGACGCGTGGAGAGGTATTTTCGCGGCATCGCTTCTCGCCTTCTTTGCATTTGTTGGCTTCGAGGACATGGCCAATGTCGCGGAAGAGGTGAAAGAACCAGTGCACACCATCCCAAAAGCGATTTTGCTAACGCTCGTTCTGGCAACCGTGTTGTATCTGGGAACTTCAATGACGGTTCTACTTGTTGTTCCGATCGATGTTCTTTCGACATCCGCAGCACCCCTCGCGCTTGTGTTTTCAAACGCGCCTGAGATGATTAAACAGGGCTTTTCCGCGGTCGCGATTGTAGCGACGGTCAATGGCGTACTGATCCAGATGATTATGGCCTCGCGGGTGATCTACGGACTAGCTGACCGTGACCATCTGCCGAAGGTTCTGGCGATTGTCCCGAAAGCAACGCAGACACCAGTTGTCGCTACTTTGCTGGTCGTCGCGATCATCGTACTGCTGACCCAAACTATGCCGATTGGTACTCTGGCAGAGCGCACATCCCAGATCGTTCTGGGCGTCTTTGTGCTAGTCAACATTTCTCTGATCCTGCTGAAGATGCGGCCGGACGAGGCCGTCAAGCACTTCCGCGTTCCTCTTGTGGTACCGATCCTTGGCGTGATCACCAGTGCATTGCTTTTCGGATCTGGATTTCTCTAACTAAATACATCGACCCAAAGGCTTCCAAGAGCTACCACGGCATATGACGACCGACCAAACTTCCATAAGATCAAAACTCTCGGGCTGGTGGCATAGAACCTTTGTGGATCTGGTTCAGCAGCTGCAATGGTCCTATTTGCCGCCATTGATGGTCTATTTCGCGGCCGGCGTGTCCGGCCTGACCTCGGTCGTCGGCGCTTTTTTCCTAAAAGACTATCTCGATTTATCCGCCTCTTTCGTTGCAGGACTGGCATTTTGGGCCGGCATCCCTTGGATCCTCAAAATGCCGCTTGGTCATGTCGTGGACCTGTTTTGGCGCTGGAAGTCCCTGCTGATCCTGTTTGGCGCATCCCTGATCACGTTGTCTTTGCTCACAATGTACGGTCTCGTGACCGCGCCTGCCGTGATGTCCAATTTCATGCCACTGGAAGACTGGTATGTCCTAGCCCTGCTGCTGGCGCCTTCAGGCTATGCCATTCAAGACGTAGTTGCGGATGCCATGACGGTCGAAGCGGTCCCCAAGGTTAACCAGCACGGCCTCCCGTTTACGCCTGAAGAAACCCGTGCACAGCACACGACAATGCAAACCTTGGGCAGAGTTTCGATCATTTCCGGGTTTGCGGCGGTTGCGGCTGTGAACATCTGGATTTTCTCTGGAACTGAAGGTCTGCAAAAATCCGAGCGCCTTGCGCTTTATGGCCAAGTGTACCTGATAGCTCTGGCCATCCCGGTGTTGTCGGTCAGCGGGGTCGTTCTTCACAGCTTGATCCAGCGTCAACTTGCCAGGCGGGGTCATCTGCCCCACACACTGGATGAAGTCACAGAAGTCAAATGGTCCATTTTGCTGGGTGGCTTTGCATTCGTTTTGCTAAGCATCGTGCTGGGGACCGCAGATTTCGAATTTGCGCAAGAGACTGTTTTTGCAGTTTCTTTGACGGTAATTCTGTACCTGATGTCGCGTCTGCTGAAGGAGCTGGAACCAGCCCAAGCCAAGGCCCTGATCGGGACAGCGACAATCATTTTCGTATTCCGCGCCGTTCCTCTGCCGGGGCCTGGTCTGACTTGGTTCGAAATCGATGAACTGGGGTTCGATGAACAGTTCCTGGCAATCCTGGCACTATTAACTTCGCTGCTGGCATTATTGGGGTTGATCGTTCTCCGGCCATTTATGGCCAATCGCTCTATTGCACATGTGGTGGTTTTGTTAACGATCGCCGCGGGCGTTCTCGCCCTGCCCAACCTCGCCTTATATTACGGCGTGCATGAATGGACGGCAGCGCGTACCGGCGGAGTTGTCGACGCGAGGTTCATTGCCATTCTTGATACAGCCGTTGAATCGCCGCTTGGGCAGATTGCTATGGTCCCGATGTTGGCCTGGATCGCCCGCAATGCACCCGTTCAGTTGAAAGCCACCTTTTTTGCAGTGATGGCATCGTTTACCAACATGGCATTGTCGGCCAGCAGCCTCAGCACCAAGTATCTCAACCAGACATTTGTCGTCACACGCGCCGTCACCAACCCTGAGACCGGTGAGATCACATCAACCGCGGACTACAGTCAACTTGGATACCTGCTGATCTGCGTGGCACTGATCTCAGTGATCGTTCCACTCGCTACAGTGTTTTTTGTTCAAATCTCGCGTTTTCGAACGAGCGAATGATCACTGACTTTCCACCTCTTCCAGCAGAGCTCTGAGGTGTGAGACCGGGACGCCGATATTGGAACCACCGAACTCGGGCAGGATCGCAGCATTGATTGCAACGACCTCACCACGCCGGTTCAATACCGGTCCTCCGCTCCCACCGGTCGTGGTCTCAGCGTCATAAACGATTGCGCTCTCACTTGTCCGCGCAACGATCCCACGGCTTGCTAGCGGATGAATCTTGCCTTGTGTGGAAAGCCGGGACGCGATCGACCAAAAGTTCAACGTCCCGTCTGCCTCCAATCCCTCTAAAAAGCCGGGACCAGCCTGCGCGATCAATGCTTTCAAACCCGTTGGGTATCCCAACAGATAAAGCTCTTCACCTACGCGCGACGTGGCATCCGCTAACGGAATTCCGAGGTCCTGAACGCGGCTTGGCTCAACTTCCAAAATCGCCAAGTCTGCCGCTTCGCTGAACCGAAGCAGCCGCGCCTCTATTGGTTCCGTCTGATCAGGCAAATAGGCCAGCAGCCTCAACATCTCTGGCTCCAGACCCGCGTCTCTCAGCGCCTTCTCTCGGTCTCCTGATGTCCACGGCAACGCAACATGACGGTTGGTGGCCATCAACGGTACCCCAGCAATCAAAAATCCTGTTCCGGTGAACTGAAATTCTGCAGGTTCGCCGGTCCCATCCGGTTCGATCCAAGGCTGGCCAAACGGGGTTTTAAGGTTTTCGCCGTCTGGCCCCACAACGTGCCGTAGAATCTTCCCGCTTTCAACGTGGCGCAGACCGTAAGCCCCCTGAAGGAAAGCGACAGATCGGGTAGAGGCAGCTATCACCCGCGTGGGCGCTCCAGCCTGTTGTTCCAAGGTTCCAAGACGTTGTTCGGTCGTCACAAGCTGGTTCTTGAAAGCGTCACGCAACGAAGACAAGTCATCAGGTGTCAGCGCATCTTCCCGCGTCTGAGCGAGCATAACCGCGACCGCTTCGATCTTGCGGGATTCCTGTTCGATACTCTCCGCCAAGCGCCGGTCGTTTTGGTAAAGCAGGTACCCAAACCCCACGATCACAAAAAGCGTTGCAAGAATCGTGATCCTGAACAGTACCGTGGTTTGAGACGCAAGCCGCCACCCACCGTCGCGCAGGGCACCAGACATCTTTTTGGCGAAGGGTCGACGGCTCGTTCGGGTATAAGCATATGCGTCGCTGAGGATATCCTCGACTGTATGGTGCGCGGGAAATGAGTGATCGCACAACCTGTACCGAGACATGGGGCCCTTTTCTCCGAACTCAATCATGTCACCATGATTAAGAGACGTCGAAGAAGTTTTTTGCCCATTCACCCACAGATTGCGCCCCGCTGTAGCGGTTATCGTATAACGATCATCAACCCACTGAAGGGTAGCGATTTCGTCGTCATGAGGAGGCAGGTCCTCTTTAAGACGCAGGCTTAGCACCCTGCCTTCACTAACAGAGACAGTCAGGGCATTGTCGACAAGCCAGTTCACGTTTCCGCGCGATGGACCTGTAAGGCTCTCCAGAAAGGCCCGCACCTCGCCTTCACCACCATTCACTGGGGGTATCATGTCGCTCACTTTTGGTTTGCGCATTGTGGCCCCCTATCCAAACGCGTGAGGGCATTCTACCACGCCGCAACACCAAACCCATGGTTTGACGCGAATGTACAAAAAAGCTCATTTAAACAAGCACCTGCGATGTCTGCCCGGATTCAACCAAAAACAACTATCAGACCACAGTTCGAAGAAGGCCGATCCATGATCGGCCCTCTGCTTTGGCATTTTCAAGCACCGTATCGCGCCAACAGTCTGTCTATTTCGACGATACCTTGATCTTACGGCTTGGATCCTGAGGCTCACTCTTCGGCATTTGAATACGCAGAACACCCTTGTCGAATGTTGCTGAAACCTTGTCGACTTCCACAGTATCTGGCAGCGACATGGCTCTGGAAAAGCTGCCGTAGCTTCTTTCGCTGACACGCAGATCGCCCGTTTCGTCATGCGCAATCTTCTTCTGACCGCGCAGGATTAGCCTGCGATCCTTGATTTCAATTTCCACATCATCCTCTTCGAGCCCCGGCAATTCAGCCGTAAGGACTATCGCAGAATCCGTCTCTTGGACATCGATTGCCGGAGATATCGCGCCTGTCATATCAAGAGACGGAAAACCCGTGCGTTGCGCAGCCGTTTCCATGGGTAGGAAAGGCGATCCTCCCCCAAAAAACCGCGACATCAGAGTTTCCATTTCACGTCGAAAATTGTCGGAAAGCGGATGCGTTCCAGTGAAAAGTTGCGGGGACTTTTTGTTTTCTAGCATTTTTTGAGCCTCCTCCTTTGGTCGGATTTCGCGCGCGCAATATTATGACAGGAAAAGCGGTCAATGACCTTGATCTTGCGCAAGCATGCAGCCTCAGCTTTAGCCAGATCGCACGTACCGACCGGACGAACAGAAACGGGAACAGTCGGCAAACATACTTGCCCTGTCTTGCTGCAATTCAGACCAATCTGAGTAGTCTTGATCGGAGCCCCATGTCAGCTTAGCGTTTATTCTGAATGAGCCCGGGTTGCTTACCTTTAGAAATTTGGAGCAAAGCCGTATGAAATGGCCTTATCTGGCGCTAATCTGCGTTTTGCTGATCTTGGCCCCCTTGGGGTTTTCCTGGTCTCTGGGATGGCAACCGCGATCATTTCATCAAGAGCTCGCGTCCGGGCTTGGAATGCTTGCTTTTTCAATAATACTAGTTGAGTTCTTGCTGTCTGGGCGGTTCAGGTTCATCTCTTCCGGTCTGGGTATGGATGTGACCATGCGGGTGCATCAGATGATGGCGCGTACAGCGCTTGGCTTCGCGCTAATACACCCGCTGCTGTACCAGGGTACGCCATCTGGCGGACGCCGCCCGTGGGATGAAACAAGTCAACTTACTATTTCGACCGACTTTTCTGCCCTGGCGTCGGGCATCGGCGCATATTTTTTACTGTTCATTCTGGTCGCCTCGGCAATTGCCCGAAAATCCCTTGATTACAAGTACGAGACATGGCGCCTCTTGCACGGGCTGGGAGCCTTGGTGATTGCCTGCCTGCTGTTGCACCACACGGTCTATGCTGGGCGCTACGGTGGACATCCGCTAATGACGTTTCTCTGGCTTGCCCTGACCACTATTGCTGTAGGGACCTTGCTGTATGTCTATCTCGTTCACCCTTTGCGTCAGAGGAAAAGGCCGTGGCGCGTTACTTCTGTGTCTCGACTAACACCGAGGCAATGGGAGTTGCGCCTCAAGCCCGATGGTCACACCGGACTAACTTTCGAAGCAGGGCAGTTTGCTTGGCTAAATGTCGGCCACAGTGCTTTCTCGCTGCACGAAAACCCATTCTCGATTAGTTCAGCACCAGCTGAAGGCCCCGAAGTGTCCTTTGTGATTAAGGAACTTGGGGATTTCACATGCAGTCTCGGACAAATTGCTCCGTGCACCCCGGTCTATCTGGATGCCCCACACGGAAATTTGTCGATCAGCCACCGTTCTGAGAAAGGCATCGTTCTGATCGCAGGTGGTGTGGGTATCGCGCCGATGTTGAGCATCACGCGACAGGTACGGTTGAGTGATACACAGCGGGATCTCAAGCTTATCTATGGCAACCGCGTGGAGGAGCAGATTGTTTATCCTCGGGAGTTGTCCAAGGAAGAAACAGTATTTGTTCTATCCGAACCGCCAAAGGATTGGTCAGGAGAAACAGGTTTAATCGACGGTCCTCTGTTGGACCGCAATTTGTCTTCTGAACAATTTGAAAGCTGGCTTTTTGTTCTCTGCGGCCCGCCTGCCATGATGGACGCCGTCGAAGATCATCTGATCACGCGGGGCACTGCGCCCCATCGGATTTTGTCTGAAAGGTTCGACTATGATTAGATTGCTTAGAAACCTGCCCGCACGCCAACAGGTGAAATTCGCGGTGTGGTTTATCAACTTTGCAATCTTTGTCGCTGTCTTGGCCTTTTCCTTAAGGTAGCCAGACAGACCATTAGGCCTTGGCTAGCCTTGTAATTGCCAGCCGAAAAAAGGCAGATTTTCTTGCAGATGCATGCCGTTACGAATTTCCTTAAAAACAAGCTCTGCTTGGACAGACAGGACGCACCACAACTCTCCCAAGTAACGCCTTTGATGGAGATCAAGGGCAACACACACCACTTATTCATAATTGGAAATCTATTCAGACCGATTTATGGGAGGATCGGAATGACCGTACTCATCGCCTTCGCTACAGTCGAAGGTCAGACAGCAAAGATTGCGCGTTTCATCGGCGATATCGTGAAGGAAGCCGGCTTCAACACACGGCTGATCAATACTGACGAAATGCACGACCACGTGTCGCTTGACGATGTGGCCAAGGTCATTCTCTTGGCTCCGGTCCACGAGCGTAGGCACCCCGAGTCCTTTGAGGCTTATGTCGCGTCAAATAGAGATGCCTTAATGAAACGAAAATCTCTCGTGCTTTCCGTCGGTCTAAAGGCAGCTTTTGCTTCAGGTCGAGAGGAAGCGCGCGACTATCTCAAAGAAATGCTTATGCGAACAGGAATGGAACCAAATGCGACGGCATTGATCGCAGGCGCGGTGAGGCCCGAAAGCTACGGATATTTTGAGAGGGAAATCCTAAAACACGTCGTCTTGCTGGGTCGAAAAATCGATCCACGAGATGGAGCGCGGGAGTTTACTGATTGGGACGAATTAACGTCTATTGTGATAGATTTCCTTGGTGGAAACGGCCGGGCCAATCAGCATCAATCTCAAGCGATATCCTAATAGCAGCTGGCTACTCTCGTACTTACCAGAAAATCACAGTCGCCGGTTCACTTCATCAGTGTCCGAAAAGCACTGGCAACCCTGTCTGCTCCAACATTGCTTGCGTCGTTCCACCAAAGAGTGACTCACGCAGATGGGAATGCCAATAAGCGCCCATAACAACGAGATCGGCCCCCAATTCTGTTGCGCGATCCTGAATGCAGTGCTCGATCGAGTCCCCACCACATGGAAACTGCGACAGGGTCACTTTGCAACCGTGATGACGGAGCCATCCAGCAACGTCAGTTCCGGGCTCTTCGCCTTCGACGTCATCAGACGACCGCAAATCAAAACACCCAACCACAACTTCCTTGGCCGCCAGAAAAAAGGGTAAAGCTAAATGCGCAGCCCTGGACGCAGGCAGGCTATCATTCCATGCCAATACAATGCGTTCACGTTGGGCAAACAGGTCTCCATTGATCATCAGGGCGACCGGTGACTGGAACAATACTCCGTACGCGACCTTATGAAACAAATCGGGATCTTTTCGCAACTCAGCGTCAAGAAAGGCGATATCACAGCATTTGGCGTGGCCTGCCACAAGATGCTGTAACTCTGTTCCAGATCCAATAAAGGCGTTTACATTTGCCGATACACCCCGCGCGGCCAGAAGCGCTTCAACTTCGGTGGCGCGGGACTTCAAGGCAGCATTTCTTGCGTTAAGGACATCCAACCAGTTTGAAGGAAGACCCGCCTCAACAAACCTGTTTGATCCATACTTTAGGTAAGGCAGTTTAGGTAAAGCTGCGATCACTACGCAATTCAAGTGGACGTTCTGGCTACGGGCAGTTTCCACGCATTCCAATATCGACGCGTCGTCAGCATCAACTCCTACAAAATATGCCACTGTTCTGCGTTGCATTCCCGACCTCCGTCCGGGATTTCACTTCGTCCAAGACTCGTGTGCACTGACTAGGTCAACAAAGAGACAATGTTGTCGGTCGCGCTTCTTACTTCGGCAGCATGAAGAACTCTTCCAGCACAATCTTGCCTTCTGCCACTGAATACACAGCGATCTCGCTCAGGGTCATACGCTCTCCGGTGGCCTTCTGAATCACTTCAGCCCTGAAGCGCACTCCAAAACGGTTGGGCGGGTGGACATAAGGGCCATCCACGTCGAGTTCCTGGATTTCGTGCGAGGCCAACCAATCTTCTCTCTTCCCCTTGATGGCTTCTCGCCCCTTAGAAACGCGGAACTGTCTGACCGGAGGCACAACTGCCTCAATCGATTGAGCGTTTTCGGCATACATTTCATCAACACTTCCAAGGCCTCTGCGCTCACGCATGGACTGGACGAACGATCCTCCGATTTCAATTAACTCTTCCATGAATCTCCCCCTAGATTACCATTGACTGTACCACGTCTTCCCCGCGCTTATCTTGACAAGGATCAATGAGCGTATCTCCCTAACAGCCGGGCGCCGCTCGCAAACTCGGCACTTGTTCGCATAGGCAATCTATTCGCTGCAATGCCCTGGAAGACGCCGTTCTGGATTTGCTTCGTCAGAGTCTGATGCAGCCCGACGCAGTGGCAGCATTTATCAAGTCCTTCAGCGAAGCCGCCAACGCGGAAGCAGGCACAGCGGAGGTAGCCCGAACCCGTCTACAGTCCGAGCGGGACAAAGCGGCGCGTAAACTGAATGGGTTTTAGGAGACAATCGCAGGGGGCATTCGCACCCCCGGGGATGCAAGCCAGGCTTGAAGAGCTCTTCCCGCGGGGGTGGTGAGAACGCGCCGCTCTCCGAGCCTGCGTTTTCACCGGTGCGACTACACCCGAACCTGTCCGAGCTCTATCGCTCCAATGTTGCTAGTCTTGCACATGCGTTATCGGACCCGTCGATCCTCACAGGAGCTTTGGAGATCATCCGGGTGCTTATCGAACGGGTCACGGTCCTGCATGAGAGGGACGGCGTTCAGATCGAACTCCAGGGTGCCGTGGTGTCCGTCATCAGAGGTTTTGGGCCAGTTGGCGGTCTGACCTAAGAGAGGATCTGGCTCATCCGGTTCGCGTGATTA
>NZ_JBXWQD010000009.1:0-91333 GCF_059612205.1 Ruegeria sp. CDSA089 | reverse complement strand
GCAAAAGAAACTCTCCAGCCACATCATTACAAAACCGTTCAATCTTGGCGGATTGGTTCGTCGGGGTGGCAGTAGAGGCTTGACCGCTTACTCCGGTTGTTCCAAGCCAAATATGGGCAAGTTCGTGCATCAGTGTAAAGGAGCGGGACGGTTTGGCCTCTTTTGCGTTAATCACAATAAATGGGGCGACATCATCAGCGATTGCAAAGCCGCGGAATACACTGGACGGGATCGTGGAGTGGTGGGAACCAAGATCGGACAACAGCAATACAAAAACGCCGATGTCTTCCACTTCCATACGCAGCCGCTTAAACAGCTTGTCCGGGTCACCGCGGCGCAAGCTCACATCCGTGTAGTCAAACTCAAGTTCGTTGGAAATGGATTTTACCGTGGCCTCAACACTCGTTTTGAGATTGACGGATCCTACAAATTTGTGCTCCCAAAAATCCTCGTCATCTATGAGGATGTCTTTTATGGCCTCTTGCCGAGCCTTCACATCACGCAACAAAGCATCCAACATAGCATTTTCGCGCTTTGTGCGGCTGTCCGGACTTTGACGAAAATCTTGCCCTCTGCGTCCGGTGCGTGGCGGCTGTTCCATGTAAAATGCTAGCAAAGGTCTTTTGTACAACTTGGCAAAGCTATTCAGTTGTGCACGGGACGGTTCTCTGTCGCCACTTTCAAGTGCCTCAAGCTTCTGATCAGCCGTCTCACGGACTCCATCAGAAAACAGCTTGCGCGCAGCATCTTCCAGCGTGAAACCAGCGGTCTCACGTGCCCAAATCAGGACATCTGGATTGACTTTAATGGACATAAACCGTGCTTCGCCGTTGGATATTTGTTCTTTGATTACTTGAGATGTAGGACACTTTGCAGACGACGCATAGTGCATAGATATCACAGTGAGGTCTGCTTAGCGATGCTAGGTGCATTTTGGGGCCGACCCAGGGAATTCACTCTGCCGCCTGTAAGGGAGTTTCGAGTGTCAAAACTGACTTTGCAAAGGTCACTTCTGCGCTTTACTGACATCGGTACGGCTGCGGCATCATCGAAGTCGTCATTCTAGACCGGAATGGCCGTTTTTTGATTTTCGAGTGAACGGTTTCGCGACTGCAGAGAACGGCAGCTTCCCGCGCTTCGTGCCGTACTTCAGCCCCCTACCCGTCCCGATCTAGCTTTAACCAATATCGCGTGTACCGGAGTTCACCCGTTCGGATCAAAGCGCCCTTCTCTACCAGGTTCTGGAGATCCCGCGTTGCTGTGGCGCGCGATGTTCCCGTGATCGAGATATAGTTCTCAGCGCTCAATCCCCCTGTGAACCCATCCGGCCCAGCCTTGAACAAACGGGCGATTACCTTGCTTTGGCGAGTGTTGAACTGATCACGGTACCGATCATAGAAGTGCGTCTTGGAAATAAAGAAACCAACCCGCTCAAGCGTCACCTGCTGTGCTGTAAGGACAGTTTCGGCAAACCAGACGAGCCACGGTGTGACTTCCAGCGTCTTTTGATGGCGTTCGAGTTGGTCGTAGTAAGCCTTCCGCTCTCGCTCGATCGTGAAAGCAAGGGCAATCAGACTTGGCTGACCGATATTCTGGGCCAAGGACTTTTCAGCCAGCGCCCTACCCAACCGGCCATTGCCGTCCTCAAAGGGATGAATGCTCTCGAAATACAGATGGCTCAAACCGGCCCGGATCAGTGCGCGCAATGGTTCGGGACCATCCGGTGCGGTCCGGTTGAACCAGGCTACGAACTGGTCCATTTCAGCCGGAACCTGATGTGAAGGTGGAGCTTCGAAATGCACCGTTGGGCGGTCGAGCCTGCCTGAGACGATTTGCATCGCATCCTCATGGCTCCGGTATGATCCAATCGTTTCCAGATGCCTGTCATGGGACAGAAGCATGTCATGCCACCGAAACAGGGTGTCGTGTGACAGTGGTTCCGAATAGTTGGAATAAACATCCACCATCATTTCAGAAACGCCCTGCTCGCGCGGTTTGGATGGATAGCTGTCGGGAGCCAGTCCAAGATGTCGGCGCAAGGAAGATTGCACGCTGAGACGATCCAGCATCTCACCTTCGATCGCGCTGGTCTTCATTGCTTCTTCGCTTAGCAGGTCGATACGCAATTGATCTCGATCCGATGTGTTCACATGATGAACCGCTCCAAGAACTTCCCCTGAGGACAACAGGAACTGTTGCTCGTATGGTTCGAGTCTTGCGGCGTCGTAACGAAAGGTAGGCCAGTCAGGGTTCTGCCAGTTCCACATCGTGAGGTATAAGCTTCCTTTCTATAACTCACTATTTATGGTTGCGTGATTTATAGAGGTCAATCCTATAGCTCACCTTTTTCAGACCCTTCGATCCAGTCATCACTTGGAGGTGTAATCTGAAAACGGTAAATTTCATCCTGTTTCCCCAAATTTACGTAGCATTGGATGTCCGCGAGAGCATTGCCTTTGGAGACAATTCGCCCTTTTCGATCTTGGCCAGCAACGAAATCAGGTAAGCCCCTGGAGATTGTATGTTCTCAGCACGTTGAAAGATGTATCCGAGAACAATGAAGCGAATAGCTGGGCCAAAAGTTGATTTCATTGCATACCAGGTTTGGCCAAGCCGTAGATACTCGGCGATATCATCCATAAGCCGATCACAGTGGTGCTGATCTTTTGCAAAGCGTAGTTCTGAGCATAGCCGTGGAAAACTGCGCTCCATTTGGTCTGGAGAAACCTGAATCTGAGAAAGCTTTTCTTTCTTAACTTCCGGATTCAAAGAGTCCTCTTTGTGCCCCTCAATTTCACTGTCACTGGCCCTCAAATTTTCTGTATCAGTCTGTGTTATCTCGGAGATTTCCACAGAGATTTCTGCCAACAGCTCGCTGAGTACATTCGCATCTGGTTTGCGACGCAGAGCATTGCGTACGGTGGTCACCAAATCAGAGATCGCGGTGTCATTTGCTACGAGTTCCTTAAGGCGCGCCAGAGCGGCGGAAACTTTGTCACGGAGTACAGTGAACTCGAGAACGCGATCAGCATGCCTCTGGGCTTCCTGAATGAACTCAGCGTGCCGTTCAGACAAAGGCATCAAGGAGAGCCCAGTTGCGGTGACCACCCTGCCCTGGCGATCCCGGCGCGCCCATCGCTTACCGTTTGCGCTCATGACGCGGCGGATAAGTCCAAGGTCCACCAGCGTCGAGATATGACGCTCAACTGTCTGCACGCTGACATGAGTTCGTTTGGCTATCGCCGCGTTGGACGCGAAACAGATGTGATGATCATCCTGGTCCGCAGCAATCTGATCACCGCCCATAAAGGAAACCATCGCTCTCAGGACATTGAGAGTTGTGGATTTTAACCCAAGAGGTTCTCTGGCCTCTTCAACGGCGCGAAGAAGTATCCATTTTTTGGGCGTACTGTTCCCCTGCCCTGCCGTTCCCGACAAGGTCGCTCCAATTGGAGCCAATGCTGTTAGTGTTTTCATGATTATCTATCGGCAGACAAAAATTACCCGTTCGCTCAAGAGCGTTTTTTCTTGTGTGGCGATTCGGGTGCTGCTAGATTCTAGGTGTCTAATCTAAGAATTGCGCTTTGCGCAGCAGCCCTCGAAGCTCCGGTTTCGGGGGTTTTGTTTGTTTGCCTTCCTCCTTTCTGCTCGTCCTCAGTTCTTTTTCTTGGCGTTTACAGCTGTAAACTCAGCGTGTGAGCGCTTAATGATTTCAGCCATGTTTTCGTCCAACCAGCTAGCGAAGCCAGCGTTAGCTCCGGTCCTTTTGACCGAAACAGTTAGTGATCCGTTGGTAGATTTGATTGTAACGCCTTCGATTGGGTTGAGTTCGGCTGCACCTTCTCTTTGTCTTGCACCGCGTTTGGCAGCTGCTTTTAGGAGCATTTCCAGCCGATCATCTGACGACATCGATGGCTCAATGGTTGCAAGAAGATTTGCAGCTTCATCTTCCGCTAGCTTGCCTGCAACGAAGTGCTCTGCAAGCACGGTCCATTTTGGGCGGCCTGATTTTGGGGCTGCGCCGATCATGTCACCAATCTTTGCAGGAACATGTTGCGTAATTTTTGTCAGGTGAGACAGCCCTGATTTCGAAACGTTCAATACTTGCCGCACCGTTGCCGTGTCATGCCCGGAAGTCAGGATCGCCTCGGCGAAACGTGCTTTCTCGTAGAAGGAAAGATTGCGCCTCGCAGCATTCTCAAGCCCTTTGGCGAGAAGCGCTGAAGCATCGTCGATATCCTGAACATTGGCGCGGACTTTAATACCAAGTTCACGACAGGCTTTGAGCCTCCTCCGTCCATAAATTGCCTCGTATCGACCGTCGGATTTCGATCTTCTGACAAGAATGGGAACTTGTTGGCCACCGTCTTGTATACTCGACATCAAGCTTTCAAAACTATCGTCTTCTTCGTCAATGTTTACAGCTGTAAACTCACCGAGCCTATCGGCAGGCCCCCAGTCGTCGATCAGAGCAGGGTCAATTTCCCTGATTGCGGCAAGAGAGCCCTGAAGCGCACCAAGAGCAGGGGCATTGGGTTTTGGAGTTTTATCGATGGCCTTGGGGCCAGAGCGCGCGATGGTGTTTGCGATCCCCGACATCTCCTGAAGCGACTTTCTAGCCATTAGCTGCGTCCCCATGCTTGATGGATCATTTGCTCTACCTCAGAGCCGATCGCATCCATTGAGTTCTTTGCCCGATCATAAGTTGCGCGTGTCATTTCTGACCGCACGACTTCGTAAATTGATTGTTTGAGCATTGTGGCGTCACTGACCGCGGTGCTTTTGAGGGCTGTGGCTGACATAACGCGATCCTGAAACAGTGCCCGCATGAACGAAGCCAGTTGTTGAGACGGTACGTCTGTTGGCTCGTCACGCGTTATCAGGAATTTGAAGTTGTCGTATTCGAGCGTAGCGCCGGCATCTTCAATGACTGCCATGTAAGCACCAGCGAGTTCGAGAAATTGAGCCGTCGAAGACACGTCCAGCATCGAAGGTGTAAGTGGCACAAGCAATGAACTGGCGGCCGCCATCCCAGCAATTGTCAAGAATCCTAGCTGAGGTGGGCTATCAATCAGAACAAGGTCAAAATCTCCTTCCACCTGGGCCAGGGCATTCCGTATTCTTGTAAAGAACGGATGGTCTGGGTTGGAGTGAACGGCAGATTCTGTCTCAAATTCGGAAAGAACAAGCCGTGACGGAGCCACAGAGAGACCGGGGAAGTACGTCGGAAGCACGACGTCCGCCATATCTACCGGATCTTCATATCGAATAGCATCGTAAATCGTCAGCCCGTCAAACTCTATTTCGGGGCTTATGCCGCACATGGATGTAAGAGAGCCTTGAGGATCCAGATCAACAGCCAGCACACGGTAACCGCGAAGCGCAAAATAGTGAGCCAAGTGAATTGTTGTGGTGCTCTTACTGCTGCCGCCTTTGAAGTTCATCAACTGCCAGACTTGGAGCTTTTCTCCTTCAGTCCGGCGAGGGACATAGCGCCCTTTTTTGCGTGAGGTTTTCTCAAGCGTTTCGCGAGCCTCCCAAAGTTCTTGGGCAGTATAGTAACGCCTACCGCTGCGTACGTCATTCGGTTCAGGAATCGTTCCCTCTGCGTGGACTTTGCGCATGAATTGACCTGAGACTCCTAAGAGTTCAGCAGCTTCTGGCGCTGCAAAATTTCGCAGTGATTTGGTGTTGTCGGGGGCAAATGCAGCAAGTAGATGTTCCCGGATAGCCGAGTTTAATCTCTCAGATATTTCCGTGGCGAGTGCCGATGGTCTTTCTGCCGCAAGTGGTGTCACGGGAATCATGTAGTTGCCTCAAATTAAAGAATGTGGTCATTTTTGCGCCACTTGAGATAAACAGCCGTGATTCATAGCACTAAGTCAAGGATTTTCGCCTATATTGTAGGTTTTCCAACGCGGAGGACTACATACGCTTTGCATCAGAGCAGGGTGGTTTACAGTTGTAAACTCGGTTGAGCGGGATCATGGGTTCTTTCAGTCGATGAAGTTCTAACGTAGGCATGCGAAGGCATTCCTGTAAAACTCCTCCCTATGCTCCGCTTTGAGTAGAACGCCTCTAGCATGGAGTTGGAGTGAAGGCCGAACGGCTTTTGGCGCAAATTGCGCAATTGGGAAGGGCAGGGAGCTAGTTGAGCTGATTGGTCAAATTCTCTCACCAACAATTTCGTTATCGAGTTTTCTGCGATACCAACTTCGTAACAATACTTCTGCGCCAGTACGGGAGTACGATGCGGTGAGAATGGCATGGCGATCTGGGTCAGATACACCGAGCTCAGCCCGTGCGCAGAGGAAAACACGCGAACATTCCGGCTAGAGTCAGCCGCTCGCCAATTGCCCAAGAAATGGCATACCGTGAGGGCGGGGTTTCGGGAATTGTGCGCCTGTAAGTTGCGACGGAACACGGAACTGTCCTCGATCCAGTGCAGCTGTGCTTGCGCGGCGCGGCTTTTGACGCAAGTCTCTACCGTCATTGGATTCATATGGGATCACAGACATGATCCGTGTGTTCACGTCCCATTAGCGTCCATAAAACCAGCTTGCTCGAATTAGTGATTTTGGGCTCCTCAATCGTTGAACAGACGGTCTCGTTGGCATATATTGCCAAAAAGGAGGCTTACGCCATGGTAACCCGCAATGTTGTACTTACAGAATCGCAGGATCAACTGGTGCAGAATCTGGTTGCGTCCGGTCGATATCAGAACGCCAGTGAAGCGTTGCGCGCCGGCCTTCGGCTTTTGGAGCGGGAAGAAGCGGGGCTGGAGTCTCTCAAACAAGGCTTGCAGGAGGGTGTAGCGCAGGCTCAGGCCGGAGATTTGGCAGAAGGCAGGGGTTCGGATGCGATCCGTCGTGCCTTTGCAAGGGCACGAGCCAAGGCGTGACCAGACCCTTTCGACTGACACGCCGCGCTGAATCCAGCCTGGTGGAAATTGCCCGATGGACCATCGACAAGTTTGGATCGCATCAAGCCGATCTTTATGAACAAGAACTAATAGCGCGCTGTCAGGCCATCACAGAGGGCAGGGTGGCCAGCCGAAGTTGTTCTATATTGGTCGAAGAGGCGGCGGATCTCAGATATGTGCGCGCAGGAGAGCATTTCCTGGTTTATCTGGATCAGCCGGACGCGGTGATCATTGTTGATATCCTGCATTCCCGTTGCGATCTGCCGCGACATGTTTCCGCGCTGGCCACGTTAACAGATGCGACAGGAAACAAGACATAGGCACAGCAGCCGGAGTTTCCCTCAAGCGGGGATTATTAAATAGTCAGTAACTACTCACCCCAGTAGATCAGTCGCCGGGTTATCCGCGATGTCCACATCGTCGTAGTATTTCTGCGCCTGGGCCATGGAGCGATGCAGGGAGAGGCGCATCGCGGCCTGGATCGGGGCGCCGTCCAGCGCGGCCTGGGTCAGGAAGCCCGAGCGCAGCCCATGGGGGGAAGCGAACCCGTCCGGCAGGCCCGCCAGTTTCGCCCGACGCTTGACGATCTGCGCGATGGCATCCGGGCTGAGGCGGCGGGTTAACACCCGATCGGCTTTTGAAACAGGCCGGAACAAGGGGCCGTCCTGAATCTCACCCACCTCGATCCAATGGGCCAGCGCTTGGGCTGCGCGGCCTTTCAACACCAGCCGCGGCGTTTCACCTTTGGTTGTCGTCTTGGTCTCCAGCAGTGAAATCCAAACCAGGCTTTTCTCGTCGAACTCCTTCAGCGAGACGTCTTCAAACATCAACCCGGTGATCTCCGAGCGCCGTCTACCACCCGAAGCCCAACCCAGCATCAAGATGGCGCGGTCGCGGCAATCCCGCCGGGACCCCCGACAAGTGGACAGCAACTGCTCGAGCACATCGCGGGTAATCGGTTGCTGCGATTTTGGGGCAGGGGGCCGGGCGGCGGCGCGGCGCGCCTTGGCACGGGCCTGCTTCACCTGCGGCGCATCAAAAGGGCTGGTCAGGTTCTTCATTCGATGAAAGGCCAGCCAGGAGGCGATGCGCCGGTCCAGCGTAGAAGGGGCCGGGCAGGCGAGGGACTTGCGTAGCCCTTGCGCGATCAACATCTCGGCACTCTGACGCGCGACATCCTCGGGCGCGGCATCTCCCAGATCGCGGGCGTGATCGAGAATGAAGGCCAGCGCTGTGGCCTCGCTCTCGGGCCAGTCCAACGGCACTCCGAACCGTGCTGCCTTCCAGGCCGTTACATAGAGCAAATCGCGCTCATAGGCCCTGAGCGTGTTGGCGGGTGTGCCGCGGACATAGAGATCGGTCAGGGCGTCCTGGTCAGACTGCGACAGGGCAGGGGAGGGGGCGGGGAGATAGGGCTCAGGGGTGCTCATACGGCCCACTCTGCGCCCATTTTCCCGCAAAATCAATTATACTTGATAAGGGATACTTATCGAGTGTAACTTGAAACTGATAGCGCAACAAAAGTAACGAGCAAAAGTAACAGATTTTGCGCGTAAAGTAGGTAGAGGGCTTGCGGAATAATAAAATCGGAGGTTCTGTCGCAGGTCTGTAAACCAATTGGCATCGACATTGCGCTGGAACCGTTGGCAAACTAAATGAAATGAACAGATATTTTGCCACTGAATTGCCTTTCTGGAAGTTTGCCAGAAACACGCTGATCGTCAGTTGCCTTGCGTTGTTTCCGCTGTTGGCCATCTTCGTTTTGCGCACGCCGGGCTTTGCGACGCACCTCCTGAACAGTGGTCCCGCGTTTGTTCGGTTTTTGCGTCAGGTGGTGACGAATGGGTTGCCGGTCGTTTTCCTTTTAAATTATCTCAGCTTTTTTCTTTTCGCCGTTGGGGTAAGGGCGCGGGGCAGGGGGGCCATCCCGGCCCGGTATCTGCTAATTGACCTGCTGCTACGGGCCGTCCTGTTCATCGCGCTGCACGCGCTGATCTACGCGCTTTCGGCAGACTGGTTCGGGTCTTTCGGCGGTGATCCCGTAGTGGCGTTGCGGGTAGTCGGTCCGACGCTGGTACGCTCCGCCTACTTCGAGAACATCTCAGGCGTTTACCTGTACGCCACGCTGGTCGGAGCGCTGCCGCTATACCTATCCGTCGTTCAGAGCCAGATCGCCCACGGTACTGGATTTGCAGCCCAACTGGCACGTCGCGTACCTGGGCGCGGCGGACCTGTGACATTGGCCCTGCTACTGATGGCGGTGTCAGTGGTCGTTCTGACCACCGCGGCGGCGCTGATTGTCCGTTTACAGTCGGTTTGGGGCTGAAGGGTCAGAACGCCCTGCGTATCGCGAAGGAGACTGCGTAATCGCGTTCAAGCTGGGGCCCATCCAGATCTTGATACACAGGGATCACGCCCTCGATACCCAGGCGCGTGCCCGCCAAAACGCCCGACCCCGGCACAAGGTAATTCACTCCGATTCCGATACTCAGAAACTGGCCGCCGCGCAGGGTCGGATCAGCGGTGGGCACCATGCCTGGGTTCAGGCGCGCATCCGACCCGTCAATGTTTTCCACGATGTCGCCGACCACCCGCAACGAGGAGCTGAACTGGTCATTCCAGCGCCGTGCACCCCAAACTGTTGCTGAATAGACGTCACCCAAGGTGTAACCGGCATCATTCTCACCCATCCGGATCACGGCGGCCAGCTGGGCGCCCCAAGACCAATCCGCGTTCTGGCCCGTATAGGTGACGCCCGGCAGCAGGTCGTAGGTGCCTGAACCCAGTTGCATGGGGTAGGGCAGCAGCTGGTCCGGCCCAGCTGGCGTGGTGTCGGTCTCGTCTATCGAGCCAGTCGGCAGACTGAGGCCAAGAGATAGTTCCAGCACCTGCCCGTCGGATTTGTAGATATCATATCCGCCGATGATCTTCAGATCGCCAAACCCCTGTGCCCTGGTCTTAAAGGTCTGGCCCATGCGGGTCTGGTGCTTCATCGTCTTGCGGGTATAGGGCAGCATCGCCATCACCGAGATCTCGTCGGTCACACCGTACATCAGGCCGACCATCGCCATGTTCATGCTCATGCTGAGCGGCGCGATCGGATACTGCGACAGAACGTTCGAGGTAGACAGCGACTGCGTTCCGGTACGATTTCCGTCCATCTCCATGTTCATGTAAGAGAACACAGGCATCAAAACACCCTCGGGTGGATGCATACCGCCAACGACACCCGTTGGCGGCACCGCGTCGGGGCGCATCATCCTGGACATGCTTCCCATACCTGACATGTTGCTGGAGGCTTGCGGGTTCATCGCCACGTTGTCAGCCGGACGGGTTTCCGGTTGGGCCATGGCAGTTGACCCAAGGCTCAGCCCCCCAGCCAGTATTACAGCCTGGAGGCGTTGCCAGACGCACGTAATCTTGCTGTTGCTCCGTGTCATGATGCCCTCGTGTTCGTTTGTTTCCTGAGTCCCTGCCCTGAAAACAAAGTGTTCGGTACGTCCATCGGTGAAGTCGAAATGGTGGGGGTCTCCAGCGCTGGAAGGTCAAGGCCGCCGGCCAGATTTGCGCTCGTCAAGCATGCATCAGCCGAAGGGGGTGCGGCAATAATGCGCTTGACCCTCCAGCGCTGGATTGTCGGACAAGGCCGCAAAACCGGAAATCCGGAGGGATTGGAATGATACCGGAAATCGGGCAGTTCGCCCTGGCGCTTGCCCTGGCCGTGTCCTTGGTGCAAAGCGTATTTCCCTTGATTGGAGCAGCACGGAACAATGTCATGTGGATGCGATCGGCATCTGCGACCTCGGTCCTACTGACAGCGCTGGTTGCTATCGCCTTCGCCGCTCTGATGTGGTCCTTCGTGGTCAGCGATTTCACTGTGCTAAATGTGGCCAGCAATTCTCATTCGCTGAAACCGATGCTTTTCAAGGTGGCTGCGACCTGGGGTAGCCACGAAGGGTCGCTGCTGTTGTGGATTCTGATATTGGTGATTTTCGGGCTGGGTGTGTCTCTGTTGGCTCGGAACATCCCACTGAAACTCAAGGCGCGCACTCTGGCAGTGCAGGCCTGGATCAGCGCGGGGTTCCTGTCATTCATGCTGTTCACCTCGAACCCGTTTGACCGGGTGTTTCCGGCACCGCTGGATGGTCAGGATTTAAATCCGCTGTTGCAGGATGTCGGCCTGGCTATGCACCCGCCGTTCCTATACCTGGGTTACGTCGGCTTCTCTATCGTATTTTCTTTCGCCGTGGCTGCCCTGATTGAGGGGCGGGTCGATCCGGCATGGGCGCGGTGGGTCCGACCCTGGACATTGGCGGCCTGGGTGTTTCTGACACTTGGTATCGTTCTGGGCAGCTGGTGGGCCTATTACGAACTGGGTTGGGGCGGCTGGTGGTTCTGGGATCCGGTCGAGAATGTCTCGTTTATGCCCTGGCTTGCTGGCACAGCGCTGTTCCATTCGGCCATTGTGACCGAAAAGCGCGGCAGCTTCAAAAGTTGGACGATCCTACTGGCCGTTTTGACCTTCTCGTTGTCCTTGTTGGGGACATTCATTGTCCGCTCAGGCTTGCTTACATCGGTCCATGCGTTTTCGGTCGATCCCGAACGCGGCATTTACATCTTGGCGCTGTTGGCTGTCGCGATCGGTGGTTCATTGACGCTGTTTGCCATACGCGCACCGGAGATGGAGGGCGGCGGTCTTTTTGCCCCGATCAGCCGCGAGGCCGGTTTGCTTATTAACAACCTGCTGCTGGCCACCGCAACGGCGACGGTTCTATTCGGTACGCTTTATCCGCTTTTGCTTGAGGCTGTGACAGGTGAAAAGATTTCGGTTGGACCACCTTATTACAACGCCAGTTTCGTGCCGATCATGCTGGTTCTAGTCGTTGTAATGGGGATTGGGCCGCTGTTGTCATGGAAGCGGGCGGATTTGCGCGGTGTTCTGTCCCGGCTCAAATGGGTGGCCGGGGTTAGCCTGCTCGTAGCGTTGCTTGTGTGGTATCTGGATACCGGCGGCCCAGCCTTGGCGGTAGTGTCGATCGGCCTTGCGGTTTGGTTGCTGGGCGCTGTGCTGACAGAGTGGGCCAGCCGAATTAAGCTGGGTGAGGCACCGTTGGCCGAGTCCCTGCGTCGGGCCCGCAGCCTACCGCGTTCTCATTACGGCATGGTCGTGGCCCATGCGGGGTTGGCTGTCTGTATGATCGGCTTTATCGGGTCCAGCGCTTGGAAATCCGAGGTCGTGACTTTTGCCGAGCCCGGAACACAGATTGAGATAGCAGGGTTCGACGTGCGTTTTGACGGTGTGGAACAGCTTCGCGGTCCGAACTATCTGTCTCGCGCGGCCACACTGACGGTATTTCGCGATGGCGCTTATGTCACCACGCTTCAACCCGAGCGCAGGGCCTATCTCGTGGCGGGTACCAGTACGACCGAGTCAGCAATTCGAACGACGTTGGCAGGGGACCTTTACGCCTCAATATCGGAACCGGCGGCGGAATCAGAACAGAGCAAATGGACCCTGCGTATCTTGTATGAGCCATTGGTGGTCTGGATCTGGATAGGTTCAGGATTGTTAGCATTTGGTGGTGTCTTGTCACTCTCCGATCGGCGTCTACGCGTCGGTGCACCACGAAAACGGACTGGGCAGAGCTCCGTTGCGGTGGCGGCGGAGTAGGGCAATGAAACGTCTATTTGCACTGTTCCCAATTACGATTGCCGGCATCCTGGGTGCCTTCCTGCTATGGGGACTGAATCCCGATCGCGATCCAAACGAAATCCCGTCTGTTTTGATCTCGCAGCCGGTGCCTGAGTTCGACTTGCCGCCGGTCGAAGGGCTGGATACCCACGGGCTGTCCAGTACCGATCTGGTGGAAAATGACGGGTCAGCTCCGATCGTGGTCAACGTGTTTGCGTCCTGGTGCGTGCCCTGCCGGGCCGAACATGCGGTGCTGACGCGTATGGTACGCGATGAGGGCATTCGCCTGATGGGCATTAACTACAAAGACAAGCCGCAGGACGCGCGGAAATGGCTCGACGATCTGGGCAACCCTTATGAGCGCATCGGTTCCGACCTGGACGGCCGAGCCGGGATCGAATGGGGGATTTCCGGCGTGCCGGAGACCTTTGTGATTGATGGCGCGGGCAAGGTCGTATTCCGTTTTGTCGGCCCGGTGCTGGGCGACGAGGCAATTTCAAAGATGCGCACCGCGCTGGATCAGGCGCGGGCGGCCGGAGGAGAGGCGTCATGATACGTCGCATTGTAATTACCGCGGTCACTCTGGCGATGCTGGTGTCGCAGCCGGCATTCGCGGTTGAGCCCGACGAGATACTTGCAGATCCGGTATTGGAAGAGCGGGCCCGGGCGATTTCGAAACAGGTGCGATGCGTGGTGTGCCAGAACCAAGACATCGACAGTTCTAACGCTGGCGTGGCGCGCGACCTTCGTCTGCTTGTGCGCGAACGGCTGGTGGCAGGCGACACGGACCAGCAGGTTATGGACTTTCTGGTTGCGCGTTATGGCGACTATGTTCTGTTCAACCCGCCATGGAAGCCATCAACTTACATTCTGTGGGTTGCGCCTATCGTCATCCTGGGGCTGGGTGGTATCGCGACTGCAGCGGTATTGACCCAAAATGCGCGCCGATATCGGAAGTCGCGAAAACAAGAGACGGAACGCGGCGCGAGCGAAGAACGGAATCCCGAAAACCATTCACTCACGGAGCCGCACGCATGATCTGGATTATCTTTTCATTCATGGCCGTGGCGGTGTTTCTGACGCTCGCCCTCTCCGGCCTGGGGCGCAAGACCTCGGACTTGTCGAGACGCGAAAGCGCCTCTGCCATCTTTTCCGACCAGATCGGCGAAGTGGAGAAGGACCTGGAACGAGGAATTATCTCAGCCGAAGAGGCCAAGGCCGCCAGAGCCGAGATAGAACGTCGCCTGAAGGCGATTGACCGGCAATCGGACGACAAAGCGATAATGGGCCATTCCGGGCGTGCGCTGATTTTACTTGCCGCGCTGGTAGTTCCAGCGCTCGGAGCCGGTCTTTATTGGCAACTGGGTAGTCCCTACATCCCCAGCCAGCCATTTGCCCAACGCGAGGGGGAGCAGGCCGAAGCCCGTGAAATCGCCGACCTTGCCGTGCGCCTGAAGTCGCGGCTTGAGGCGGATGAAACCGGCGGGCCAACCGAGGGATGGGTGTTGTTGGCTCAGACCTATATGCGTATGGGACGCTTTGGAGATGCCGCAGACGCGTTCGAGGGGTTGCTGGACCGACCCAATGCGAATTCAGCGCTGGTGTCGCAATATGGCGAGGCGTTGGTCTATGCCGATGACGGTGTCGTTACGCCCAAGGCCGATCGGGCGTTTGAACGAGCCTTGGAACTGGACCCATCGAACCCAGCAGCGACATTCTACAAAGCCATTGGTCTGGAGCAGGCTGGATCGCCTGATAAGGCCTATGACCTACTGAAGACGCGGATGGACGCCGAAGAGGAGTTCCGGCCATGGATGGAGAGTTTTGTGGCCCAGCTTAACCGCATCGCCCCGTCGATCGGACGGGCTCCGGTGAATCTGGCGGCTTTTGCCCCTTCCATGCCCGGCCCAACTGCCGATCAGGTGGCGGCGGCCGAGGAGATGTCAGACGAAGACCGGCAGGCCTTCATCCGCTCGATGGTCGAACGGCTTGCGAGCCGGATGCAGGAAAACCCAGGCGATCTGGACGGCTGGATGCGGCTGGGCAACGCCTATTCGGTGCTGGGCGAGACCGACGGCGCCCGGAACGCCTATGGCAGGGCAAGGGATCTGGCGGATGACCTGCCGCAGGGGGATCCGCGCAAGGTGGCAATCGACCGGGCATTGCTGGAACTGGGGGGTTGATTCCCGCAGCCCGGCGTGGATCGGGCCGGCGCCGACTTCGCGCTGATGCCCAGTGAGCCATCTGGAAAATTCCGGTTTAGGCTATCGCATGCCGATCTTTAGGAGGTTGAGACCATGAAAGTTGAAACGTTTTCTGATCTAATTGTCTGGACGCGGGAAATGCATCATTGGCTCGCCGAATGTTTGGCCCACTGTTCGACACAGTCAGAGCAGGAGCTGGCCAGGATGTTGCTTACCTACCTCGCCGATCATGAGGCTGCTCTGGAGAAAATCGTCGATGGTTTCGTGAAACGAGCCGATCCCAAAGCGCTCAACACCTGGGTATATGACTATTTGGGCAATGAGCCGATCGACCCACATCGCGCCTGCGACAGGCCGTTCGCACAGATGAGCGTCGATGAGATCTGCGAAGCGGTCTTCGATCTTCACAATCAGGTGATCGACTTATATCGGTATTTGCACGGGCGTGCCGAGATACCCGAGGCACGCGAACTCTTTCAGGCGATACTGGATATGGAAGAGCACGAGACCATGCGTTTAGCGCAGCAGAGCAACCGCGTCCGGGATATGTGAACTCCGGGGTCAGGATCCGCTTTCCACGGCTCCGCCCGCAATCGGCGCGGCCTGTTCCATCGCGTCGAGAATGGCGTTCGTGGTCAAGATCTCTGGCAGGGCGATGCCTTCGGGGGCCGACGGGCCGTAGACGATGTTGAAGGGGATCCCGAACCGTCCATTGTCCTCAAGGAAACGGGCGATCACATCGTCGGGGCGGGTCCAGTCGGCCTGCATCGGAATTGCTTTGTCCGATTGCAGTGTTGCCAGAACCTCGCCGCGTTCCAGCACCAGCGCTTTGTTGGCCTTGCAGGTCAGACACCAGTCGGCTGTGACATCGACGAAAACCACCTCGCCGCGCGACACAAGGCGGGCGATTTCGGGGCGGCTGAAGGTAATCCAAGGGATCTCTCCGGCTGGTTCAAGCAGCCTGGACCGGTCTTTGCCGGCAATCGCAACCGGTGCGGCAAACGCTGCGGTCAGCGTCAGCAACAGGGCTGTCCAGCGCAAAACGGGTGGCATCATCGTACTTTTCCAGATCAACAGGACCAGAACAGTTGCAGCCAGCACGGTAGCAGTTGCAGCAGTGTCTCCGGCCACCCCGACCATCACCCAGACCAACCAGCCGATCGTGGTCAGCAGTGCCGCCGACAGGGCCCATTTTAATCCCACCATCCAACGCCCCGGTTTAGGCAGAGCGGCGGTAAGTTTCGGGTGCACTGCAACCAGCAGGTAAGGAATGGCCAGCCCGACCCCCATTGCGGTGAAGATCGCCACGATATCCACCGGTCGGCCGGTCAGGGCAAAGGCCACCGCCGTGCCGAGGAAGGGGGCCGAGCAGGGCGTCGCCAGAACTGCTGAGAAGGCTCCGGTCAGGAAATCCCCGACCAGCGACACGCGGCCCTTTTCGACATGGGCAAGCCGGGTGTTCAGCGACTGCGGCAGCGTGATCTCGAACAAGCCCGCGAGGCTGGTTGCAAAAACCGCCAGCACCACGATCATCACCGCAAGGAAAAGCGGATTCTGGAACTGGATGCCCCAGCCGACGGAATAGCCCAGCGACCGCGCCGCAATGGTGATAGCCGCCAACAGCCACATGAATGTCAGGATTCCGGCTGCCGAAGCCAGGAACCCGGCGCGAATCTGAGCCGCAGAGCGGTCGCGAGCCTTTACCGCCGAGGAAAGCTTGATCGAAAGCACTGGCAGTACGCAGGGCATGACATTCAGAATCAACCCGCCGCCCACCGCCAGCAAAATGATCCAGACCAGCGCGCTGGCTGAAGTTTCGGCGGCCGCGATCTCATATGGTGGCGGGGTAGGGGGAGCGTCGGTACGGGGCGAAAACTCGGCCACGCGGTTGGTGTCGGTAACCGTGACGGACAAGGCGGGGGGGTCCTGTGCCAGAGCGAGGACCGGGAACTGCACCCATAGCTGACGCCTGTCGCCAGCGAGCCGGATGTCGGGTGCACCAAACGCGGTGTCACGTCCCATGTCGGGAAAGACATCAGGCGCATCAAAGGGCAGGTCGCTGGTGAAATTCAGCGTCAGCATCTCGGACTCGGTATCCAGGGTCGCGGCGTCGGACTTCATTCCGCTTGTGTTTCCCGTGGTTGGCACCCGCGACAGAAAGGCATTTATAAGCCGGGCCGAGTCCTGATCCCGACCCGTTCCCTGAGTCAGCGACAAGTCCAGCGAAAACTCGACCGGCACACAGATATCGGAACAGATCAGCGTTGTCACAGCGGCCTTCAAGTCAACTGGCGCTCCGGGGTTCTCGAGTGTGACGGTCAGCGGAAAGACCACTTCGTCCTTGTACCCGAAATTCTCGATCCCGAAGGCGCGAAAACGGATCGGCGCGGGCCAGTGAAACTGTACGTCGCTGACGTTTTGCGAGCCGTTCCAAGTGATCTTGGGCGGAATTCCCACCTCACCAGGCGACTTCCAGTAGGTTTTCCAATCTTCGCCCAGTTTCAGATGCAGTCCTGCAGTGATCGTCTTGACGTCAGGCGCGATCCCGTCCTGCGCGGTAATTATGTGTGCGACCAGGGGCTCTGATTCATACGCTTGGGATGTAGCTGCAAGGCTTGTCCCGGCGGAAGTCTGGCCAAAGATTAACCCCAAGATCATAATACATAAATTTAGGAGTGTTCTTGCCATTGCGCGTTGCCATCGGTTGTTTTGCACCCGTCTCTGCCAGATTCCAGCGCTGGAGGGTCAACGAGCCGGAATGTCACATCCCCACGATCAGCTCACGAAACCTTCGCGCCCGTCTTCGCAGATGAAATAGGCCCCGCCATCCGCGCCCTCCCATTGAACCCGGCAACCTTGGGGCAGGGCGTATTCAGGCTGCGGCGGTTGCAGCGGGCATAGTTTAGGGCGTGGTGCGCAAGCCGCCAGCGAAAGAGCGGCCAGCGACATGGCGGCCAACCTTGAGCACCAAAGCTTCATGATTGAAGATTATTGCCGGTGTACTGGGTTCGGTCCGACCGCGGCGTCTGTTGCCTTTGGTCTTTCCGATTCAGATTTGTTCGAATGACAGGATTTTTCCATCGCCTTGTGCATAAAGAAATGGGCTCCGAGGCACAGGATCAACGGTGCGAAAAGACCCAAGGAGTCAGAAAGCCCACCAACCGTCCCGCCGGCGATCAAGTAGAGAGCGATCGGCGTTATCATGGCAATGCAACATACCATCATGCCCCATTTCATTATCTTGCCGCCGCTAACCGGTACTGACGCCTGCGGCGCGTTTGCAGTCTGTTTTTCTTTCACATTCAACTCCAAAATTTGGATTGGAGACCTCTGCTAACGCCTTCCCACGATGGAAGGTCAAGCTGTTTTGGCGCGAAGCGAATTTGACGCTGTCAAACCAGTCCAGCATTTGCTTGGGCCTTACTTGGTGCATAGACACGGCCGGAACAGGGAAGTTTTTAGGGGTATGAACAGCAGGCATTGTCGTCCCGACGCCTGGTGAAGTTTCAGGTTAAACACGAAGCTGCCTAGGTCACTTTAAGCCTTGAAAACTCGCGGGTGGGTCGAAGCGATATCGAACGAATAATTGAATGGACAAATCTTCCCCCGTCGCGGATTGTCTAATCCCCTGGGTACTAACTCCAGACACCAACCAGCCAATAGGAGCGCTATCAATGCTGACCAGACGACATTTTGTTGCAGCCTCGCTCGCCATTTTCTCTCAGCCGGTTTTTGGAGTGACGTCGGCGGCGGCCTCGCAATGGTCGGAGTGGGATGCGCAAGTAACTCCAGCCAATTTTGATCCCGCAACATCCAATCCCTGGGGTTTACACCCACGTTTCCTGCCTCAGCGTGTGCAAACCAATCGACCACTTACTCCGGGTGACATTCATGTCGACGCGGTGGCACGATATCTGTATTTCATCGAAGACGGTGGCACAGCAATGCGTTACGGCGTAGCCATTGCCCGAGGCAATCTTTACGAGCCCGGAGTCTACACGATCAAGCGAAAGGCCAAATGGCCGCGTTGGACTCCTACAGCCGAAATGATTGAGCGCGACCCTGATGAATATGCGCAATTCGCAGATGGTGTGCCCGGTGGGCCGACAAACCCATTGGGATCAAGGGCGTTTTATCTGTTCGAAGGTGGTCGCGACACATACCTGCGAATTCACGGAACGCCTTATCCAAGATCTATCGGAGGTCGCGCAAGTTCTGGCTGCGTAAGGATGGCGATGCCACATATCATCGGGCTTTATGATCGTGTCAGGCCAGGGTCCACGGCTCATCTCTACCCTCCCGAGCGGCTTCTGACCGCGACCAGCTGACAGGCGCTTGTCAGGCGCGCGTACAGATTGGGCGCCCTTCAATAGTCCTAAGTGGTAGGTAGGTTGTTTCAACTGGCCCAACATAGCGATACCAATAGCAACCGTCCTCAGGCATGATTTTCACTGCGTTCAGGTCCTGGCCCGGAGCAGCAATCTGGGCTACGGCGTCAGGAACTTGGGAAAGCGTTCCGGGCTCGCTATCTGCAGATATTGACGTTGTTTCGGTACAAGCGCCGATGAACAAAAGTGCGGCCAGTGCTTGGAAAGCTTTCCTGAAGGACATGGTGTTTAGTCCACTGTGATTGTCATTTGTAGTGCCTGCTACCCTCGCATCGACGGGTGATCACATCAATTCACCAAGAACTAAGCAATTGTTAGCGTTGCTTTTTTGTGTTCGGTTGATTCAAGAAAGTCAGGTTTTGCTTAAAGCAGCCTGGAGTTACGTCCAAGAAAAATTGCTTTTCCACAATGACTTGATGATTTGGGTCCGCCTTCTAAGGAAATATCCCTGCGCCAACGGCAACGACAATTCAGACGAGACATCCCATATGAAATGTCATTTGCGTGTTGACCTTCCAGCGCAGGAACCGGGCATACGAGTTATTTGAGTCGGAAAAAAAGAATAAACTTTGGGATGGCAGGCATGAAACGGAGCAAAGAAGGAAAGGTTGTTACGCGACGTGGAGTGATTGCCGCGTTTGCTGCGACGACGCTTTTTCCAGCACCGGCCGTTTGGGCCCAATCAACGGCAACTGAGGGGACGCGCCGCAATGTTTCCTCATTCCGCGTTGCTAAATGGCAGGACCACTTTGATACGCTTAAGAATGGTGTGATCCTGTCCGATACACAGTCCAAGGTCCTGCAATATTGGTCGGAAGACGAAAGCGTCTACCGAATGTATCCAACCAGCGTACCGCTGACGGAAGACCTTACAAGGCTGGGCTACACCACAGTTACTCGCAAGGTCGAAGGGCCGTCTTGGCGACCGACACCAGCAATGAAAAAGCGCAACCCCGCTTGGCCCGATTATGTGGGCCCGGGTCCGGAGAATCCTCTGGGGACACATGCACTTTATTTGAGCTGGCAATACTACCGGATCCACGGCACCAACGACACGCGCAAGATCGGGAGAAGATCCTCCAACGGCTGCATTGGCTTGTACAACGAGCAGATTGCGGAATTGTTCGAACTGGCCACTGTGGGCACTCAGGTAAAACTGATCTGACCTTGGTCAGGCCGATTTTTTTTGCGCGCGTTGAACCTAAGAACTGACAATCATGTGAAGAACAGAGATGGATAAACTTACACTCTTGATCGGCGGAGTAGTGATCGCAGGCGCCGCCGCGTTCGTCTACAACTTAAATCAGCAACCAACAGGTCACTCGATGACGCCGCCCGATACGTCAGCACTGGAGCAAGGAGACCCAATCGAAAACGTCACTCTGCCGGACCAGCTAAGCGAATTTGCGGCCGTCGGCAAAGTGGCATTCGACGCCAAATGCTCGGCGTGCCATGGCGCGAATGCAACAGGTCTGGAAGGCCTTGCACCACCTTTGGTGCATAAAATCTATGAACCAAGCCACCATTCGGACGAGTCATTTTATGCGGCAGTCCAGAATGGAGTTCGGGCACACCATTGGAAGTTCGGCAATATGCCGCCGGTCGATGGCTTGACCCGTGCGGATGTGAAGGGCATCGTGGCGTATATCAGAGAGCTGCAGCAGGAAAACGGGATTTTCTGAAGGTGACGAGCCGAATGGGCAGTGCAATTCGTTACATCATACTGTCAATGGTGCTGACCATTGGCGGGCTGCTTGTGACGGCCGATTCTGCTCATGCACATGGCAGTGGTTCTCAGCACGTGATTGACCAAACGGACTCCGCGGACGTTGAGCATGTCAAGCAGGGTCATCCCGGACATTGTCATGGCGGAACGATTTGCAACGCTGTTGGTCTATTTTCGATGGGTCCACCACCGCCTGGCCCCCAAGATACTGAACAAAGATACTCGATCCCTCGAGCCCAATACCGGGTTCTCGGTATCGCGGCGTTTGACCCACCACCGCCGCGTGTCCTGATCTGACCAGTCGAATTGCGCTCAACCTGGGCGCGTCGAAGCAGACGACAAGGACAAAACAATGAACATTCTGAAAATGACCACAGGCGTTGCCCTGGTTTCTCTGTTTGCAGCCGCCGCCCTGGCGCATGGTGGCGCAACCGGCATCGTCAAAGAACGCATGGATGGTATGTCCGCGATGAAGGACAGCATGAAGATCCTTACGCCGATGATGCAGGGGAAAACGCCCTACAATGCGCAAACGGTACGAAGCGAGGCCAAGAAAATCGGGCGTCACGCTGGCGAGAGCATGACAAAGCTGTTTCCAGAGGGATCTGATGGCAAACCCTCGGAGGCCAAATCGGAGATCTGGCAGGATTGGGGTTCATTTGCAGAGTTAGCCAGGCAGTTGGAATCCTACTCTGAAGGCCTTGTGCTTGCGGCGGACAACGGGTTGATGATGTCCGGGTCGGGCCATGGTTCGGGCATGATGGGCGGCGCATCCATGATGGGTGGCGGTTCTATGATGGGTGCCGGAATGATGGGCGGCAGTCCAAACCAGGCACAACTTTCTGAAATGCCGGCAGATGGTGTGTTCATGATGCTGAGCCAGACATGCTCGGCGTGTCACACGCAATTTCGGTCGGAATAGGAATGCGTCATGAGACCGATATTCCGATTGGGCCTTGCTGCCGCCGTAGCGGCGTCAGCGGGACTTGTTGCTGTGATGGCTTGGCCGATTGGCCAGCCCTTACAAGCTCTCGACATTCAGGGTGACGTTAACCGCGGGGCGTATCTGGCAAGGGCAAGTGGTTGTATCGCTTGCCACACAGATTTTGCCAAAGGGGGCGCGGCCTTGGCCGGTGGGGTGGAGTTGGATACCCCGTTCGGCACGCTCTTTTCGCCGAACCTGACCACAGATCCCGATCACGGGATCGGTGATTGGACAATCGAGGAGTTCGCCCGCGCGGTGCGTCAAGGCGTATCACCCGGCGGACAACCCTATTACCCGGCCTTTCCTTATCCATTCTATGCCAATTTCACGGATCAGGACATCGCCGATCTCTGGGCCGCATGGCAAACAGTTCCACCGGTAGCGGAACCGTCAAAAGAACAGGAAATGGCGTTCCCCTTCAATCAGAGATGGGGCCTGAAGCTGTGGCGCGCGGCTTTTCTGGAACCACCCCGCACTGATCCCGTGCCGGGCAATGACGAAGTGTGGAACCGGGGCCGGCTACTGGTCGAAGGTGCCACACATTGTGCGGCCTGCCACACCGGGAGGAACCTGGCTGGCGCAAGAAATTCGGACACGGAACACTTCAAGGGAAGTGACTCTCTGCCGGGCGGTGACAAGGCACCGGCCATCGACTTTGAGACCCTGCAAAAGCGTGGTTGGACGGTAGATGATTTGGCCTACGCGTTGCGCACCGGCGTCATGCCTGATGGCGATGTCTTCGGCGGCGCCATGGGAGAGGTCGTAAACTATGGCACCAGCTTTCTGACAGACGAAGACCGGAAGGCAATGGCGACCTATCTGCTGGATGTGCACGACGGGGGGTAATCGAGTGAGAGATCAAATTTTCTTTGGAGGGAAGTCCTCATGAAGCTCAATCGCAGGCAATTCGTTGCAGGCACGTCGGCACTAATCGCAGTGCCGACTATCGGGAGGGCGGCTACCGCCCCCCGAATAATCGAGGCGCGTTCAGGATTGGCACGTGTTGCCCCCGACAGCTATCCTGAAACCGAGATATGGGGATATGATGGCGGTGTTCCGGGCCCCGAAATTCGTGCCCGGCAGGGCGAAACGGTTCGCCGGACACTCCTGAACTCACTGCCTCAGCCTACGGCAATCCATTGGCATGGACTGCGGGTTCCAAACAACATGGATGGGGTGCCGGGTCTTACACAGGAGGCTGTACCAACAAGCGGCGAGTTTCAGTATGACTTGCCTCTGAAGGATGCAGGAACCTTCTGGTACCACTCTCATAACCAGTCAACGGAACAAGTGGCCAGGGGCCTTTACGGCGCGTTCATCGTCGACGAAATGGACCCGCCGGACACGGATCATGACATTACGATCCTGCTGGATGACTGGAGGTTGGGTCAGGACGCCCAAATCGTCGATGATTTCGGCGCGATGCATGACTGGACGCATGCAGGCCGAATGGGAAACTACGTTCACGCACACATATCGCCCATGACAGAAGTTCTGACAAACCAGCGTTTGCGACTTCGAATGGTCAACGTGGCAACTGATCGGATCATGTATGTCTCAGTAGGTGGCGCAAACGGGAAACTGGTCGCTTATGATGGCATGCCTGTAAGGCAGCCAGAGGATTTTGAAACCCTTGTTTTTGGGCCTGCACAGCGAGCAGACTTAATTGTTGATGTCACAGCGGAATCGAACGAAGCCGTTCAAATAACTCTTCACGAACGCGATGAATCGTTTGTCATTGCTGAAATCCCGGTTTCGGGAAGCGGTGCATCCGCAAACCGCGGTGCAATAGAAGCCCTGCCACCCAACCCTGTTTCCTTTCTCGAAGATGTTTCTGACGCTTTGACAATCCCATTAGTGATGGAAGGCGGGGCGATGGGCGGACTGCGTCAAGGCACTTTTAACGGCCAGGTCATGAGCACCAATGAATTGGTTCAGGAAGGGCAGATCTGGACATTCAACGGTGTCGCCGGGTTACCTGAAAACCCCCTTGCTGCCGTTTCGCGTGGCGACATAGTCCGGATTCAGATGCAGAACGACACCGTCTTTCCGCACGCTATGCACTTGCACGGGACGCACTTTCAGGAAGTTCTGCCAAACGGCAACCTAGGGCCGCTGCGGGACACAATCCTGGTTGACCGGATAGAAAAGCGGGAGATTGCGTTCGTTGCGGATAACCCGGGGGATTGGCTGTTTCATTGCCATATGCTGTCGCATCAGGCCGCTGGTATGAAGACCTGGCTGAGCGTGGCATGATGAACAAGAGTTCGGCGAAATGGGTGTCACTGGCTGCTGTAGTGATCATTGTCGCGGTCGCTGGCTGGGGCCTGAGTGGGCGTGCGCAGAACAGTGCATCAGCGGATTCGGCACGTGGTGCAGTTTTGTACGCCGAAAACTGCGCGTCATGCCACGGGGCAAATTTGGAGGGTCAGCAGGATTGGCAAACACCTGATCCGGATGGCGTCTTGCGGGCGCCCCCGCATGACCGAACCGGGCATACCTGGCATCACGGCGACAAGCTGTTGTTCGACTATACAAAGTTTGGCGGGGACCAAACTTTGAAACAGATGGGTGTCGCTGACGTCAAAAGCGGCATGCCAGGCTTCGGGGACACTCTGTCGGATCAGGATATCTGGGACATCCTCGCCTTCATCAAGGAGAGTTGGCCGGATCGGGAACGCAAGCTGCAAGAGCAACGCACCGAAGCAGAACAAACGGAAGGAAACTGATGTGAAACGAATACTTGCAGGCTTAGTCGCTATCGCCATGTCGATTGGCATTCCTATGGCACGCGCCGACGAGCTGTCTGACTCCGATGTAAAACGGCTGGCTCTCGAAGCCATTTTGGAAAACCCTGAGATCATCATGCAGGCGATTCAATTGCTTCAACAGCGCGAGGATCAGGCAAAAGCCGAAGCAATTGGAAGCGTCTTGGAAAATCAGCGTGAATTGCTGGAACAGGATCCGAATGCGCCTGTAATCGGAAACCCGGAAGGCGATGTAACCGTGGTCGAGTTTTTCGACTATAACTGCCCATATTGCAAACGCGCTGCCCCGGTCGTGAAGAACGTAATCGCGGGCGATTCCGATGTGCGAATTGTTTATCGAGAATGGCCCATACTTGGAGAAGGTTCCGACTTCGCGGCACGCGCTGCGCTGGCCTCACGAAACCAGGGAAAATACGAAGAATTTCATTGGGCGCTTATGGCTCTGAACGGTCGTGCCACTGAGGCCAGTGTACTGAAAGTTGTTCGGGAACTTGGCCTGGACGAGGATCAATTGCGCGCAGATATGGAAGCGCCGGAAGTCGACGCGCATATTCAGATTTCCATGGAATTGGCCCGACAGCTTGGCTTCAGTGGCACTCCTTCGTTTGTGATTGGAGATGCGCTTGCCCCGGGTCTGATCACCGAAGATGAAATGACCCGGTTAATCGTGGCAGTCAGAGACGCAAGATAGAACCAAGGGGGCGACAGCATGTGCGCTCCTAAGTTTATCATGCGATCGTGGCTTCGTATCCCTCGGACTTCAGCGCTGCAAGGATATGATCAAGTGAATTGGTGCTTAAGACACGTACCCTGCGGTTTTCCATGTCAAAGTCCAACTGTGCGGAGGAATCCACCGTGGCAACGGCTTTTTCGATAGCTGACTTGCAGTGCCCGCAGCTCATATCCGGGATATTTAGGGTCGTCATGGATGTTTGCTCCTGTGTTCCGTCGTCCCGGCTAAAGTATTCCAGCACAGGAAGGTCAAGTCGTGATTATTGGATCGTCAAAATTAGTGGCAAAGAAAGTCAGCCCCATCCCTTGACCTTCCACTTGCTGGAACCCTTATGTTTCCCGTCAGCAGAACATTGGTGGTGACAATATGACTGAAATTTCACATGCAAGGTTTCAAGTTCAGGGTATGAGCTGTGCGTCCTGCGTAGGGCGGGTTGAGCGCGCGTTGAAAGATGTGCCAGGGGTAGATGCCGCTTCGGTTAATCTCGCCAGCGAAAGCGTTCAGGTCGATTTCCGCGATCCAGCCGATAAAGCGGCCATTGCTGATGCGTTAAACAGCGCCGGATATCTGGCACGGACGGAAGAGGTAACGCTGGATATTCAGAACATGTCCTGCGCATCGTGCGTGGGGCGCGTTGAACGGGCATTGCAAGCAGATGATGGCGTCTTGTCCGCGTCGGTCAATCTGGCCACCGAAAGTGCAACTGTACGTTATGCTGAGGGAGTCACAACACCCGAAGCCATCGCGGCGCTTGCGGCATCTGCTGGCTATCCGGCGAGCCTGCGATCCGCGACGCAGACCGAACCACAAGACCGCAAAGCCAAAGAGATTCGCCAATTGGCCCGGCGAACAAGCTTTGCCGCCTTGCTCGCTTTGCCGGTCTTTATCCTTGAAATGGGCTCGCATGTTATTCCGGGCATGCACCACCTGATAGCGAGCACGATCGGCATCCAGAACAGCTATTACCTGCAATTCCTTCTAACCACGATCGTTCTTTTTGGGCCAGGTTTGCAGTTCTATACTAAGGGATTCCCTTCCTTGTTCAAAGGCGCGCCGGACATGAATTCTCTGGTGGCTCTGGGCACTTCGGCGGCTTATGGGTTCTCGCTTGTTTCCACCTTTGCGCCGGGTGTTCTTCCCGCCGGAACCGCAAACGTCTACTACGAGGCCGCAGCGGTGATCGTGGTTCTCATATTGCTGGGGAGGTTCCTCGAGGCGCGCGCCAAGGGGCGAACTGGTGAAGCGATCCGAAAACTGGTCGGTCTGCAGGCAAAAACAGCGCGCGTTGAGCGCGACGGATCGGTTGTCGAGCTACCGATCGAGCAGATCGTTGTAGGGGATATTGTGCACGTTCGACCGGGCGAAAAAATCGCGGTGGATGGTGCCGTAGTGACCGGCGCGTCATATGTCGATGAAAGCATGATCACCGGCGAGCCGGTTCCTGCCGAAAAGACCGAGGGCGCAACTGTGGTCGGCGGAACAGTTAATGGCGCGGGCGCATTGACGTACCGGGCTGAAAAGATCGGCGCAGACACTATGTTGGCCCAGATCATTCAAATGGTCGAACAAGCACAGGGTGCCAAGCTTCCGATTCAAGGCTTGGTTGACCGCATCACGCTGTGGTTCGTGCCGGTAGTGATCGCTGTGGCCGTAATGACTGTGCTGGTTTGGATGTTGTTCGGACCCGATCCTGCGCTCAGCTTGGCGTTGGTAGCCGGGGTTGCGGTACTGATCATTGCTTGCCCCTGCGCCATGGGGTTGGCCACACCCACCTCAATCATGGTCGGCACCGGCCGCGCGGCCGAGATGGGTGTCCTGTTTCGAAAGGGCGACGCCTTGCAAATGCTGCAGGAAACCACCGTTGTTGCGGTGGACAAGACGGGGACCTTGACCGAAGGGCGTCCGGAGCTGACCGACCTGATTGTGGCCGAAGGATTGGCCGAGGATGAGGTTCTGCGCCTTGTTGCTGCCGTTGAGGTCACATCCGAACATCCGATCGCCACGGCCATCGTGCGCGCGGCTGAAACCCGTGGTCTGGAGCTTTCGAAGCCAGAAGACTTCACGTCGATCACCGGTTACGGGGTAAGCGCCTCAGTCGAAGGCCATACAATCCTGATCGGGGCCGACCGCCTGATGAGTCGCGAAGGGGTTGAAATGGGCGCGTTGTCTGATCGGGGCGCTGAACTCGCAATCAACGGAAAGACTCCACTTTATGCCTCCGTAGACGGAGTTATCGCAGCCGTCATCGCCGTGGCGGACCCAATCAAGACCACCACGCCAGACGCAATTGAAGCTTTGCACGGACTGGGGCTGAAAGTAGCGATGATTACCGGCGACAATACCGCTACAGCCAAATCCATCGCGGCGCAGCTTGGCATCGATCATGTCGTGGCCGAGGTTCTGCCAGAGGGTAAAGTATCCGCGTTGCAAGATCTGCGCTCAAATGGCGGAAAACTGGCCTTTGTGGGTGATGGCATCAATGATGCCCCCGCTCTGGCGGCGGCTGACGTAGGAATTGCGATCGGGACAGGCACTGACATCGCCATCGAGGCGGCTGACGTCGTTCTGATGTCAGGCGACCTGACAGGCGTGGTCAACGCCTTCGATATTAGTCAGCGCACCATGCGTAACATCCGCCAAAACCTGTTCTGGGCTTTCAGCTACAACACGCTGCTCATACCGGTTGCAGCGGGGGTGCTCTATCCGTTTGGCGGCCCGTTGCTGTCGCCGGTTTTGGCTGCAGGTGCCATGGCGCTGTCCAGTGTATTTGTCCTGACCAACGCGCTGCGGTTGCGCTGGGTTAAGCCGATCAAAGTTGGGCGAGAACAGATCTCGCAGAATGAAGAGCAGGCGCTGCGATCAGCGCCTGCTGAATAGAATAGGAGAACCGCTGTGAATATCGGAGATGTAGCAGAACGTTCGGGTCTGCCTGCCAAAACCATCCGTTATTACGAGGATATCGGATTCATCAAACCCAGGCGCAGTCTGAACGGGTATCGACATTTCGACGAAAAGGAACTGCACAAACTGGCCTTCATCGGGCGGGCCCGCTCATTGGGCTTTACCATTGAGGATTGCCGTTCACTACTGGCGTTGTACGAGGACAAAGAACGCGCAAGCGCGGACGTGAAGGATATCGCCAAACAGAACCTAAAAGAAATAGATGCCAAGATCGCGGACCTGAAGGCCATGCATGCTACACTGTCTCATTTAATCGATGAATGTGCCGGAGACCACCGTCCCGACTGCCCGATCCTGAAGAACCTCGGCCAAACTTAGATGCGCTCATCGTATGAACTGCCTCCTATTTTGGCAGTTTGTTACGTGTATTCGCGGGAATCCGCTTCATTTCGATACAGCGCACCAACTCACCTGTTTTTTCCTCCGACTGGCTTGAACACTCGTTACGTTCGTCCTAACTGCACGGGATGAAGTGGAAGTTTTTCTCAGTGTTGCGAATGACGTTTCTGACATGCGTCTGCTTGGCGATGACCTTCGTCGGCACTGTTGTGGTCGCGAGCAGTGACGTCAAAAACAGTAGCACCTCTGAGCCTCACGGCGTTTCAATGGCTGCAAAGTCATCAGACTTCAAACACGACCATAGCGGTTTGCATCCGACGACTGGCCAAATCCACACGGATAGCCACGTAAATCACAGCGGAGAATGTCATTCCGGTATCTGTTGTGTTGGCGAATATCCGACCCACGTAGGACTTGCGGTTTTGGCTGAAGCTTTTGGCCAGAAAAACCGTAACATGGATTCCGACATCCACAACTCTCAAGCGCCTCTGACGCCCGATCGTCCTCCACAAATCTCCTAACATCCACAGGCCCGTCAGCGCGGGTTTTCATGTTGTTTCGGTTCGAGCATGCACTGCGACCGTCAGGAGATTATTATGCGTGGAAGATATGCGGCACTATCAGTACTTGCCTTGGCGATTGGCCTGGGTGGAGGTGTCTTTCTTGAAAGACTGTACCTGAATCCAATTGATCAGGGCCAGTCGAACGAACCAGAGGTCCTTTATTGGGTAGCACCGATGGATCCGAATTTTCGGCAGCCTGGACCTGGAAAATCGCCGATGGGTATGGACTTGATCCCGGTTTATTCTGGGCAGGAACCTACCGGCGACCCTGAAGAAGTCACCCTGAGCGCTGCGGAAATCAACGCAATTGGTGTGCGAACTGCGGTTGCACGCATGACTGATATCGAACCTCGCATCGAAACGGTGGGTTTCGTCGGCTTTGACGAACACCTGACCAATCACGTTCATACGCGTGTTGAAGGTTGGATTGAGCAACTGAAAGTTCGAGCGGTCGGTGATCGCGTTGAGAAGGGGCAAGTTTTATTTGAACTCTTTTCACCACTGATCGCAGCTGCGACCGGCGATCTTGTACGCGCAGTCGAAGCTGGTGACCCGCGGATTTTGGACGCGGCGCGCAATAAGTTGATCAGCCACGGTATGTCCGCTCGTCAGGTTGCTGAGATTGAGGCGGGCGGTGAGTTGGTTCGAAATGTGGAAATTGAGGCACCTCAAAACGGTGTCGTCATAGCTCTGAATGCCGCCGATGGCATGTACCTGCAGCCAGGCACGCTTGCTTTTTCGGTAACCGATCTTTCTGAAGTATGGCTGATCGTTGATGTATTTGAACGAGATATTGCACGTTTGTCGGAAGATATGCGCGCGATAGCAAGGTTCGAGCACCTACCCGGTCGCACCTTCGAAGGCGACATCGACTATGTTTACCCTGAGCTTGATCCGCAAACCCGAACTCTTCCCGTAAGGCTTAGTTTCGATAACACCGACGGCGTGCTGCGGCCGGGCATGTTTGGCAGTGTTAGCCTTATACCGGATGAAAGCCGAAATGTTCTCACTGTTCCATCAGAGGCGTTAATTCGTACCGGTTCGGCGGAACGCGTCATCTTAAAAACAGGCGATGGTACTTTTCGCCCGAGACTGGTGACTACAGGTCTTCGAGACAGTTTCGGCGAGGGGGGTCGAACAGAAGTTCTGCAAGGGCTTGAACCTGGTGAGGAAGTTGTCGCATCCGCACAGTTTCTAATCGACAGTGAAAGTGCTTTGAGCGCCGGTTTCACCCGAATGGCACCAACGGATACCGAACCAGCACGCGGGGCAGGCACCCTGGTTTCACTCGATGCCCAAAATCGTATGGCAACTGTTCGTCACGATGTTCTCGAAAGCCTCGATTGGCCCGCAATGACTTCGCAGTTTCCGGTGAGGTCTGGTGTTTCGCTCGACAGCTTGAGTGCAGGCGACGCAGTCGCTTTCGTGATCGCACGGGGTGCGGATGGGCTTCTGAGCCTGATGGAGCTTGCACCAGACGATGGTATTGCCGGAACTGGTGCCGGAATCGCGCGCGCCGTCACTTCAGACGGCAAATTGACGCTTGAGCACGGACCGATCCCCGAGCTCGGTTGGGCCGCCATGACAATGGATTTGCCTGTTGTAGGAGTAGATCTCACTACCGTGCCAATCGACATGCCAATTGAGTTTGATCTGGCTGAGGGAGAAGGGGGGATGTTCTCGATTGTGGCAATTCGCGAAGAGGGCTCGCCGCCGACGGATTCCGTTGAACCCGAAGAAACCGACACGCCTTCTGCTCCACCGATTGTAGTCACCGGCACGATCAACCTCGTTAATGCTGAGGCGGGAACGGCAACCATCACTCACGGGCCGATGACTGAGATTGGCATGCCCGGAATGACCATGGATTTCCCATTAGAACCTACATTGGACACAAGCATGCTCGAAGTCGGTTCTGAAATGACTCTGACTTTCGCGCGTGCAGATGGCATGACAATGGTGTTGGCTGCGGCAACGCCTATTGCACCGCCACTTCAGGTTTCTGGCCGGATTAACAGTATCGACCCGAACGCGCGTACCGCGAACGTAACACACGGTCCGATGACTGAGATCGGCATGCCGGGCATGACCATGGATTTCCCGGTTGCGGAGGGGATTGAGGTTTCTAACTTGCCTGTAGGGATTGATGTTTCTTTGATCCTTCGCCGCAATCCCGACTTTTCGATGACGCTGTTAGAGGTCGCGCTTGATGGGAGTGTTACGCAGTGATCACGGCCATCATTCGTTCTTCGCTCGCCAACAGGTTCGTCATCTTGGCCCTCGCATTCATGATAGGAGTTGCGGGTATTTGGGCCATTCGTGAGACGCCGGTTGATGCAATCCCGGATCTGTCGGATGTCCAGGTAATTGTTCGCACGCCATATCCCGGGCAAGCGCCTCAAGTTGTCGAAAACCAAATCACATATCCACTTGCGACAGCCCTATTGGCCGTACCCGGTGCAAAAGACGTTCGCGGGTTCTCGTTCTTTGGAGACAGCTTTGTATATGTTGTCTTTGAGGACGGGACGGACCTCTACTGGGCTCGGTCGCGTGTGCTCGAATACTTGGGCCAGATTACCGGCAGCTTACCTGAGGGCGTGTCACCACAACTTGGCCCTGATGCGACTGGGGTCGGGTGGATTTATCAGTATGCGCTGGTTGACAGAACCGGAAATCATGATCTGGCTCAGCTCAGGACTCTGCAGGATTGGTTTCTGAAATACGAATTACAAGCCGTGGAAGGCGTCTCAGAAGTCGCCACCATCGGCGGAATGGTCAAACAGTACCAGGTCGTCGTCGACCCAAACAAACTACGTGCCTATGACATAACACTTGCACAATTGAGGACGGCTATTCAGGCGGCCAACCGCGAGACGGGCGGCAGCGTCATTGAGATGGGGGAAGCCGAATTCATGGTCAGGTCCTCGGGCTACATTGACGAATTGTCAGACCTTGCAAGCGCGCCGTTGATGGTCAACGACCGTGGCGCCGCTCTGACGCTTGGAGACGTCGCTGAAATCCGTCTGGGGCCGGAAATGCGGCGCGGTGTCGGAGAACTCGACGGGCAAGGAGACGCGGTTGGTGGAGTAGTCATTCTGCGATGGGGTGGGAATGCGTTGGCAACGATCAAAGCGGTGGAGGCGCGCATCGAAGAGTTGCGCTCAAACCTGCCGGAGGGGGTCGAAATCATAACGACCTACGACCGATCTGGTGTGATCGAGCGTGCTATCGATAACCTCCAGAAGAAACTGACGCAGGAATTCATTGTCGTTGTTCTTGTGTGCGCGGCTTTTCTACTTCATCTGCGGTCATCCCTCGTAATTCTTCTGTCGCTCCCTCTGGGAATCTTTGCCGCATTTATTCTGATGAAGGCGCAAGGAGTAAACGCAAACATCATGTCGCTCGGCGGCATAGCCATCGCTATTGGTGCGATGGTCGACGCATCGATTGTGATGATCGAGGCGATGCACAGGCGGTTGGAAAAAGAAAAGCTCACAGCAGAGAACCGATGGCGGATTGTGCAAGAGTGCGCTTCTGAGGTGGGACCAGCCCTTTTTTATTCTCTGGCGATTATCACGGTTAGTTTTTTGCCTGTTTTCGTTCTGGAAAATCAGGAAGGTAGGCTCTTCTCGCCACTCGCTTATACCAAAACCTACGCCATGGCTGCAGCCGCCATCCTTTCGATAACGCTGGTTCCGGTCTTGATGGGTTACTTTGTAAGGGGGCGTATTCTACCGGAGCGAAAAAATCCGCTAAATCGCTTGGTTGTGTTCGTGTACCGCCCATTTCTGGACGCGGCAATTGCCTGGCCATGGGCAACAACACTGTTGGCCGGCGTTCTGGTGACGTCCATGTGGTACCCGTACCAGAGAATTGGCTCTGAATTCATGCCCGAGTTGAACGAAGGTGATTTTCTCTACATGCCGAGCTTCTACCCCGGGATCTCGACGGGAAAAGCCCGTGAGGTACTGCAGCAGACCAACCGCCTGATCGCGACCGTGCCTGAAGTCGAAACTGTTCACGGTAAAGTTGGGCGTGCGGAGACTGCAACCGATCCAGCACCTCTAACGATGGTGGAGACCACAATCCAACTCAAGCCGGAAGAAGAATGGCGCCCCGGCATGACAATGGAGAAAATCCGGAATGAGCTCGATCGTATCGTTCAGGTTCCGGGCGTTACAAATGTTTGGATCCAACCTATCAAGAACCGCATCGATATGCTTGCGACAGGTATCCGTACTCCTGTCGGTGTCAAAATATCCGGCACCGACTTGGAGGTCATTACAGATATAGGGATCGAAGTAGAGCGTGCGGTCGCTGATATTGATGGAACGGCTTCCGCCTACGCAGAGCGACCTGTTGGCGGGCGTTTCATCGAAATCGACGTCAAACGAGATGCCGCCTCCCGATACATGATGAGTGTTCGAGAAGTTCAGGACGTAGTGCAGACCGCAATTGGCGGTATGCAAGTGTCGGAATCTGTGGAGGGGCTGGAGAGGTTTCCTATAAACCTTCGGTACCCTCAGGCATGGCGAGACAGCCCGGAACGGCTCGAAAATCTTCCTGTCGTCACGCCGTCGGGTGCTCATGTGCCACTGTCCGCTCTCGCCGATATTCGAATAGTTGACGGGCCGGGAATGATACGATCAGAGAACGCTCGACGAACTGGGTTCGTGTTCATCGACATCGCGGGGCGCGACCTGGGCGGCTATGTGGCCGAAGCACAAGAGGTGGTTACAGAAAAGGTCGACCTGCCTCCAGGTTACTCGCTGACTTGGTCAGGGCAGTATGAGTACATAGAGAGAATGCAGGACAGGTTGACGATCGTTGCTCCTGCAACCCTGCTAATTATCACGCTCATGCTTTTCTTGGCGTTCAATCGGGTGATTGAGGTCGGGATAATTCTTGCGGCGCTCCCGGTCGCATTGGCAGGTGGGGTTTGGTTCTTATGGTATCTTAACTTCGATATCTCAATTGCTGTGCTCGTGGGCTTCATCGCGCTGGCGGGAGTTGCCGTGGAAACAGCGATTGTCATGTTGTTGTACCTCAATCTTGCTTGGGAGAAACGTCGAGGGCTGGCGCAATCGGAACAGCGAAAGCTGACACGTGACGATATCGAAGACGCGGTGTTCGAAGGAGCCGTTCTTCGGGTTCGGCCGAAGGTAATGACTGTAGCCACGATCTTTGCAGCACTGATACCCATCATGTACGGCACCGGTACAGGCTCTGAAATCATGCAGCGGATCGCTGCGCCGATGATTGGGGGCATGGTGACAGCGACCCTTCTTACGCTTTTTGTCATTCCCGCAATATTCGTGATTTGGAAACGGCTCGCGCTCAATCGCGTGAACCGAGAGATCTCCCACACGATCCAGGAAGTGCCCCCTGCGCTTCCGGCAGAATAATACCCACAACCTTGAAACAGGAGCATCTGATGAAAACTTTGACTGCAATTTTGGCCCTATTGGCCGTGTCTACAACATCCGGCATCGCGCAAACGAACCACGGCATGGACCATTCCAACATGCCCATGTCTTCCGAACAGATGGAAGGTGCGGTCCACGCAAAGGCTTTGGTGAACTCAATTGGCGACGAAACCGCTAACGTCAGCCATGATCCGATCCCCGAGATCGGGTGGCCCGCGATGACGATGGATTTGCAGCTTCTTGAGAATGCCCAGATGATGGGTGAGATCAGCGCAGGTGACGAAGTCACACTGATGTTGGTCAAAAGCGATGATGGTATGTATGCGATCGGCGCGATCATGAAAAACTGAGTCTGTTGATGCGGCAGCTATTCACCAATGATGTGATTGTTCGCCGTTTCAACGACTGTAGGAAATTCTATGAACTAAGAGAAATGGAGTAGGAGCCACTCAAGAACCAAATCGTATTTCAACGATCTGTGGCTCTGCTCATAAGTTATCAGTCCATTGTCGGTTAAAGGCGCTTTAAGCAATTCGTTGACTGATTGAAGCTCCAAAGCTCAGAAAATCTTCCGGCTATACTGATTGAACAGAGCAATCCAGGCAAGCAGTACACAAACTGCCAACGCTTCGGTATCTCCGGCCCGCGCCACTGCAGTTAAACTGCGCAAAATTCTGGAGCTACTTGCGCAGCCCAGTGGAAATCTGACCGACAAGCAAATCCCACCTAAAACATTTCACAATTGGAATGTGTGTACTACATTGTCGCCGAGATGACTTCACGCGGCCATTCAACGGACCAGCGTCGAATTGTCTGGGGCGTTGCCTTGTTGGTTTTTGCTTCAGTCGAAAACGCAGCGCGGAGCGGTCAAAATGAGGATATCTCCAGGGCGACGACTTGGGAAAACGATACGACATGACAGCTAACACAAGAGAGCACTGGGACGATGTCTATGGCGAGAAGTTTGACACCCAATTGAGTTGGCACGAGGATGATCCAGAGATATCGCTTGAACTCATCGAGTTGATCAGAGTGTCTAAGCCTTCATCCGTCATCGACATTGGTGGAGGTACATCTCGTCTTGCTGGAGCGTTGCTTGCGAAGGGGCTCCATGACGTGACAGTTCTCGATCTATCGCAGGTCGCGTTGGACACGGCCCGGGAAAGGTTGGGGCGCGCCGCTGAAACAGTCACTTGGATTTCTGCAGATATAACTTCTTGGGTCCCCGATCGCAGATATGACGTCTGGCATGATAGGGCGGTTTTTCACTTTCTCGTGGATACATCGCAACGCGCGGCCTATCTGGAAAGCGTGAAGAAAGGGGTAAAAATTGGCGGCCATGTGATCATTGCTACGTTTGCACTTGATGGGCCGGAGACTTGCAGTGGTCTCCCTGTCGCCCGCTATAGTCCGAGCGATATCGCCGTGCTTTTTGAGGAACACTTTGAACTCGTCGCGCATCGCCATCACCTGCACCAAACCTCTTGGGGGGAAAGTCAGTCTTTCCAGTTCAGTGTTCTCCGCCGCTGCGTTTGAGCCCACACCTGAAACTGGCCCAAAGCGGTACGCTTCCAATAAGCTTTCGGGGCATGCCGATTGTGTTCACAAGTTACGTTTGGCCCTCAAAAACTGGCAGAACCACCTTAGCGCACAAGCCGCCAGTTTCCCCGTTTAGCAATTCTATCGTGCCACCGTGCGACTGGATGATCGTACGTGCGATCGACAGCCCCAAGCCGGTTCCGCCAGTCTCTCGCGAGCGGGATGTTTCAAGCCGCACGAATGGGTCGAATACCGCATCGAGCATATGCTCGGGGATGCCGGGCCCCTGATCCTGGATCAATATTTTTGCCTCATTCCCCTCTTGCATGACTGAGACGTTGGCCCGGGCACCATACCGGCAGGCGTTTTCAATGATATTGCGCAGAGCTCGCTTCATCAGCATCGGCCGAAGCGTGACGGCCGGATTGTCTGCGACCGATACTTCAACCGTGTCACCGGCTTGCACAATGTCTTCGGTCGTTTTGGTTACGAATTCACCAATTGGGACGGTACTGGAAGGTTCGCGCGTGGCCACGCCCTTGGCAAATGACAGGGTGGAGTCCACCATCTCCTGCATTTCCTCGATGGTCTCGATCAGATGGTCACGGGTCTCCTCTTCCTCCACCAGTTCGGCGCGAACCCGCAATCCCGTCAGTGGCGACCGCAAATCGTGACCCAGCGCCCCCAATAGTCTGGTCCGATCGGCAACATAGCGAGTCAGCCTATCACGCATATGGTTGAACGCCTGCGTCAAATCTCGCACCTCGGTCGGACCAGAAACCGTCAGTTCCTGGACGTCTTCACCGCGACCAAACTGGTCTGCAGCCAGTGACAGGCGGCGCAACGGGCCGGTCAGCCGTGTCAGTAGAAACCAAATGGCTGCTCCAAGAATTAAAGTTGCAGTGAAACCGAAGCTGACGAAGGACTGCAAAGGCCATTGCAGAGGAGGGTTATGGAACCGGGTATCCACGTTGAGCCATTGATCGGTCGTCAGAGCGATCGACAGCTGCATTTCAATTGCGGAAACGTGATCACGCATCATTGCCATGTGCATTTCAGCCATTGTAGACGGAACACCTTCAACCGGCAGCATATCGGGAGAGAACTCATGCAACTCTACCCGGATGGGACGGTTTTCATAGCCTGGCAGAATTCTGCGGATTGTGTTTTCGACCGTCCCACCAGCGCTATGTCCGGTGTGATCGACTGCGGGCGTATCTGTAAGGCTGAAACGCACCAGTGGAGAACTTGCCGCCCGCAGGATCGCGTCGTGCATCTCGGGTGGAGCTTCTTCAATCAGCCGCGCGATGTTTGCGGCGCGTCCGGCGGTTTCCAGGCCAAGGGCCATGTGCACTGCCATTGAGCGTTCGTCGACGAACAGCCACAGGCTGACCAGTTGCGCGGCAGCCAGCGCGGCGATGATCAAAAGGATAAGCTGACCGCGCAGACTTTGGGCAAAGGCTTTCATCCCGTAAGCTCGCTCACGTCGGTCGACAGGCAATAACCGCCACCTCTTATCGTGGTGATGAGCTTCGGCCGCGTTGGGTCAGCTTCGATCTTGCGACGCAAGCGGCTGACCTGGTTGTCGATCGTACGGTCGAACAAGTGCGGGCTGCGGCCGGCGGTCAAATCCAGCAGTTCGTCTCGCGACAGGAGTTTGCGGGGCCGCTGCAGGAATACGGCCAGCAGCCGGACATCGGCGGTGGTCAGACTTTCTTCGGCCCCTTCGGCGGATATCAAGGTGCGACTGTCGGCATCCAGAACCCAGCTTCCAAAGGCGATCCGTTTGCCGCTCAGATCGCCAGCCGGGGGGACGGTGGTTTCGGAACGCCGCAGGATCGCCTTGATCCGGGCCAGCAATTCACGTGGGTTGAATGGTTTGGGCAGGTAGTCATCGGCGCCGATCTCTAAACCCACGATACGGTCGGTGTCATCGCTGAGGGCTGTCAGCATCAGGATCGGCGGGCCACCGGCCGCGGACAGGCGGCGACAGACCGACAATCCGTTTTCGCCCGGCATCATGATGTCGAGTACGATAAGATCAATCCGACCGGCCGCCAGTCGTGCGTCCATCTCGGTTGCGTCGCGCGCGGTACTGGCGCGCAACCCATTCTTTTCCAGATAGCGGCTGACAGCATCACGGATTTCGCGGTGGTCGTCGACAATCAAGATATGTGGTGCTTCAGTCATGGCGCAATCATAAGCCCCGGCGCGGTACAAATCCCGGCTTTTTTGTATCCCTTTGTATCAGTTGGGCGGGCTGCGACACAACGATACAAACCGGGTTGAGCAGGGGGGTGGTGGCGCGACCGAGGGCGGCCATATGCTTTGTGTAGAAACAAAAACCCGAGAGGTGAAAGTCATGAAACGTACCTTCACGCTGGCCGCTGGAGCCATTGCCGCGACTTTGATGGCGCTGCCCGCGCTTGCCGCCGGTCAGCATGGCAGCAGCGCGCAGATGCAGGGCCATGAGGGCGGCATGATGCAGGGTGCGCCCGGCGGCATGATGGGCGATCACGCAGGCATGATGCAAATGATGGTGAAAATGCATGGCCAGATGATGGGCGGCAACTGGCTGGCGGTTCTGGACATGGACGAGGACGGTCGCCCGAGCGAATCTGAGATCGCCGAAGGTCTGAAGGCCCGGATGCAGGCGCATGACGTCAATGGAGATGGCAACCTGTCGATTGATGAGTTCGAAGCGCTGCATTCCGGGATGATCCGCGAAACCATGGTGGACCGATTTCAGCATCTTGATGCCAATGGCGATGGCGTTGTGACCACAGGGGAAATCGAGAAAGGCGCAAAGACGATGTCGCCGAAACACGGCATGAAGGCCTCGAAACCTGTGACAAAGGCTTCTGAAACCAACAACTGAAACGCAACCGTGTAGCCGGGTCATCGCACTCGGCACAAACCACTGAGGAACAAAGCGATGATGGGCTATGGCGCTGGAATGGGGTTTGGAATGATCTGGATGTTGCTGATCGCAGTGTTGATCGTTCTGGCGATCGTAGCGCTGATCAAATACATCGCTAAGTGACCTCGGAATCCGTCACTCCCGTTTAGGGGTGGAGGGCTATGTCATAGGAGGAACGAAAGCTGGAGGGCCTGCACAGCAATAGCCGTTTGGTTTTCATCGCGGTTTTGATCGCGTTGCTGATCGCCACCATCTGGTTGTGGCTGTCTGGCGCGTTGGACGCAGGACTATCGCGCGAAGTCATTACTGCGTGGGTGGATTGGGCCGGCCCGTTCGGACCCGTTGTCATCATCGGCTTCATGACAGCCGCAGTGGTTGCCAGCCCAATCCCCAGCGCTCCGATCGCTGTCGCTGCCGGGGTGGCATATGGGCATGGGCTGGGAACCGCATTGGTTGCTATCGGAGCGGAGTTGGGGGCGCTGCTGGCGTTCCTGATAGCCCGTTGGTTGGGGCGCGACGCGCTGCGCCAGTGGTTCGGCGACAAGCTGGACTTGGGGTTGCTTGGATCGCAGAATGCCCTGATGTTGACCGTGTTCACCAGCCGCCTGATGCCTTTCGTTTCTTTCGACATGGTCAGCTATGCCGCCGGTCTGACCCGACTTCAATTTTGGCGGTTCGCACTGGCCACCTTGGCTGGACTCCTGCCGGCCAGTTTCGTTCTGGCCCATCTGGGCAGCCAGATTACCGAAACCGCGACAGGCGGCACCAGCCTTGCGGTTATCGGGCTTGGGCTGTTGACGGGGGCGCCACTTATCTGGTTGGCTTGGAAACGCAAGATGCCTGTTGGCTCTTCAGACCACGAATTGAGCCAGATCAATGCGACCGGTCCAAGCGGCCCTAAACTGTTGGAGAATGGAGGAAACCCTAAGTGATCCGCGCACAATGGATATCAACTGCGACACGGACGGCCCGAGCCATGGGCCGGCTGCAGGTCCTGTTGATCTGTGCGTTGGTGGTTTCGATGCTGATCTCTGTTGTGCCGTCCCATGCCGGGCATGACATCGCGAAGGCCGCCACCCAGGCCGAGCTTGTGATCGATGACAGCGGTGGGTATCCCGCGTCTCATCCATCAGAAGAATTAGACTGCTCAGTGCACCCGGGCTGCTATGCGATGGCAGTTATGGCGGCACCTGAATTGCTCTCGATGCGTATTGCTACGCCCGTGGCGCCAGAACGGTTCCGGCCACGCGCAAGCCTGCCGGTCGCACCACTACCACATCCGCCAAACCTGTCCTGAACGTGACCGGCAATGGCTCCGGAATCGCTCCGGGGTCTTGCCCAAGCCGTTGATTGCGGCCCAACTCAGTTCAGGACACTTACCATGCTTACCATTCTGTACTTTTTCGTCACGGGCGTGGTGCTATTCGCACTGTTGCGCCTGACCTGTGGCCCCTGTGTGATGGGGACACAAGAACATCATCCCGGTGTTCCGGTGACAACCCTTGGCTGGGCGCTCAGCCTGTTTCTGGCCGCAACCTACCTGCTGTGCGTGGCCTTTGACCTGATCATTCCAAGTTTTGCCATGTACCGGGCTTGGATCGGCCTGATGCCCGGAATGACTTGGCTCAGCCTGCCCTCATTCCTGTTGGGACTGTTATGGGCGTTTCTCTACGGCTGGTACGCCGCGTTGCTGTTCGGCGGACTGTTCAATGTCTTTGCGGCTCGCACAAAACTCAACTGATTGAAAGGACAAAGCCATGAAGGCCATCGCTCTGACCCTGCTTTTGACGCCCTTCCTGATGGCCGTCATCTACCGGATTTTTCTGCACGTGCCCGCCAATGCGCGCGTTTCAGTTGACGAAAGGAAACCTAAATGACCCTGTTCAATCTGGCCGCAGGCCTGTCCGTCGCAGCTTTGACTGCGCCTTCGCTCACGCTGGCGGCAACCGTGTTCATTCCCGAAGGCAGCGCGGACTCGGTTCTGGTGATCGACTCCGAAACCGGCAAGACCGTCGAGCGGCTGCCGAGGCTCGTGGCGGTCCATGGGCTGGCCGGCGCGCCCGGCTTTAAGTACCTGGTCGCGGGCAGCTACGCAGAAACCGAGGCCACAACGCCACCAAAACCCGAAGGTATGTCCAAGGATGAACACGCTGCGCACCACGCCAAGCGCGATGTCACTGCGTTGCCCAAAGACAAGGGGCGGAGCCTGCTGACGATCCTTGATGCGGAAACACGCGAGGTCGTCCGCCAGATCGAGGTTCCAGGTGCGGTGCATCACACTGCGGTGTCGCCCGACGGGCGGTTCGCGGTGGCGACCCATCCGGGCGGTGACGGTATTTCGATCGTCGATCTCGATAAGCTCAGCTTCCTTGGTTTCGTAGCAACCGGGCCAATGCCCAACTATGCGGTATTCGCGCCTGACGGCGACAGGGTCTATGTCACCAATACCGGCAATGGTACACTTAGCGAAGTGGATGTCGTCAAAGGCTTCGTCGTACGCAACATGCCCGTCGGCGAAGGCCCTGAGCATCTTGTACTTAACGCCACCGGCAGCGCCGCCTTCGTAGCCGACAGTGATGGTGGCAAGGCCTTCCGCGTAGATCTTGCCAGCGGTTCTGTCACCGAAACCTATGACATTGGAGGCGAGTTGCACGGGATCGGCCTGTCCGACCGCGAGGGCGTACTGTTCGTGGCCGCCAAAGGCACCGACCGGTTGTTGTCGATTGATCTTGCTACGGGCAAACAGCGCTCGACCAACCTGTCACCGGCACCTTATCACCTGACGACCATACCGAACTCAGGCAAAGTGATGGTATCAAGCCGAACCGAACCGAAGGTCTGGATCGTCGATCAAGTCAGCCTGACGGCTATTACCGAAATGCCGATACTGGGTGAGGGCCACCAGATGGTTGTTCTGCCCTGAAGGACTGTGCCCGGCATTGCGTAATTAAACGGCTCTACGACCAAAGCTTAAACCAGGGAGCAGAACATGACAGAAGACCACGACATCAGAATCCACGCGAACGGCCCGACCGAGGTCGCTTACGTCTGCCCCATGCATTCTGACGTGCGTCAATCTGGGCCCGGCGACTGTCCCAAATGCGGGATGCACCTTGTGCCCGAGGGCGAGGTGGATGCGCATGCGCATCACCACCATTCCGCGCATCATGGCGCGACGGACGAGAACGGTGAATATGACATCGTTCCGACAGGCTATGACGGACCCGTATATACCTGCCCGATGCATCCGCAGGTGCGGCAAACCCATCCCGGGTCCTGTCCACTCTGCGGCATGGGGTTGGAGCTGGAAAGCGCGGCGATGGTGGACGAGGGGCCGAACCCGGAACTGGTGGATTTCACCCGGCGCCTATGGGTAGGTGCGATTCTGACGCTTCCACTTTTGGTTTTCACGATGGGCCCCTACGTTGGGCTGTCTGGTGTGCGAGAGATTTTTGGTGAGCGAACAACCCTATGGATTGAACTGATACTTGGCACTCCGGTTGTTCTTTGGTGCGGTTGGCCATTTCTGGAACGAGGGTGGAATTCGTTTCGCACCATGAACCTGAACATGTTCTCGTTGATTGCCATGGGGGTTTCGGCCGCGTGGCTGTTCAGCGTTGTCGCCGTATTGATGCCCCACATATTTCCGGACGGTTTTCGAGATTCAGAAGGCCATGTTGGGGTCTATTTCGAAGCGGCCGCAGTTATCGTTACACTTGTTCTGCTCGGGCAGGTGATGGAACTGCGGGCACGCGAAGGCACAGGAAAGGCAATCCGCGCTTTGCTGGACATGGCCGCAAAGACCGCCCGCATTATCCGCCCTGACAGCAGTGAAGAGGAAATTCCGCTTGAAGAAGTACAGGTAGGTGACCGCCTTCGCGTACGCCCCGGCGACAAGGTGCCAGTAGACGGCATTGTACTCGAAGGGCGCTCATCTGTTGACGAAAGCATGATCTCTGGCGAACCGGTTCCGGTCGAAAAGGTACAAGGCGAGCCGGTCACAGGGGCCACAATCAACGGCACCGGTAGCCTTGTGATCGAAGCAACCCGAGTGGGCTCTGACACAATGCTGTCCCAGATTGTCGAAATGGTGGCCAACGCGCAACGCTCGCGCGCACCAATTCAGAAATACGCTGACAAAGTGGCGGGCTGGTTTGTACCGGCGGTCATAAGTATAGCTGCGCTGGCCTTTATTGCATGGGCAATTTGGGGACCGGCTCCGGCGCTCTCCTACGCCTTGATCGCAGCGGTGTCGGTACTGATCATAGCTTGCCCGTGCGCGCTTGGCCTGGCCACTCCGATGTCGATCATGACGGCCACGGGGCGCGGGGCGCAGGCCGGAGTGCTGATCAAAAATGCCGAAGCGCTGGAGCGGTTCGAGAAGATCGATACTTTGATCGTCGACAAAACTGGCACGCTGACCATGGGCAAGCCAAAGCTTGTGGCTGTATTACCCGAACCTGGCCATGACGAGGTCGAGGTGCTGCGGCTGGCCGCAACGCTGGAGAAGGGCTCGGAGCACCCGTTAGCTGAGGCAATCGTCACAGGAGCCGAGGAACGTGGCGTAGCCCTGTCCGACGCCAGTGACTTCGAGGCGGTGACTGGTAAAGGCGTGAAAGGCACGGTGGATGGCCGCCCCGTCGCGCTCGGCAATCTGAAACTGGTCACCGATCTCGGACTCGAGGCGGCCGAACTGACGGCCAAGGCCAATGCGCGTCGGGATGACGGCGAAACGGTGATGTTCGTGATGCTTGATGGTTCAGTGGCGGGGTTGGTCTGCGTCGCCGACCCGGTCAAGGAAACAACACCAGCCGCACTCAAGGCGCTGCACGAACTGGGTTTCCGGATCATCATGGCGACTGGCGACAACGAACGCACTGCAAAGGCGGTGGCCGAACGTCTGGGTATCGATGAGATTCGAGCCGACGTACTGCCCGAGGACAAGGCCCGCATAATTCGCGAACTGCAGGAGAAAGGCGCAAAGGTCGCCATGGCGGGTGACGGAGTGAACGACGCACCCGCGTTAGCGCAGTCCGATGTGGGCATCGCCATGGGGACCGGTGCCGACGTGGCGATCGAAAGTGCAGGCTTCACGCTGGTCAACGGAAGCCTTGATGGCATCGTGCGCGCCCGTAGGCTGGCCCGCGCTACCATGCGCAATATCCGGCAAAACCTATTCTTTGCCCTGATCTACAACGCCTCGGGCGTTCCGGTGGCGGCGGGTCTTCTGTTCCCGCTTTTCGGCATCCTGATCAGCCCGATGTTTGCGGCCTTCGCTATGAGTGCTTCATCGATTTCAGTGGTGTTGAATGCGCTGCGATTGCGGGGGGCGAAGATTTGAGCACGCACGAGCATAGTACCCACGGCGCCAGTGGCGCGCTGAAGCCCGGATCAATCTCGCTGACCGGAGCCGTCGCCATGGGGACCGGCGTGATGATTGGCGCTGGGATCTTTGCACTTACCGGACAGATCGCCGGGCTGGCGGGGCCATGGTTTCCGCTGTCCTTCGTGGTCGGGGCCGTGGTGACGGTTTTCAGCGCCTATACCTATATCGCCATGTCCAACGCCTGGCCCTCATCAGGCGGCATCGCCATGATCCTGACCAAGGCATATGGGCCCGGGGCGGTTGCGGCGGCGGCCTCGCTGCTGATGGCACTGTCGATGGTGATCAACGAAAGCCTCGTCGCGCGTACTTTCGCGACCTATGCGCTCCGCCCGTTCAACATCGAGAGCGGACCGCTGGTGTCTTTGGTCGCTGTTGCGCTGATCGTCTTTGCCTATGCGGTGAACCGGTCGGGCAACCGGTCGGTGGGGTTGTGGTCGATCATCATGTCGGCGCTCAAGATAGGCGGGATCGCAATATTCGGCATCGCCGCACTTTGGGCTGCGGGCGGAACCTGGCAGGTTCAGGGCTCGGAACCGGCCGCGCCGCTGGGGTTCGTCGCCTCGGTAGCCCTGTCGATCCTCGCCTTCAAGGGCTTTACCACCATCACCAACAGCGGGGCCGAGATCGTCGACCCGCACCGCAATGTCGGGCGCACCATCATGATCTCGATCGCGATCTGCGCGGTGGTCTACCTGCTGGTCGCCCTTGCCGTCGGTGTCAGCCTGCCGCCCGAGCAAATCCGCGCGGCGCAGGACTATGCCCTGGCCGAGGCTGCCAGGCCGGTGCTGGGGCAGGGCGGGTTCTACCTGACCGTGGCGCTGGCGATGGTGGCGACGGCCTCGGGGCTGATCGCCAGCGTTTTCGCTGTGTCCCGGATGCTGGCGATGCTGACCGACATGAAGATGATCCCGCACAGCCATTTCGGCATGACGGGCAGCATCCAGTCTCACACGCTGATCTACACGGTCGTGATTGCGGGCCTGCTTGCGGTGTTGTTCGACCTGTCTCGCATCGCCTCGTTGGGGGCGTTCTTTTACCTGGTGATGGACATGGCGGTGCATTGGGGTGTCTGGCGACGCTTGCGCGGTCAGATCAAAGCCCGTGGATGGGTCTTGCTGACCGCCCTGGCGCTGGACTGCGTAGTCCTGACCGCGTTCACAATACTCAAGCTGCGCTCCGACCCGATGATCGTAGTATATGCCGTTGCTGGCATCGGCTTGGTCTTCGTCTATGAGCGCATCTTTCTCAAACAATGGATCATCGAAAAGGAGACAAATCAGCTATGACCCAATCAAATTTCGACGAAACCCGCGCCACACAGGAGACGACCGAAAGGGTCAGCTCTGACGTAACGGCCGAAGCGCCCAAAACCGAAGATCAGACGGCCAACGGTGCCAAGCGTAATTGGCTCCCGGTTGTCATTGCGATCGCGTTGGGCGCCGCTGTTCTGGGCTGGGAATACCGCGAGACACTCTATCCTTTGCTCAGTTCTCCGTTGCTGTTCTTGCTGGTCTGCGTGGGCATGCATTTCTTAATGCATCGCGGCCACGGCAAACACTGAGAACGGCGCCCTGTATGGCTGGCGGCTTTGCGGCAAGAACACTGCGCAACAAGGAGCAGCAACGGCCAACTGATCAGAACAAATTTGTAACCCAATAAGGAAGGGAAATTGCCATGTTAGCAAATCCAATTCGGAGAGCAGCAACTGAACTGCACCTGACGGCCGGTGCACTAACTGTAAAGGCATTGCACGGTGACACCGACGAAGATCACTCTGATGAATAGGGAATGGGGCATCGCGGTGAAGAAGAGGACCAAGGCGACTGATCCACCTCGTCCGAGTCCTATCATTCGATGAACCCGTCCTGACGCACAGGAGGAACAATATGTCTGAATTTTCTGAAAGACAGGCACCTTCAGAGCCTGAAACTCGGCGCGATTTCTTATACTTCGTCACCGGCGGTGCCGCCATCGTGGCCACGGGCGCGGCGGTCTGGCCACTTGTTAACAGCATGAACCCCAGTGCAGACATCTCCGCCCAAGCCGTTGTCGACATAGATCTTGAAGGTGTCGGACCAGGAACGAGGATCACTGTTAAATGGAAAGGCAAGCCGATCTTTATCGACCACCGGACTAAAGAGCGGATCGCGCTGGCGATAGCAGAAGACGATGCACCAATGATCGACCCGCAACCTGACGCCGAGCGCGTACAGCGACCGGAATGGCTGGTAGTTATTGGCGTTTGCACCCATCTGGGATGCATACCACTCGGGCAGGGCGGCAGCGAACCCACCGGAGACTGGGACGGTTGGTTCTGTCCGTGTCACGGTTCACATTACGACACGTCTGGCAGAATTCGGAAAGGCCCCGCGCCCCGCAACCTCGATCTGCCCCCTTACGAGTTCGTCACCGACACACGGGTCAAAATTGGGTGACGGCGCGGTGAACTTTGTTCAGAGGCGCGTGCCTCACCAAGTTCGTTTGTCAGTCCTCGAATATCCCTCGATCAGCGCCGCGATGCTATGTGGCGGAATTCGACATGTACCCCGCTTTCTGGAGTTTTCGAGAAGAGACCTCGCCGTCATGTTCTGAACGGAACAATTCTAATCGCTGCGCTCAACGTTTTCTGCTTCGCCCATGTTTAGACATGCCATCTTGCCTTTTGACAGGATCGCATCTGAATTGCGGGTTGAGAGGAAACGCTTTGGTCCTGAACAAGGTGCTATTTCAACCCCGTGTCAGCCGCGCGGCGATCGCGACCTGTCCCAGCGCGGCCAGGATCGCAGCGATGAACACGGCTTCGATGGCGATCATGCTGACCACCACACCGCCCACAAGCGGCGCCAGCGCCGCCGGGGCCGCAAAGCTGTTGAACCACGCGGAATAGGCCGGGCGGCGGTCGTCGGGCGAGATCTCCAGCAAATAGCCGAGATAGCCGATGGTCACCCCGTTCATCATCGCGCCGATCAGGAAGAACAGCACCGCGAAACCGGTCAGCCCCGAACCCGTGACCACAAGCAGCAAAACCAGCACCGGAGGTCCGAGACGCACCAGTGCCACTATCCCCAGCAGGCGCAATTTGCCCGCCTGGTCTCCGATGTGGCCCCAGAGCGGATTCGAGGCCAGCGCGCCGACAGTCTGCGCCGCCAACAGCGTTCCGACATCCGCCGCCCCGAGGCCGCTGCGGCTGGCGGCAACGACATAGAACGGCAACGCCATCAGCGTCGCTGCACCAAGCCATTGGAAGATCAGGAACAGCCGGAACCGGTGGTCCTGCCGCAGCGTCGAGAAACCTTCGCGCAGAAATCCAGACAGATTGGCAGGACGGTCCCGTGGCGCCCTTGCAGCGGTAGCGGGCTCACCCGCGGAGACAAAAAGCGTCGCAGAGACGATCATCAGCACCGCGCCGAGCCAGAAGATCAGCGCATAGGCCCTGAGCGGCGGCATCACGTCGAGCGCGTGTCGCAGAAAGCCCGCCACCAGAACCGCCAGAACACCGCCGCCGAAAAAGCGCCAGGCCAACATCCGGCTGCGGCGCTCGGACGGGATCGCCCGGCCGACGATGTCGTTGTAGGGCACCGCGACCACGCCGCTGACAAAGGCATAGACCGTCCACAATCCCAGCATCCCGAGCGCCAGCGGAACCGGAGGCCAATCGACCTGAGGCCAGTCGGCCCCCCACCACAGAAGAATACCGATCATCGCGACCGTGATCGCCCGCCCATAGGCACCAAGGGCGTAGAACGGCATCCGCCGATCGGTGCGCTCGGCGAGGTAGCCCACCGCGAACTGGGGCAGCAGCCAACCAAGACGCAGGACCGTGCTGGCATAGCCCACGGCCAGCGCGCTACCGGTCAGCATATGCACCAGACTGGCCACCACCGTCGCGCTGTCCACCGCCGCCGACCCGCCCTGAAACACCGCACCAGCACCGGCGATGCGCCAAAATCTCGTGTCTTCGGGATTACGCCTTGCCATTCGCCGCCTCTGCCTCCGCCCGGGCGCGGCGGATGTCGATGCCGCTCTGCCACAACACCGTCAGGCCGATCCCGACCACCAGAAGGATCGTCAGCACATAGTTGAACAGGATCATCAGAAGGGCGGTTTCGTCCGGAACGCCAAGCACCTTGAGCGCGAACCCCGCCCCAAAGACAAAGCTCGCCGGGATGCGCACGAAACGACCCAGAACCATGGCGAACCCGGCAAACACCATCAGGAACAGGTAATCCCACGCGCTCAGCACCACGCCAACCGCCAGCCCGGCCCACAGGAAATGGGTTGTCGCCACCAGCTTACCCGCAATGGCTGCGGCAATGGCGGCGACGCGGCGGGCCCGTGCCTGTGGCCAGACGATCCCTTCACCGAGCGCGGTGCGCAGATACGCGCCATCGGCCCCGATGCGGGCGGCAGCCCAGTCGAAGAGTCGGCAGACCAGAGGGTCCTCGCTCAGAAGTGACGCGCGGAACCGGAACAGAACCCAAAGCAGGCTGCCGAAAAGCATCAGGTTCAACAGGCCCGCAACGCTCAATCCCAGCCGCAGGTCACCCTCGATCTGTGGAATCTGGCCGGCGGCGGCCACCGCTCCGGCAAAAAGGGCGAAAACGACGCCGTCGAGGAACCGGGCGATGATCGCGGTTGCAAGCACGGTCGCCATCTTCAAGCGGTCGAGCCGGGCAACCAGCCAGGCCCGGACCAGCGGGCTGATGCCGAGCGGGACAAGGACATTTGCGCCATAACCTGCCAGTAGCGCCCCCGTCAGCCGCAGGGTGCCGACGGGTTTCACGTCGAACAGGATCTGCCGCCACTTCCAGCCGCTCATCAGCTGCTCCAGCAGGATGGTGGCGGCAAGAATCGCGATCCAGAACATGTTGGCTCCGCGCAGGCCCTGCAGAAACAGCGCAAAATCGAGGCTGCCGTAGAGCGCAAACACCAGATAGAGCGCCAGGGCGGAGCCGAATATCGGCAGCAGCCACCGTTTCAGGAAGGTCCGCATTTGACATCCTCGCAACTACCAAGACCTCAATGTTTTAACCTCCGTATCATGATACGGTGTCAAGATGACGGTGACGGAGGGAGACCGCGATGCAACCACTCAAGATCGGCCAGGCCGCGCGCGAGACCGGGATAGGCGTCGAGACGATCAGATTTTATGAAAAGAAGGGCCTTGTCACTCAGCCGCCGCGCCCAATTGACGGCGGCGCGCGGGACTATGGTGGTGACACGCTTTGGCGGCTGAAATTCATATCCGGCGCTAAGAAGCTCGGATTTTCGCTGGCAGAAATCGCGGAAATTTTGGAGTTGCGCACGGCACCAAATACCGAGTGCGTCGCGATGCAGGCCAGAGCGCGCAAAAAGCGGGACGAAATTCAGGAACGGATCGAAGGGCTTGCACGGTTGAGGAACAATCTGGACGAGCTGATCGCGGCGTGTCCGGGGCGTGGTGGAATTCAGAACTGTTCGATCGTGGGCGCCATAGAACGCAGCAGTGAGAAATAGGCGCAATTCCGGCCTTGAACGGAGGGTAGCGGCGTTGCTTGCGAACCGGGTTATTGCCAAGCAGGACCCAGAACGGCAGGTGCAGCGAAAAAAGGAGAGCGAGGGTTCCGCTTCCGAGCAGAGTTTGCGCCAGATCATTGTGAGAAATCCCTGCGTCGCCCAGAAAGCCATATCTGATGAGTGTCGGAGGGTGACGGACAAGTCGGCCCTGTAAATGCGGTCCAGCTTTTATCCTACCGGTGCGATTTTATATCGGTTTAAGACAAGTTTACCCAAGAGGGAACATGACAATGAATAACCTGAGCCGCCGCCGCTTGATGCAAGGAGCCGCGGCAATTGCGTGCAGCGCGGCGCTTCCCGCCTTCGCGAAAACCGGTCCCTCAATCCATGTCCTGAAGGATCCGAATTGTGGGTGCTGCGGATCGTGGATCAAAATCATGCGGGCGGAAGGTTTTGAAGTAGGCGTGGAAAACAGTGCTTGGGAGGCCTTGAACGCTTACAAAACCGCCAATGGGATTCCGGAGGGCATGATGTCATGCCACACGGGTCGCGTGGAGGGCTACATGATCGAAGGACACGTCCCATCCGCTGACATTCGGCGCCTGCTGGGCGAACGCCCGAATGCTGTCGGACTGTCGGTTCCGGGAATGCCTTTCGGCTCACCGGGCATGGGGCCGGAAAGTGAACGCGAAGCCTTCGACGTCTTTCTGATCCGCAAGGATGGAACCACAGAGGTGTTCGCCAGCTACCCGGCCGCATAATTTCCCGATGGCGCTGGCAAGATCCTGACAAACACGGCGCTCGCTTCTGCTGCCTGGTTTACGTGACATTCTTCACGGCAAACCAGTTGATCCGTGACTTCACGCCTGCCTTGTCCTACCGGGCAAGTTCCAGCCTACGGTGAAAAAATACCTGCGTCCGCAAAGCCTGATGACCGGCTTTGCGGACAAAACCGACATCCCGGTCGCCGTATCAACCGCAGCATTTGTCGCCCGCCTGAATTGGCGGGCATGGGGCCGATCCGTAGGAACAGTAGACGCAGCAATCGCCGGGAAGTGGCTTCAGGACTTTTCCGCAAGATGTGCATTCGTAGAACCACTGGCACGCGTCTGTTGGCATCGTTTCAGGCCTTGAATGTCCACATTCCGGGCAGATGATCGTGCTGACAAGGTTCGGGTGCTTTTCACTCATGGCGTCACATCAAGGTTATCAGGAAATCATTTATTCGGATTTCGTTGAGCACGATAACCCAAGCGATGGCCGTCAACGCAAAACTGCCTGTCAGCCACCATTTGAAGCGGTCGAGCGAACCACGGCGATACGCGACGATGCCAGAGAGAAACAGCAGGGCCGTCGAACCGCCGAGCACGTAATAACTCGCGGCGGCGATCTTGCCGAATACGGCCAGCCAGCTCCCTCCCAAGCCAAGCAAAATCAAGGCCATCGGCAAGATGCAGCAGGTCGCAACGCCAAGTGCGGTAAACGATCCAAGAAAGCTTGCGCCAACAAACTTGCTCATGGTCAGCTTTCTCCGGCTTTGACGAACTCGAGCGGAAGCCGGTTCGACTTCCTCGATTTTTGCTTCGCGCGGTATGTGAAATTCGACATCATGACCGACAACATGCACCCTGTAGTAGCTACAGGTTCAAGGGAAAGGTCATCACATGATTGCGATTGGCGAAGCGGCGAGATTGACCGGTCTGTCGGTCGAGACGATCCGCTACTACGAACGGGAAGGCATAGTCGAGAAAGCCGGTCGAACCGCCTCGGGACGCCGCGCATACACGGAACGGGAAATCTCCGAGCTCAGATTCATCAAACGCTGCCGCGATCTTGGCTTTACCATTCAGGGTGCATGCGCACTTCGCGAATTGTCCAAAGCGCCCGAGCAAGCTTGTCGTGACGTCGAAGACGTCGCAACAAGACATCTCGACAACGTCAGGTCAAAAATCGCCGCCCTCCAACGGTTGGAGCAAGCACTGGCAGAACTTGTGCAGACCTGCACCGAGGGTACGGCCTCATGCCCCCTGCTAACGGCGTTGCTCAACGAGCCTATCGCCAAAGAAAAAATAAACGACACCTAATTGCAACGCCCGGAAAGGATCGAATCTGGCCAACTCAGTTTGCGGAAAGACTACAATGCGGCTCAAATCCGGCTCGCTCATCATTACCCACCCCATGCCCGAACTCTCTGCCTGTCCTCATCGCAGGCGAGAGTGACATTCCTGAATTGCTCATGGGTGACATTTGAGCTTTGCGGCTACAGATTGCGGAAGCATAAGTGAAATTATGTGAAACTTGCCCCTGCTCACAATTTTGCAAATCAAGCGGTGCACGTGGGCCGAACTCAGAGATGCCTGATCCACACGCATTGATCCCGGTTGGGTCCAAGTTCTTCGAGGATCCTTTCAGCATCCAGATTGAAGTCTTTGGCAATTTCCTGGACCTGAACCGCCTGAAAGCTATCCAAGTTCCGCACCGTTCGACCATCTTCAAAGGTGATCAACTCGTGTGATCTTCCAGACCAACGCACGATCCCGCCGCAAAGGGTCTGTCCTTCAACATCCGCAAGTTCGGCGACCGGGTCGGCAAAGAAATCGGTCCATTTAAGAATACCTGTGCTGACAGCTCTCGCCACTGCTTGTTCCGTTGTCCGGCACTTGAGTTTTGTGACGATCGAAGACGTCAAAGCATGCACCATCCTGGAGGAGAGCCCCGTCTGGCCAGCAACTACGGATGGGATCAATCCTGATGCGAGCATCTTCAGAACATCCATCTCCTGATCGGACAACGCATCCGTAGGAAAGTTGAAAACTGTATCAATCACATCGAGCGCGAGTAGATGCAGGACCTGCGCTTCGTGGCGAAGGGCAGGGAGCATACTCCCGACCAAGGCGTCCCAGTCGGATCGGCGCAGGTTGGAGGTAACCGTAAAGACACCACGCTCCCCAAACGGATTGATAACCGGAATGGATAGTCCGTGCTGACCCACACCAAATTTTCTCGCTGCATCGAATAGCGGTGCGTGTTCACGCTGATCATCAAACACAGCCCAATCAATTGGTGCGATCATTGCGGCGCCAAACCGGATGAGGGGATCGACCAGGACCATGTCGTTGTCGACGTAGTGCCTGACCCATTCGGCCGGGAACGTGGTGCAGCCGTGGACAACGTTGTGATGCTTGTCGATATGGGCGTAGGACGCATTCTCCAGTCCGAACCTCGAACAAATTTCCTGAAGGCGCGCCTCCCCGGTCTGCCTGAAATCCAGTTCAGAATTGCCAATGTCCGCGATTTTCATAGATCGTCTTTCTGTTCCGCGTTGCCGTCGAGGCCGCTTAGCAACCTAAAGCTGAACAAACCACTCGGGAATTCCCGTAGCCAATCATGCATTTGAATACAGTTCTGTTCTGGAGGCGGAAACGGAGCGAAAACCTGCCGATGAGACACATGAATTGGAGAAGCTGGCGGCTCATAACCCGGCACGGCTAAAACCCGCTGCAGTGATCTTGCGGAAGCCCGTCTTCCTCCTCTCGGGCTCTACGCGCCAAAAGCCCCATGAAACTGGAAATCAGGTTCAGTTCACCGCGCTCATCTGCGTGCACCATACCGCGCAGATATCCGCCCGGATTAACCACTGGCGGCAACCGTGGATCGCTCAGCCTCGCGTCTGTGATCAACCCGGCCAGGATTGCACCCATCACGGTCAATCGGTCAATCGCCGTACGCCAAGCCGAGGCATTGGCGCCGATCTCCGACAATCGCGACCAAACGCCGGTCTCAATCGCGTAGAGCGACGGGCTGGAATTCTGATCTCCGCCACCCGCGATATCGATATGCATGCGCAGCTCGGGTGAGGCCAGTTCATATAGGATGCGGTTATTCACCCGCGGTAGTTTTTGGGCCTTGCGCGATGCCGTATCTGTCGGATGATTGCTTTCTAAGCAATGCGGAGGGCCGTCAGGCCCGGAGCCGGAACAATCTGGTTCCGAGGCTTTTGCCGAGGACATTGAACTCTCGCCATCGGCGTTACAGGACAGAATTGTTTCTTCAATTTGGTCTTGTATATGGCACCCGAAACAAGCTTCGGGTTCACCCGAAATTTCACCGGGTTTTGCGACATGCTCTTCGATCCGGCTCCAAAGGTCGTAAGCCGCCTGAACATGTAGCTTGAGCGCCTCCAGCGTCATGTATTTCAACTTGTCGGCGCGCGGCCAGGATCGAAGTTCCTCCTTCATGCCTTCCAGACTTTCAGGAGGGCAGGGGAGTAAGAGAAGCACGGCCAGACTATGTTTCACATATCGGTAAAGCCGTGATCGATCCCCGCGCAGCTCGTCCTGTTCTTTCTTCTCGGCCTTGCTGCGCACGTCCGCGTCGCGCATCTCGGGAATGAGGTTCAGGGCAGGGGTCAGGAAGAGTCCAAGCTTCTTGCGCTTACAGCGCGCGCCATTTGCGCCAAGCCTGCGTTCGATCAGACCAATCCTTTCCAGCTCACGTTCGTGATTGTGGATTGTCCGATCTGTCACGCCTCGCCCGGCAATGAGGGTTTCCTGGCGCGCGTAGCAAAAGGGTTCCTGAGACGGGTCTCGAAAAGCACATGGCGTAATCATATCGATGATGATCTCTAAGGTGCGAATACACTGGGCTGATGCGCCTCTGATCTGCGCATATCCCACGCAGAGCTGACGTAACCTGTCACGGTTCCAGCCCTCAGGAAGGCCGTTGTGAAAGCGAATATTATCGTGGTGATGGGCGGATGCGATCTGCCGAAAGCTCATGGATTTGGCCTCATTTGGCAAAGGTCAGTGTTGATATCGCGGCTTCGCGGGGCAGGGTGTTCGGAATGGTTCAACGGTCTCATGGTCTGCTTCTCATTGGGGAAGCAAGGCGGCTCGAACCTCAGCAAAAAGACACAGAAAAACCGTTCGCACAGATGCGTTTGTCCTTGTCAGTAATTTTGGAGTTTCCTATAAATCAGGTGATCAAACGTGACTTAAGAAGATCCCCGCTGAGGCCCCGCCTTGCGGGGGTTTTTGTTTCTGGGATTAAGTTTTTCCTCCGGGCCAATCGGCCTGGTTTAAAAATGCAGCTGGCGATTTTTGGTGGCATAGCCAGGAGCAACGCGTTGTACCGCAGGTCAGCACCTCAATATCGGATGAGTTCGTAGTCGCTGAACCCGAATGTGTCGGTCCACTCGACGCCAACGCCGCGGAAGTAGCTGGGAGGTTCACAGCGATTGCCCAGTGGCAGCCAGTAAGGGATTGGGGCAGGAGCGCGCTCGGACCAGCGAAAATTCGTATTATCGTCGTAGGTGCCAACCACAAGATCAAGCGAACGCTCGCAATCTCCCTCCCTTGAACGACGGCGATAGCTGTAGTGGCGCACATCCCAAACCCTGATGGATCTCACAACGTCGAAATCGGAAGAAGAAAGATCGACGCTGATCGGGGTGGCTTGGAAACCGTCACCGTATTGGCCGTGATGTGCATCGATCCTTCCTATCGAGATCGCTGCGTCTACCAGTATTGGCTTAGCGGTGTCATCCGATGGAAGCTCTGGAACTGGGCTAGCACTGGTGCGCTTGATGGCTTCCAACCGTTCCATAGGACCCAAGTCCGAGGGGCTGTGTGACGTATTCATCGGACAGCGCCAGAGTTGAAGCGGCGGTTCGACCGGGTAGGGTGTGATGCGCCGAATGAACTCCGCCTTGGCTGCGACGCAATCAGCCGAACTTGGCCAACCCCCGGCGAGGCAAAGGAATATGGCACAGTCAATTGGATAGGCACGAGCCTGCGTGGCTGGCAGTGCAGCGAGTGCAACTGCAAGGGCCTTCGCGCGAGTTCGATTTCCGGATTTTGAGTGTTTCAAGATGGTCTCTCCTGCTTGCGAATCGCCTAAGCAATATCCGGCCAATATATTTCTGACAATCCAATATCGTATATTGGCGGGTTTTCTTATATTGACGTAGATTGTGTTTTAGTCCACAACTTTTGGATGTAGAAGACGGCCCATAGGGGGTCGTCATGGCGGACAACAAGAGACAATACACTGTGGTAACCATCGAGATGGTCCGGGGCCTGAAAGAGGATCAGGTTCCCTTTACATGCCGCTACGAATTTATCGGACTCGCTTCCCTTGGACGACCTAAGTACCACTGCATTTACAGCTCGCCGAACTATGTCGGGGCCTTGTGCAAGTCGAAGATCTCTCGAGCGGGCGCTGAGCCCAGAGAGTTCGATCTTTGGCCGGGCCTCTTCAAGCATCATCAGGAATTTGGTGATGGGCGCATTCTCTGCGTCAAATCAGACTATACGATCGAGTCGATTACCCCAGAGGGTCTCGAAGCAGCTCAGGCCCTGGACGCGAAATCCAAAACCTGATCGGTCACGTTCGAGAACCCGGCTCATCAAAATGCTGGGGCAGGGCGCATGAAACGGCTCTTGTTTCTCAGCGCTGCACTCGCGTCCTTGTTCATTGCTGCAGTTTGGATTGAACCAGCTAGGAAAACAAAGACTCTCGGCGCATCCGAGGTGATTGCCGTTGACGGTGACACGATCGACCATGGTGACGACCGATACCGGCTTATTGGGTTTGATACGCCTGAGACATTCCGGGCTCAGTGCGATGCTGAGAGAGCTTTGGGTCTACGAGCCAAGGACCGGCTGACGGAGCTCATCAACTTCGCGGGCGTAATTGAACTTGAGATTGAGCTGCACTTTGACGTCCACGATCGCTTCTTGGCGCTTGGGCGCGTGTCTGGACAGAACGTCGGGGCCATCCTGATTTCTGAAGGTCTGGCGCGCCCGTACTCGGGTGGCAAGCGCCAGTCCTGGTGCGGCTGAAAGAAAGGATAAAACAACGATTTATGACAGCAGAGAGAAACGACTAAGCAATAAGCAGTCCTGCCGATTGCGCCAACAATCGACAGGACAAGAAACGCCCTTAATCCATCCGGGCATTCCTCCAACATCAAGAGAGAACTGTACTATGGTAAAAACAGTAGTCCGAGATGCCGGTCCTAGATTGGGCAGCACCGCGACAGAGTCAATGGGTGCAAACCTAGACAACGCGTCTGCACCTCCGATCCCTTAGCGCTGTCTGACGATTGAGGCGCGCGGGACATCCGAACGTTCCAGCCAAAACATCTGACTAAGAGATCCGAACCAGACATTGGTCTTTTGCGGCGCCACTGAAGGTTCAGTGCTGTGTCCCAGCACCCGATTCCCCACCGCTCAGATGACCTGAAGTCGACCCCATAATAGTAATTATGTAAAAACTACTGACCTATTTTTTGAAAGGCGGAAAGGTGATCACAGTGGCCTTCGACACTATCGAAAGCAAGATTGATCGGCGCTGGGTGCCTGCCGCCCAGAGCTTCGAGCAAGCCCGTAAGGACATTCTCACCGTAATCCGCCACCTTGCCGGAGAACGGTCAACCATCAAGCGCGGAATGCGCGAATACTGGCTGGAAAGCGATGCCCGCGCCACGGCTTTCGGAATCGCGCTCGAAATGTTCCATGTCCTCAATGATCTTGAGTATGTCCGTGCAAATCGGCTCTACAAAGCCTTGAAGTTGCACGCAGACGTTAACAAGGCGTTGGGTCCGAAAGAGCTGTTCCGCTTTGCTTCACCGGAAAAGGCCGCTGCGCTCATCCAAAGCAGCAGCCGAGCAAACTATGCCAACTCATACGCAACCCTGAAATTCGGTTGCGACCTGTCAGGCACAATCGACGCCGACACCGCGCGCGACGTTCTGAACCGGCATGAAGCCCTTTGGTTCGTTTACCCAAACGCCACCTATCACGTTCACCTGATCCGTGAGGGTGTCTGGCTGGACATCGTTATGCCGCTTGAAGTGGTCGTTGAGCTGCGCCTTGAAGTGGATTTCGCAATGCAAATCCGACAAGCGGAACTTGATGCGCAGGGAGCTTTGTCATGAACAAGCCTGCGCGCAAAGTTCTTCCTGATCGTCGGCTGGCTGAAACACGCCGCGTTGAAACTCCGCAAGGGCACACTGCCTTTGTCACCATCGGGTATGATCCGGCGTCGCCAATCAAACCCCGTGAAGTGTTCTATAGCGGCGGTTTTCGCTCTGGCAGCGACCTCGAATACCATCTGCATGATCTGTGCGTTCTGATTTCGCTGTTGCTGCAGCACGGCGTAGCAGCTTCGTTTCTGTCGCGCTCTATCGCTCGCAAGACTTCGGCCCTTGGTGGCGAAGAATACGCAAGTCTCGCAGGCTGGTTGGTGGATGCTGTCAGCATTCCGCCGTCCTGGACTGATGAGTACGTGGCCGCGACCGGCGACGAACAGAACCCCTCCAATTCCTCGCCAACTCAAGCAAAGGAGAAATCCGAATGATCGCAGCAATGCGGCCCCTTCTGCTCGTCTCCACGGCATTTGTGGCGACCGGCGCAAGCGCCCAGGTCATCGAATACGAGCCGGATGGCAGCGTGTTTCTGAACGGTGCGCGGGCAGAAATCGTCAATGGCGTCGTTCGGCCAATCCGGATGCGTGAGTACACGCTTGACGAAAAACCGGAAGCGCCGAAGGCCAAGCCACAGGAAAAGATCGAGATTGCGGGCAAGGCACCGCGGCCTCGCAGATCCTCGGGCGGCTGGTCGCAGGAGCGGATCGTCAAAGAAATCCACGCAGCGGCGGAACGCCATGACATTCCGGCCGAGTTGTTCATGGCGCTGGTCTGGCAGGAAAGCCGGTATCGGGCTGACGCTCTGTCACCCAAGGGTGCCTATGGCTTCGCACAGCTCATGCCCGGAACGGCGAAAGACCTGGGCGTGAACCCAAAGAACCCTGCAGAAAATCTCGACGGTGGTGCCCGCTATTTGGCGGCGCAGTACCGCGAGTTCGGAACCTGGAAGCTGGCGCTTGCCGCCTACAACGCCGGGCCTCACCGCGTCGTCGAATACGGCGGCGTCCCCCCCTTCACCGAAACCCGCAATTACGTGCGGATCATCCTAAGCAAAGTGAGCACTTCCTCATGAAAAGAACCCACTTCTACCAGCAGATGGCGTTTTTCGCGATCACTGCGTTCATCATCACAGCAGCGCCCGCCTCCGCTGGCTGGCTGCAAGATGCCATTGGCGATTTCATCAACGAAACGCTGGCCGACTCGAAGGTCGTTGGCGTCAGCCTTGCCGCTGTCGGCTTCATCTGGGGCTGTCTCGCCTACGTGTTCGGCTGGGGTTCGCTGAAAGGCCCGGTAATCGCTATCGTCGTCGGCGCTGTTATCGGCCTCGCTGATACATTCATCGGAGGCTGATTGATGCCGCGCCGCAATACGGTCTTTCGCGGCCTGAGCCGCCCCGCAGAATGGGGCGGCTTACCCGTGATCTATCTGCTGGTGATCCTCGGGATGACCATGCTTTCGTTCTTCATGTTCGGGATAGCGCCAGCAATCATTGCGGGTTTTGTTTTCTACACCGGGCTTCGCCTCTTTTACGAATGGGAACCGGCTTTCTTCCGCGTCCTGTCCGTAACCCTTTCCAAAACTCCGCGCACCAAAAACCGCCAGCATCATGGGGGAGATTACTATAGTGCCTAAGCCTGCTGCACAGGATTTGTGGACCCTTGCCCGCTCGTTGATCGAGCCGAGCTGGCGCAAGGATGAAATGAGCCTCTTTCAGATGTTGCCGTATGGCTATGTCGTGGACGATGAGGTCATTTCTACACGCAACGGTGGCCTCATCGCCGCTGCAGAAATCACCGGAATCAACGCAAACACGCTGGACGAAAACGAGTTCGAGTTCCTGGCCGAACGGTTTGAGCGTGTATTGCGCACGACACCCAATGAGGTGGCCTTTTATGTTCATCGACTGACCGTCCCAGCTGAGACTGGTCATGTCATCACAGATCCAACCGGCTTTGCCGGTGCAGTGGCGCAGGCCATGCGCTCAGCGTCCGTCGATGCAGAGCTGAAAGAACGCAAGATCATCATCAGCGCCATTCTGCAAAAGCGGCAGGATGAGCGGGCAAAACAGATGTTCGGCATGTCGTCTGGAACGATAGACGAGGAACGCCGCGAAATGATGGAACAGCTCGACGGTGTGTTCACAACACTGGCGGGCACGCTGGGCGAGGCCCGTATGCGCCGGCTGAAGCTCAGCGAGGGGCGTTGGCTCGGCTATTATGGAATGCTGTTGAACGGTCGGTATCAGCCGATCATTCACACGAACATTGCAGAACCCATCGCCTTCAACATGCCGCAAGAGGATGTGCTGTTTCAGGGCAAGCGCGGCAAACTGGTCACGGGCGACGATCAGGAACGCTCCATCCGTGTCTATTCCCTGAAGAATTACCCGATGGCTTCGTTCCCCGGCATTTTCGACGGGCTAGACCTGCCGGTTGATGTCGTGATTTCGCAATCCTTCCTGCCGATCAGCCGCGCCCAGGCGCAGGAAATGGAACGCCGCAAGTCGGGACAAATGCGCTCGGCAGGCGACAAGGCAAAGTCGCTTGAAGAGGATTTGTCCATTCTGGCGGACGGCATTGCCTCCGGCACCATGTCACTCGGCAAGCACCACCTGTCGATCTGCGTGTTTGGGAACGAGGAAGATCTGAAAACCGCCGAAAAACACATCATCGGTGAAATCCAGATTTCGGGTGGCACGGTGAAGCGCGAAGCGATGTCGGCCCGTGCCGTGTACTTCGCACAGCACCCCGGCAATTTCGCGTTCCGCGCCCGTGAAGAACTGATCACGGACCAGAACTTTGCGGATATGGTTGCGTTCCACATGCGCCCCAAAGGGTTGGATGCGGAAAAGCTACCTTGGCCGGGGCCATTGGCGACTTTCCCGACGACACACGGGGACAGCTACGATGTTTCGCTGCACCTTCCCAAGACCAGCAAAGACGCTGAAAACCTGCCCTCCGGCCACACAATCATTCTGGGGCCGAACGGATCGGGTAAAACTGTGATCGCGATGCTGCTGGCGACAATGGCGGTGGCACAGGGCGCGCGGATCATCGCTTTTGACAAAGACCGGGCAATGGAGGCTCCAATGCGGGCGCTCGGCGCACAGTACACCCGCGTCCGAGTTGGTGAACCAACAGGCATGAACCCATTTCAAACCGAGACGGATGAGGCTGGGCAAAGCTGGCTCGCCAATTGGGTCATTGCCCTATTGAGCTATGACGAACCACTGACCACCGATCAGAAGGATGAAATCACAAGGGCTTGCCAAGCCAATGCCACTTTGCCGCCTGCGCTTCAGAACTTCGATTCACTGGTGGAACGGTTCAGAGCCTTTGACGATGACAAGAACCTGTACAAGCGTGCAAGTGAATGGGCGGGCGAAGGCCGCTTGTCCTGGATGTTTGGCGAGGGTGGCTCAGATCCGTTTGCTGCTGGCGACCGTCATCTTGTGTTCGATATTTCTGAGGTTCTGGATGACGAATTGGTGCGGCTGGCATGGATCAGCTACGTCATGCGCCAGATTGAACGCCGCTGCGCCACCAAGATACCCACTGTCTTTGTGATTGATGAAGCATGGGTAATTGCTGGCAACCCTTATGGCGCTGGCATCCTCATAAATGCCTACACCACGTATCGGAAGCTGAACGTCATGATGATGATGATGACGCAGATCCCCGATCACCTCCTGTCGTCAGCGGCAAGTAAGTCGATCCTGGAAAACACCAGCACGCAACTCTTGTTCCCCTCTCGATCCGGCAATGAAGCAGACTACCGGGCAATCGGCTTGAACGATTCAGAGCTGGGCGCGCTGAGGGCGCATTTTGGCGACCGCGTAATGCTCATGAAGAAAGGTGATGAGAGTGTTTGGCTCGATGTCGATGTCGGCGCGCTCGGCCCGCTTCTTCGTGTTCTGAGCGGATCAGACGGAAAATCGTTCCCTGATCCTGACTGGCGAAAAAACCCCAACTTCTGGAAGGAAATCACATGAAAGCCCGCCTTGTCATCACCCTTGTAGTTCTGGCCGCTGTCTCGGCCTGCACCAGCACCTATTCGGGCTATCGCAGCAAATGCGCCTGTGACTTTGAGCGCATGACCTCCCCTGAAAACTTGGAGTTTGTCTGATGGATATTTCAAAGAAATTCCGCACAACCATTGCTGTTTCGGTTCTGGCCGCCCTGCCAGTTATGACGGCAGCCCAAGGTGTTCCGACCATCGACGCCACGGCCATTGCACAGGACGCAGCCAATTCGGCCCGCGAAGTCGCGGAAATGGTCCGCCAATACGAACAGCTGATGCAACAATATGAGAAGCTCGAGCAGCAGAGGGCACTGCTCGAAAACTCCCTCAAAACCATCAGTGGTCTGACGGATCTGGACCAGTTCAACAGCCGCAGCTTTCTGAAACTGGCAACGGCAGCTGACACGCTTGGATACGCCTTGAACGCGACCGAAGATACGATTGGCGATCTTCCAGGCGTCGCCGGACTCGCGATGGAACGCCGATCAATCAGCCTGGGGCTGAACAATGGAATCCTTAAAGAATTCAGTACGTCAGACGTGCCAGCCCGGCGCATTCTCTCGGAGCGAGGTGGCGCTGGCTTGATGGCATCGGCCTTGGGTGAGAATGGCTATGACATGGCCGGTCAGCTCTCCGAAGATGCAGAAAAGCTGCGCGGTGAAATCGGTCAGCAAGAAGATCTGAAGGATGCAATCGACTACAACACGGCGGTTCTCCTTAAACTCCTTCAGGTTGAAATTGAAATCTTACGCGCAACCTCGGCTAATGCTCTGGCGTCGGGCACGGATCTGGCTGCAACCGCTGCCGATCTTTCGACACTCAGCAACTATGTACGAGGAACCTCACAATGAAACTCCGCTCAACTCTCATCCTGACCATTGCAGCCGCCGCCGTTATGTCGGGGGCTGCATCGGCACAGGTGAAGCTGCGCCCATCACCCAAGGTCGATATGCCGTTCGGTGAATATCGTAAGTGCCTTGGGTACTCGGGTGCGCGTGAGTACGGTCGTCAATTCGTCAAAAACGATCAAGCGCGCATGGCCGAAGCGGGCCAATCCGCAGACAAGCAGCCTCTTGTGACCAACTGGTCGGTGGTGATCCTGAATGAACAGGTCATCGCTGCGCACGAGGCCACCATCGAGCAATGCATTCTGCGCAAATCTGGCGAGACCTTCAGCACCGAATGTCCGCTGGGCGGTTTAAGCCGTGAGGACGCCGCCCAAAAGGTCGGAGCTGACCAAGACGAGTTTTGGACCCAACCGTCCGACAATCTTGCCGCGCTGAAAAAAGAGCAACGGACCCGTCTGGAAGCTCTGCGCCCTGCAATTGAGGAGGCTTGTGGGCCGTGATCCAAGATTTCGTCAGCTCGATTGAGGCTGCGCTAAATAACTTCTCGCAGCAAGCATACAACAGCCTGGCGGCGGATCTAGCATCCGCCCTCTGGGCAATAGCCGCGCTGATCTTCGTGGCAATGCTGATCAACGGTGTGCTTCAAATCCGAGAAATCGGGTTTGGTGGCTATGTCGGCTGGATCATTCGGGCGACGATCATCATTGGTATGGCTTCTAGCTGGAGCTTCTTTCAACCCATTTATCAGGGCATTTCGAGCCTCCCAGACACGATTGCCGGAGAACTGACCGGCACAACAAATGTCTGGGAAGCACTCGATGACATTGCGCTTCAGTGTTTCTTGATGGGCCAGCAGGCTATTGAAAACGCAACCTGGGGTCTGAGCATCACCGGGGCTATTCTCTGGGTTGTTGGGGCTGTCATCGTTGCTTTTGGCACCGGCATGGCGCTGATCGCAAAAGGCGGTCTAGCGGTCCTGCTGGGTCTAGCGCCTGTTTTCATCGCAACGCTGCTCAGCTCGGCAACAGCCAATATCTTCGCAGCCTGGGCGAAAACGACTGTTGGCCTGATCATGGTCATCGTCGTTCTGACAGGCATCGTTTCTCTTATTCAGGCCCTTTTCAGCTCCGAACTGACCGCTGTTGAGGATGTGAACAATATGGAGGCCAGTGGCCGGTTTTTGGCGATCTGCATTGTTTCAATCGTGATGCTCACGCAGATCCCGTCGCTCGCGGGCGGGATGTCGGGTGCAATCGTTTCGGCATCCTCGGGTCTTGCCGTGGCAACTGGTGCTGCAGCAGCCGCAAGAAGTGCATTGGGCACTGCAAGCGACGGCGCAAGGGGTGCAGTAGCCGGTGGGAAAACTGCCGCTGCTATGGCTTCCGCAGCACGTGACGGGACTGGCGTTCGTGACAGCGCGTCTCGCGCAATGCAAGCGCGTCGGGACATAGCGCACAGAGCCCGAAATCAGGATGGGGCAGCTCGTCAGAGCTACGCCGCTGACCGTTACCGGCAGAGCATTCGACAAGCTCGCGCCAATAAATCTTCATAAATCGAGGTACAGAGCAAATGTCACACGTGACAGATCACGAAAAAGAACTCTTTCTGGGCGCACGCCGCGATGCCTTCAAATGGCAGGTATTCGGCATGGTCGGCATGGCAATGGGCGTGGCCTCTATGATTGGCTGGGCGATGCTCCTTCCCCTGAAGGAAATCCGCGCGGTGCCATTCTCCATTGATCCGGACACGAAACTGCCGGTCCTGCTGACTGAAAAAGTCGAAGAACTGGAACCTTCTGAGGCGATGGCCTTCCGTGAAGTCGCAAATTATGTGCGCGACCGGGAAACCTATGATGTCCAGGACAACAACGAGCGCCTGAAATCGGTGCTGCGTCGTTCTGATGAGCTGGCCGAAACGTCCTACCGCGAACTGTGGGACGGTTCGAACGACAACCATCCTGACGAAATCTATACGCCCAAGACAAAGGTGCAGACCGAAATTCTGGGCGTCTCGCCGGTCAACGATGAGACGGTGCAGGTCGAGATCCGCAAGTCCCTGATCGTGCCAAACCAAGCAACGGCCTCAGCCCGCTACGTGGTCACTGTGACCTACGGGTTTGAGGAAAAAATCGTGACGTCGATGGATGAGCTTCTGGAAAATCCGTTCGGCTTCGTCGTCACCAACTACCGCGTAGACGCCATAGGGAAGGTCTGATGCAGCGTTCTTTCAAAACACTCACCGCCACCGCCGCAGCAGTTTTGGCATTCTCTACGCCTCTGCTCGCTGAAATCACACCGACGCCAGACGGAAAGAATGCGGATCATCGCATCACGCATTTCCATTACGTCGAGAACCAGGTGTACCGCATCACTGTAGGTGAACGCCTGATTACCTATGTTCACTTTCCGCAGGGCGAGACCGTCCGCAGCATTGGCGCGGGCGACACTGAGAGTTTTCAGATCACCCGCCTGCAGGAAGGTCGCGTTATTGCGTTCAAGCCAGAAATCCTGAACTCGGATTCAAACCTGACCGTCCTGACCAATCGCGGGACATACAACTTCTATCTGGTTCCGGCCGAGAGCGCCGCCGAACGCAAACGTGTTCCATTTCGGGTCACGTTCTACAACAAAAACAACAGCGGCGGGACCACAACGCGTCGCGGCACAGTCGCTCGGAGCGAGCCGAAGCCAACTGGCCGGTTTGTGAACCAGAACTATTCGCGCTCGGGCAAAGCGGACTTTGCGCCCACCGCCGTGTGGGATGATGGCGTTCACACCTATATGCAAATCCCGCAGGATGCGGAGTTGCCGGGGATTTTCCGTGTCCTGCCTGATGGCCGCGAGCTGATGGTGAACACCACAGTCAAAGAGCGCGGCATTATCCAGGTGCAGGGCCTTTCCGACCTTTGGACACTGCGCATCGAAGACACTTCGATCTGTGTACGAAACGATGGCGACGCGTTTCAGCAGGCGAGTGCAACGGGCAGGCCCGTTACTTCACAGACAGTTAAACCGGGGGGCAGCAAGTAATGGATCGCAATCAGACAATTGCGGCACGGGCGGCGGCTGAACAGCCGTCGCAACGTGTCCGGAAGAAGTTCGACCCAAAGAAGCTGATAACCGTTGCGATCGCAGGAGCGGTGTTCCTGGGCTTTGTATGGTTTGTCATGGGCCATGAAAACAAAAGCACGAACACGGGTGTCCGCGTTGACGCTTTGCAACAAGGTGGTGGCGAGCGATACGGGCTTTTGACCGCACGGGGACCAGAGGCCGATGAGCCGGAACCAGAGGCTTTGCCCGAGGAAATTGAGGTGGCAACACCGGCAACAGTGCCGCAGGTCGATTCCGAAGGGCTGAAACAAGCCTTGAAAACTATCGAGCAACAGAACGGTCGGATTTCCGATCTGCAAGACGAGCTGACGGACGCCAAAGTTTCGCTGTCCGAAAAAGACGGTGAAATCGCAACGCTGAACCTGACCAATGAACGCCTTCAGGTCAGATATGATGAGCGAGAGAAGAAGTTCCAGACGGAACTTGCCCAGGCCATCGCAGATGCGGAGGCCCGGGCACTTGCCAGCGTAAGCCACCTTCAGGCGCAAGGTCTGACCGATGACGAGCGGCGCAGACTCGAAGAACTGAAGAAGATGCGCCAGCGGCAGAACCAGTCGGACGGCATTGTGTTCGATGAAAACCCATACGGCAGAAACTGATGGAGCTGACGATGAACAGAACAGCACTCACCCTCGCCCTGGTCACGTTGGCCTCAAGCGCGATGGCACAGGACGCACCCGGTCAAAACTACCAGCCGATCAATGGTGGATCGCAGCCGGTCATTTTCCAACCCTTCCCTGCAGCGCCGCAGCCGGTTCAAGTCCAGCCAGACGACACCCGCCTGCCTGAAGATCAACGCGGCTATCAGGAAAACCAAAACACGACATGGCAAAACAATCTGGTCGAAGAATATCCCCCCATCGTCGGGGCCTCGATCATTGACGATCCGTCGCGCACCCTGACGCAAGGCACGGTTTTGTCGGCTGTGTTCGGTGGCGCGGTCAGCTCGGAGTTGCCCGGCAGTGTCGTGGCGACGATTACACGTGGCGTCTACTCGATGGACGGCACGCGTTTGCTTCTGCCGCGCGGATCGAAGCTCTTTGGCGAGTATCGAGCGGACACGACATTGGCGCAAACGCGCATCATGATCGTTTGGAGCCGTGTCATCACGCCTGACGGCCTGTCAACTCAGGTCGGATCGGCTGGTACGGACGGTCAAGGCCGGACTGGTGCGACCGGCAGGGTGAACACACACTTTGGGAAACGGTTCGGAACTGCAGCGCTGTTGTCCATCATCGGCATTGCGCCGGTGGCACTGGTCTCTGACAACGATAGCAACAACTCGGTTCGCACTGATCTGGCAACGCAAGTGGGGTCTAACCTGCAGAACGCTACGGCAGCGGCGCTTGATGAATACCTGCGCATTACTCCGACAGTCTTTGTCGATCAGGGCAGTCGCATCAACGCCATCCTGCAGCGCGACGTTGTGTTCGATAGCTTCTGAGCGCGAGCCAATGAGCCGACCGCCTCAGCAGTCTTTCCGGCCGCTGCCAGCATGATCGAGTGCGGTAGCGGCCTTTTTTGAAGCAAATTCAGCACTTTTTGGAAGCAATGAATCTTATGTGGATGCCTTCGTGTTCGAGGCAAAGCCGAGATGCAGCGAAGGCAACCTCCAGTGTTCAAAAAAGTGCTCTACCAAGGACAAGAACATGAGCGGGCGGAACGGCAATAGCCTTCTGGAATACTATACAGGCAAGATCGAGCATCTGTTGCACGATGAAAGCCTGAGCGAAATTTCTGTGAATCCTGACGGATCGGTCTGGGTCGAAGAAATGGGCACAACACACATGACCAGGACAGACATTACTCTGAACAGAGATGATGTGGAAAACATCGGGCGCTGCGTGGCCGGATTCAGCGATGTGACATTCGGAGAAAAGAAGCCGATTGCGACGGCCAACGTGCCGACACAGCAGGGTAAAGCGCGGGTGCAGGTTGTGATTCCGCCAGCAACAACCGGCGTGGGGTCCGTGGCGATCCGCCTGCTCCGCGTGAAAACCGTCGATCTGGGCGCGTTCAGCTTCGCCAGCAAAGAGGCGGCGTTGGCAGAAAACAATGATCACAGCGCGCTTGAAAAGGCTCGGGCTGCTCTCGCTGCCGGAACAATGAACTTTGACGAGCTGGCCGACCTTGCGATGCTAAGCAAATGGAACGTGATCATTGCCGGGGGCACCTCGTCTGGCAAAACCACTGTTCTCAATGCAATGCTGAAGCGCGTCGATCCTGGCGAACGGATCGTGACGATTGAAGAAGTGGCCGAGCTGGACATCGAGCAACCCAATTCTGTCGATCTACTTGCTGACCGTTCCGAAGAAGATGGCCCTCGATCACCAACAAAGCTGCTGGAATCGGCGCTGAGGTTACGGCCTGACCGCCTCGTCTGCGGTGAAATTCGGGGCGACGACGCAAATATGTTCCTGGAACTGGTGAACACCGGCCACGATGGTTCTGTTTGTACCATGCACGCCAACTCACCAGTAGATGCCATTGGACGTATGAGCAAGATGGTGCGTCGCGGATCTCCGACCGTTCAAAAGTCAGAAGTGGTCGATGACATCCGGGCCACCATTCACATGATCGTTCACATGAAGAAAATCGGTGACGAACGGAAGGTCAACGGAGTGATCTTCCCACCCCTGATGACCGCTGATCAACTTATCTGAAGGAGAAATAGAATGAAAAAATTTGAGTATCGTAATGTCTTGATGCGGGTAGAGGAAAATGCAGGCGAGAAGTTTGCGAAGCTCGGGCAAGACGGTTGGGAAATGGTCGGCGTCGTACCTGCCGAGTTTGGCATCGTGTGCTTCTTCAAACGCGAGCTGACCGATGGCTGAGTTTCAGGATCTACCCAAAGGCAAGAAGGTCGCGATAGCCGGTACTATGGGCTTTATCGCTACCTCGGCTTGCGCGGTGTTGGTGGTCGGGCTGGCTCTCGAATACATCAACACCAGAGGCTTTCGCGGGCTGGACATCTGGGCGATCCCAGAGAAGTTCATGGCACAGCCTGCAGAGACGCAGCAGATCATGGGTCTGGTGGCGGTGGTCGCAGTGGGTGTTTTGACCTTTGCATTTGTGGCGGCTGCGCTGCGTGGTCCCTCAACGAAATACGGTGATGCGACCTTTGCAAAGGCCCCTCAGCTCGTCCAGGAAGGCTATGCGTCGGTTCTGAAGCTCAAAGACAAATTGGATAGTGAAATCGTGTTTGCCAAATTTGGTGAGCCAAAGGACAAAAACGCGATCTACTATAAGCCCGGCCCCGGTGTCCAAAAGCCGCACGCGATGTTCATTGCCCCGTCTGGTTCGGGCAAAACCAGCGGCTTTGTGATCCCGAATGTCCTGCGTTTCAATGGGTCTTGCGTCGTCCTGGACATCAAGGGCGAGATTTTCCAGACAACCGGCGCGCGTCGGGCAGCAATGGGCGATGAGGTTTTTATGTTCGACCCCGAGAACCCCGACAAAAGCCACAGCTACAACCCTCTGCGCCGCGCAGCACGTGCCGACAATCTGGACCGGCGATGGGAAGAAGTGATTCAGGTTGCAACTCAGATGTTCGACACGCCCAGCTCGTCCGCGCAGGGCTTTATGGGTGGTGTTGAAGGCATGTTCTGCGCAATGGCGATGCTGGCGATCAAAAGAAAGCGGCCATACATTTCCGAAGTCCTGCGCCTGGTCAAAACGACCAAGCAAAAGGACTATGAGAAAATGGCTGAAGAAGTTGGATATGCGCGAGCTGCAGATGAGTTTCTGAATCTTGCAGCCGAAGAATCCAAAATCCTGCGGTCAACGATTTCGGTTATGTTGAACTCCGGCCTGCAGCTCTGGCGCAACCCGTCGGTAGCAAGAGCCACGCAGGGCAATGACATCAACTTTGAAGATCTGCGTCGGCGCCCCAGCTCGATCTACTTTTCCGTGCCAGGGAAAAAGGTCAAAGAGTTCCGGACGCTCATTCGCCTGTTCTTCCTCGATCTGGTGAACACCATCGAAACTGTTGAGCCGGGCGAAGATGAGCCGTTCAAGGTTTTGATGCTGCTCGATGAGTTCCAACGCCTCGGCCATCTTGAGCGCGTTGTTGAAGCCTATGACACCATGCGATCGTTCGGGGGCAGGCTCGTGGTGATTTCGCAAACACTGTCGCGCCTACAGGACATTTATGGGCACGAGGGTGTGCGGGCGATGCTGGCAAACGCTGGAACCCAGATGTTTGCCGCCTCAGAGGATTCCGAAGTACGCGAACATGTGTCCAGGTCCATCGGGGACAAAACGGTCATAAGCAAGTCGAAGTCTCGAGCACTCGGCAAGATGGAAATGGGCAGCATATCAGAGCGTGAAGAAGGCATTCGGCTGCTCCGGCCAGAGCACGTTGGTCGTCTGCCGGAAAACGAGGTTGTGCTGATCCGCGAAGGCAAGATGCCCGTGATTGCGAACAAGATTCGATATTTCGAAGATCCTTATTTCATGCAGTTCCTTGGTGGCGACACGCCAAAGATCAAAGGGACACACCTGGATCTTGCTGAAGAGCAGGCCAAGGATACGGCAAAGGCAGTGGCTGATGCGAAACCGGCCCCTGCCCCGGTGAAAGAGGTTTCTGAAAAAGACCAGGAACTTCAGGCGGCATTTGATGCGCAGCGCACGGTCGCAAAGCGGAAAAGTCGGTCAGCGAAAGATATGGCGATGGAGAAAATGAAAGCCAAACGGGCTGAAAGTAGCGCCTTCACTTGACGGGGGTAACAGGACGCGGCCGAACCGGACCTTACTTCAATATGCAGAGAACGGCAGGAGAGAGCCCAATCTGTCTTATGCTGCGGAACAGCCGAATGTCCGCTTTTCTCCCAGGTGACCATCGCGGCACGCGCCATCGCAATGACTTTAAGCCAACGTGGAATAAACTTCGGCAACTCGCTGAAAGGTCCAATAGGAAGCGATAGCCGCACATCCACCGGCTAAGCCCACTCTTAGGGACATCCACAAACTGGAGTTCACGCGCCGACACATTATCAAGGCAGGCCAGAGTGCAAGAATAATGGCAACTTGGCCAAGCTCGACGCCAAGATTGAAAGCAAGCAGGCTTTGCCAGATGTTTGGAGATGTGATCTGCAAGATATTGTGCAACACAAAGCTAAACCCAAGCCCGTGCAAGAGGCCAATCAGCGTTGTCAGAAGCACCATCGTGGCTTCAGAGCGCGCATTGTCCTTAAAACTCACAAACGCCGCGACGGCTGCAAAAATGATAGAAAGCGCGATCCCGGTTTCGACGGCAGGAACAAACCACGCGCCCGATGGTACAAACCCGAAAAACCCCAGCGACAGCGTTACGCTATGCCCAAAGGTAAAACCGGTTGCACGCAGCAATAGCGCCCTGAGTGTCTGCGCCCCAATGACCAAACACACAACAAACAAAACATGATCCAACCCTTCGAGGATATGTCGTATGCCTTCCCAGACGAAACTCAGGAATCCTCCATACCCCTTCTTCTGAATCAGCAATGGTTCAGTCATCAGACCCCGAGATCGGAAAATCTGAGGTGTGTCTGACGCGTAGTCGAGAATAAGGTTGGCCGTTTGGTCCTGATCCGGCAAATCGGGGTCCAGCACGTTGGCAATGCTGTACGATTGCACCGGGCCGATAGTGTCATAATACAGGACGAGATCGACAATTGTGTCACCAACAAAAAGCGGTGGCAGGAGGGCCGTTTCGGTTTCCACGGCCTTCTGAGCTTCGGCCAAAGTTGCGAATCCGGGCTCATTTCCAACGCGATGCAAGCGAATGGTCTCAACTGTTCCTCTTAGGCGCCGATTGTCGACCAACAGATGTAATCCACCTTCTGCGAATTGCCCTAGCCCATTGGGATCGCTCATGGCAGCCTGCAAGTCGACAAAGTGGACCAACTGACCGTCGCTCATGGCATTGGTCGTGAATGGTGCAGCATCCGGCAAGGCATCACCATTCTGATCACCGACCTTATCTGCAACCAGATAAGGCATAGGCGTGCGCATGTAGATACGTAGGCCGTCTTCGAAATGCTCGACATGCGAAATTCGAACGTTGAGGTTAAGCAAAAAATGCGCCGAGGCTGATAGCGTCAGTGACAAGAGCACTCCGACAAACAGAGCACCAAGAGCAAAAACCTGTGATCTTAAATGCTTATGCATTTGGATCGCGAGCCTCGATTACAGTTAATCCATCCAGCTTCCAATGGCCTGACTCAGGTATGACCTCCGCCAGCACCCGAAACGTAACGGCGCGCATATGGGCGTGCCCCCAATGACCGCCTTGTGCTTTCACTGTCCATTTGGTCAGGGCACTAAATCCTCCCGGCTTGAGGGTCGGGTTAATGCGCTCCAATTTCAGGTCGCTGATATCAGTAACCGTTGCAAGACTGCCTCCTGGCGTTCGGATCGCGAGACCACGTTCAACCTCTGTTGCGATGTCACCCAGAGACGCTTCCGTCACAATATGTGCCAGCTCTGACTTTCTTGCGGCCGGCGAAACTTCCAGAGTCACCGTGCTCAAGTTCTCGACCATTGAGCGCAGTATATCTTCCGCAACCTGCGGCTTAGGGGGCTCGGGCTTATTCCACGGTACCTCCGACAAATATCCCGAAAATGCGACGGTTGCCGATGTTGCGGCAATCATGGTTACGCAACTGACGCGCTTTGCAACTTTGCCCTTGCACAGAAGGAAAAAACCAATTGATGCGGCACTGATCATACCGGAGATCAAAGCCATTGCCGGGTTCTGCCGTGTCTTCTGCTCAACTGGAATCTGAGTAACAGATGCTCTTTCGTATTGGAGCAAGTGGTTCTGCCAGTGAAATTGAGGATCTGCCGGTTTCACAGCTCCAAAGAATGGCCCGGCGATATCGTTTGAAATGGTCGCAACGCGGGAAATTTCCTCGTCAAACATATCCCATGTGACCGTCACCTGATCGGGAAGGTCTGCCGATGAGAACGACAGGATAGCTCCGATAAACGCATTGTTCACAGACACTTCCTTTCCAGGCTCGACAACCTGATAACCCTGCGATGTTAGCTCCAGGAGTTTTGCTGTAGCGTTTGACGGTTGCACTAATTTGCCATCAATTGTCACCGGGTTACGAGACGCCAGGAAGGACGCCGCCTCGTTTACGATCAAGGCGCTGCGCTGTGGCGAAAGCATTTGACCCACTTCCGTGGTTTCATCAATCCAAGGCGCTAGTTCACGCAAGCGGATCAGTGTTTCATGACGAACTTCACGAGGTTCGATGTAAAGAAAGGTGGATGTCCCGTCCTGCGCTTTTCGATTCAGGCTTTCAGCAGAAAAGCGGCTATCCCACGGATCAGGCCAGTGAATCTTTAACTCTGCTGGCTTTGACAAGAAGCTGAAATCCGTGACCGGAACCTCACGGTCAAAAACCTGCATCCCGATAGTCGCCAGTGGTTCACCAAGCCGCGAAGGCGGCACTATAGTCAGTTCCTTGGGAACTAAGTTTTGAAACGGAAAGAACACTTCCGCGAATAAAACGCGCGGATCTTTTGGCGGGCTGGGAACAACCTGCCCCGAGAATGGATCGCGCTGACCTGCAAGCGGCGCGGCCCGGTCTATGCGCGTTCGGTATTCCACCTTTCTGATATCAGCGTTTAGGACCTGTTCGTCGCCTGCAACAATCGAAAGCGCCCGGCTTTCGGCTTGCGCATAACCTTGATTGGTATCTTGTTCAGCCTCCGGCTCACCCCCGACGAAATCTGATGACCATCCTATTGGCAACATATCCGCAAAAAACGGAATATCTTCGACATAGATCTCAAGGTCGACGTAGACCCCATCCTCTTTGACATGAAGGACAGCAATATTGGGGGCAACTTCTGAACCGTTTGTCAGAACGACATCCGCCGAAACGGCCTGTGCACCTGAGGCCACCAGGCCCAGCATCAGGAATAGTCGGTACAGGTACTGCCAAATCGGAATTTTGTTCACCCTGAAGGTTAATTATCCGGCATTGGCGGTGGCGTGTAACCCTCCCATTTTCCCGCATTGACTTTGTCAGACGGCTCTTTTTCTTTTGAACGCGGGGCATTGATGTACTCGTCGCTCACAGCGGGTGGCAACGCATAGTCATCAACACTCGCTTCCCGAACAACGATCTGGTCCTTGGTCACGTTGATCACCTGTAGATCTCGTGCGAGCGTCAGAGGCCCATCGTAAGTCGAACGGACGCCTTCCAAAATCGCCTGATAATTTTCTGGTGAAAGAACAGAGTGATATCCGAGGGCCATACGCGGCTCGACCGCAGACATGACTTTGCCAAAGGCCGCAGGTTCGGTATGAACGCGCGTAGCTACATAGGTCGCCTGTTTCATGTCCCAGCCAAAATACGGGGCCAAAGCATCAGGTGGAAGAAACGCCTCGTGAGAAGCGATGTCCGCCCCTTTGGCATATTCTACATACCATTTGTTTGGGTAAGTATCTCCGCCAAAGACGTATTTCAGTCCATTCCATTCCAGAGAATAACTTACCGAGCCATCTAAGCTGTGGATCGCAGGCCAAGACCGGATCGTGACGTCGTTCTCCTGATAAACGATCTCGTTTTCCTGCATGTAATCGAATTCAGTGACTTCAAGCTTGGCGCCGTCATCGGGCAGTGCGCCCGTTCGCGTGGCCAAGTCCCAGGCGTAAGCTTTGGACATGCCATCAACATAGGCTTTAGTGCCCAGTTCATCTTCTGATCCGGACGGGCCGAAGATGCGGAGCGGGGTATATCTGCCTGAAAGCCACCCCCCAACGTGGAGGCCCATGAAATCTCCAACGTGGTCAACATGCAAATGGCTGAAGAAGACCTTGTCGATCTTCGCAAAGTCCGGTCGCAGCGAGAACAGGTTTCCCGTTGCGCCAGTTCCTACGTCAAAAAGAAAAACGTCCCCATTCCCAAGTTCCACATAAAACGAAATCGAGACGGCTGCCTTGGTTTGGTTTGGCATACCCGTCCCCAATGCCGTGATACGCATTTCATCCGTGCCAAGGATTTCAGTGTTGGGAAAGTATGACGCTGGATAAACACCATTTTCTATTGCAGAAGCAGTTCGACCAGTCGGCAGCGCATTTTGCGCTGAAGCGGTGCCAGCCAACGACAAACCCAAAGCCAATAGTGCGCCAGTCGTGGAATTCATAATGCTTTTCATTGATCCCCCCATTTCTGCATGGCGTTTCTGAGAGCACGATGTCGTGAACTCCCAGTTGCCCATAGACTCCTCTACGGTACGACCATAGACTACTCTATGTCAAATAATGAATGCTATAATCTGAATGTCAGAAACTGCCACCCGAGCCTCACCCAAAAACGCCGCGACCAAGGAAGACTGGATATTGCTGGCCTACAAAGTCCTCAACGAGGGTGGCGTTTCCGCGATAAAAGTCGTGCCAATGGCAAAGCGACTGAACCTGACAAGCGGTAGCTTTTACTGGCATTTCAAGAACGTCCGAGAGCTTTTGGATGAGGTTCTCAGATATTGGGAGCAGGAACTGACTGACAAAGTGATCGCACAGGCAAAGACATTTGGCGGTCCCCCGGAAGACCGCATTCTTCTTCTTATGAAAAAGGTCATAGAAGAGGACGCCGCCTTGCCGGATCACGCTGTCTCAGTGTGGGCGAACACCGATGAGAAGGTGAAAGAATCGTATCAAAGAACCATCGGCAAACGGTTCCACTTCGCCGCCTGGATGTTTGAACAGGCCGGGTTTTCGAAAGAAGAAGCGAAAGCGCGCGGAAGACTGATGGTGACTTCGCTAATGGGAGACTCTTCGACCGGTCTGAAAACGCAAGGCGATTGGGAAAAGGTTATAGAACGGGAACACGCAATTCTTGTCGGAAAGTAGAAGATAGAACAAGGAAGTTGCCCGGCATTGTAAGTTTGCTCGAAACGGACAGACAATTTTTAATTGCCCTGTAGAAACAGATCACGCAACAATGCCAGAAGCCGACGTTCAGTCAGCGACCATCAAGGTCCGCTTCGTCCGCTTCTTGCCTATTCAAACGTGGTGCAGCGAATGCCCGGAATGTCCAAGGACAAGAGTCCGTCCCAATCGGAACAGACCCCACATTACTCCAACCCGGTGGTCTCGCTGTTCCCGGCAACACATTCACCGGCGCGAACAATCATCTATCATGTCCTCCGTGGTTAAAGACTGTGTCCATCATACTCATGGACGTGGGTAGCCTGTTCGCGGGTATGGGCAATCTCTTGCACCACGGCGGCAATCTTGCTGGATGAAACTTGGTGCAGCTCACCAACAACGGCCTCCGCGCGCTCGTAGCTGTCCGGAACGCCTTGGCTGTTGAAATGGGCGGCAGCGGTGGAAATGTCCGCGTCTTTCCAAGTCGCCGTTGTGCCGATTGAAACGCTGTCATGATCGTTGTAGCGGGCCAGGAACTTGCTTCCGTCGAGACCGAAGCTGTGCGCGGTCGCCACAATGTCATCACGCACAGCCAGCCATTTTTCGGCTTCCGTGGGGTCCAGGTTGTCCAACTCGGCCGCATTCATGGATGTGGTGTAGCTGTCATCAGCCAAAGTGTATGCCTGCAGGTCGGTGTCATATGGGCGCAGTTCGGCAACATCGCCTTTCAACTCCCCGATCTGAACGTCCATTGCGGCACGCAAGTGTGGATCTTCGACCTCTCGTGCAAGAGCCTCCATGTTCTCGATGGAGTTCACGATGTCCTTGGTCTGCTGCTCGTAGTTCTCAAAGATGGCCTCCCCCAAAGCGGATTGCATATACTGAACATAGCGATCACCGGGCGACTGGTAGTCGTCGGACTCCTGAAAATCCTTGTCACCACTCAGATCCGCAAGGGACGAATAGTAAGGGTGATACAGATCGTATTCCTGAGCATCACTCATGTGCTGAGAAACCAAAGCCTGCATATCGTTCAGATCAACCGGCTCCCCTGACCGCTCCGCAGCTTCAAATTCGATTTTGAATTCTTCGACCAGATCTTGTTGCGCAGTATGTTCGTCAACACGGCGGTTGGCCTGGTCCTCGATGTCGAAGCTGTTTGAGGCGATGGCTGCACGATCAAAGCCCATCGCCTGCTGTTCTTTCCTGATGATGTCGATCTGCTCTGAAACGCGATCTTCACGCGGGGCGGATTGATCAAATCTGGAATAGGGTGCGAAGTGTTCGACTTCGTTCAAAAGATAGTCTGTACGCGAAACCATAGTTTTTCCTTTGCGAGTTGATGGAAAACTCTGTGATGGGTCTGCCTGGGGCGTTGGCGCGCGCATCAGGCAGACCGGTTAAAGTCCTTACAAGCTGTGCCCGTCATCGTCACCGCGCCCCTGCAAGAGCGGGTGCGTTGCGTGGGCGTGAACGTCTGAAAGTTCTTCTGAGATTGCGATGATCCTGGAAGACGCAAGCTGGTGCAGCTCGTCAACAACGGCCTCAGCGCGGTCGTGGCTGTCGGGTAATCCTTGCGCCTGGAAGTGGGCCGCGGCGGTCGAAATGTCGTCGCTGCGCCATCCCATTGTTGTACCCAGGGTGACGTTCTGATGATCGCCAAAGCGGGCAACGAACGCCTCGCCATCGAGGCCGTAGCTGCTGGCCGTGTCGGTGACTTCTTTGCGGATCGCTGCCCACTTGCCGGCCTCTGAATAATCCAAGACATCCATTTCGGCAGTGCCCATTCCCATCATCGTTGAATAGCGGCGGTCCTCGATGATGAAGGCTTGAAGGTCCGGATCGTTGGTGCGCAGGTCCGCAACGTCGCCCTTCAACTCGCCAATTTGAATATCCATAGCGACACGCAGATGAGGGTCGTCAACCTCACGGGCCAGCCCTTCCATCTTGTCGATGGATTGCAGCAATTCTTTGGTATGAGTCTGGAAGTCCTCATAGGCCCCCTTGCCCAAGGTGTCCTGTATATAGACCTCGTACCGGCGTGCTGCCGGGGCATAATCAGCGGACGACTGGAACGCCTTGTCATCGACAATATCAGCAAGGGCAGACAGATACGGATGGCTCTGTTCGTTGTCCCGAACGTCGCTGATATGGGCAACAACCTGAGCCTTCAGCTCGGGTGCGATTGTTTCCTCAGAACCGCCTAATTCGATGTGTCGCCGCAAGTTGCTCATGACTTCGGGCGACACATAAGACGGGTCTCCTGGCTCGCCGTAATCATCAAAATGATGGGCTTGATCCAGCAGATGTTCCATTCTCGATACCATAGGTTCCTCACTTTCAACGAGTTGGATGGCAAACTCTTCGATCCGGTCTTTGACAGCGTTGGCGCGCTCATCAAACAGATCCGACATTCTTGCGATGGAGAGTGTCATCACATCACCGGCCATGTCGCGGGCCGTAACTTCAACCTCCGGAGTGCTTTCAACAACAGACAGTCCGGCCTGAACCTTCCACGTGTCGGTCTCAACTTCCTGCCGCAAACCGCGCTCAAGGCGGGTCGTTGCGGTCAGCTCAATTCCGTATCCTTCGGCAACCTCAACCTGGATAGAGCGCTGAACGTCGATGTTCATGTCGCTGCTCATACCCATAGCCAACCACTGCCCATGTTCCACGCCTCGGTTATTCACAACGATGTGGACATGGGGGTTGTCAGTGTCGTTGTGGAACACGGTCAGATAGTCCCAGGTATCGCCAAAATCACCGCTCCCAAACAGGCGATCCGCGAAGTCCAAACCGGCCTCATGCGCGGCATCCGGATAGGTGCCTTCGGGAAAAGAAACGATCATGTGACGGGTATAACCATAGTTGGTTTTCCCGTTGAAATCCTCGGCCCAGGTCTCGATCAGATCACTCACCTGATCGGCATCGAGCGGGGTCACACCATTGTCGCGGATGTCCAACACGCCCTCTGCCCTGACGGTCAGGTAATTGATCTGGCGGCGCAGCTCATGCGCTTTTTTCACCCCACCTTTGCGGACGTGTTTCACAACCGCCTCGGGCTTTCCAACCACAGCACCAAGCCGCGCCTTGATGGATGAGGCCCGCGAGATCATGAACTTCATGCGCTTGGCGGTTTGCAGCTGCTGGCTGATCTGCTTGGACCGATCGATACCCTTCTGCGCTTCCCGGAAGGCTAGCTCCAGAAAGTCCCCTGCCGTCAAATTGTGAGCCGCGACGTTCATGCTTCAGATGTCCTCTCATCGTCGCGCAAGATTCGGCGAATGGCGGAGTCTGGCTCTCGGTTTCGGCGGGCCGCGGTGATCAGCGCCTTCAGGTCTTGCCGGTGCTGGATGATCGCACGATGGAGGTTTTCGACATCGCGCCGGTCGTCATCGGTCCAGATCACCGAACCGCGTTTGGCCGATTTTGCGAGCTGATTGAGGTTGGTGTATCCACCCTGAACCTGCCGCAAGTGCGTCTGCCAGAGATCGACAACGGCCGGGTCAGGATCGAGATACCCGATCAGACGATAGATCAGTCGTTGGATGATCTGGTTGCGGCTCTTGGCCCCAAGCGACTGCACGGCCTCCTCCAAACGCACCAACGCATCTGACGGCAATCGAACGGAAAAGACAGTGGTGTCGCCGGGCTTGCTCAATGTATACCTCTGGTTGTTTTTATGACTTGTAACACAACTACCTTATCCTGTCATACTCTCCAAGAGGAAACCGGGGGTGATTTTAGAAATCCGTATTTTCTCAAATTGCCCCCGGAACAGTTTTGCTCTTGGAGGCAATCTCCACGCCGGGAAAAGGGTCCTGCCCCTTTTCCAGCCAGCAGGCGTGGGTGCCGGTGGACCGGCGCAGGGCAATCACGCAAAGCGGGAGCTGCCCGAACAGCGCCCGTCACATACCGGCACGTTCAAGGTCAGTATGGCATTTTCCGCGCGCCTCAGCGCGCTCAATGTCCCGCCGCTTTCGCGGCGGGTGTGGCAGGGTTGTCTGCTGCCGCATTGGGGCAGGTCGGCACCCCTGCCCGGTCTTAGGACCGCGCGCCACCTGTGGCGCATATGTGGTCCGGCCTGCGGCCGGAGCAGAAGAAAGGGCGGCTTGCGCCGCCCTGCCCTCCCGTCATTCGGTGACGGGATCGTCATCGGTGCGCTTCGGGAAGGCCACCATCTCAACGCCAGGGAACATGCTGTGCTTGACCTGGATCGAGGTGATGGTGCCGGTCTCATCGGTATTGACGAAGAGCACCCCGCATCGATCCCAGAATGTCTTGCCTTCTTTTTCACCGGTCTTGACGCTCAGTTTCAGAGTTTGAGTTGCCATTGTTTGATCCTCGCTATGGCGTGTTTCGATGAACAAGGGAAAAGCGGGCATCAAGGGGATGTCAGCAGGGAATTTGATCCGCGCGGAATGCGCCGCAGGCGCAGGGGACATTCCTTGTTGAAGCGCGGCGCCCGGCCCGGGCGCCGCGCGTCTTCCCCGACTGCCCGCTTATGTTCATCCCTTCAGAAACACCGCAGCCGAGGATCTTCTCCGGCAACGTACTTGAAACTGTCAGACCTGGTGAAAGGCAAGGCTTTCTGGGATCGCTGCGCGCGGAACATCTGAACAAAACGATGTCTTTGATGGCGGCAACATCACCTCGATCCGACACAGGCGCGGCGCTCAGTTCTAAGTTGGGGGTTGCCCTTCTGGGTCGGTATGACCGTCGTCGCAAAGGATGAAGAATGACGGACGGTGCAAACCGCCCTATCCAACTGGCGGAGGCCAAAGACCGGACGGTCCGGCCCTGGTCCGTGCTTGTGCGGATCAGGTAAACAGCCGGACTCAATTTGGATTGGCGGGTTCGGTAGGACGCCCCGGTAATCCGCAAGAACTCTCTCAAGCGCTGTCGCGGGGCGAGACCGGCGCACGGGCAGATACAGTGATGAGTACGCCAAGAAAAAGGCCCACCGAAGCGGGCCACGAGTTTAACCAAAGGAAAATCTGGAGGTATTCTTTACAGGCTAACGCTTGCGCGCGCGATCGACAACACCGTCAGCTGTGATCGTGGCAATGCGATCCTCTGTGCGGCGGGTCATTTCCACCCCGTCACCCGTCATATGCGCCTCGGCAAATTCCGTGAACTTGAAGATGCTGCCATCTGCTTCAACATGGGTTTCGTCCTCTGCCGAGCGCCGCTTCACCGATCCGTCATGGCGGATTTCGATGATCGTGTTGTCGGCCATTCGGACCGTCACGGTATGCTCATCTACAGCGACACCCTGCCACCAGGCATCTGCATCGCGGCGCACAACAATGCGGTTTGGGTGCAGCTTGATCTGCACGTCCTGTACCTCGTCCGGATCAGCGGCTTTGACGACCACGATGGCCTCCTGCGCGCTGGGATCACCATGGATCGACGCGCTCCCGTTTTTTGGCGGCCAGAGCTTCGGCTGTGTGCGCGGCTTGCCCTTCTGGTCTGTATGAAACCCGACGAACATCTGCGCGGATTTCCAGACGCGGCGGGCGGCTTTTTCAACCGTAGACGGAGCTGCATCGGTGGACATGGTGGATAGCCTTTAAAGTGGGTTAATTCACGTGCATTTTCGGGGTGAGCGTCACACCCACAGCGCTCAGCACTTTCAGCACCGTGCCAAACTCGGGATTGCCATTTTCGCTAAGTGCGCGGTAGAGGCTTTCCCGAGACAGACCAGATTTGTCGGCCACACTCGACATACCTTTGGCCTTGGCAACATCGCCAAGTGCCGACGCGATCAGCGCCGTGTCGCTGGTTTCAAAAGCCGCTTCAAGATAGGCTTGAATGGCTTCCGGGCTGTCCAGATAGTCAGCCGCTTCAAACTTCGTTGTTTTGACACCCATGTTTTTCACTCCAACTCTCTTGCCATCGCCTTGGCGGTTTTGATGTCGGCTTGCTGGGATGACTTGTCTCCCCCGCACAGCAAAACGATCAAAACGTCACCGCGCGACACATAGTAAACGCGATACCCCTTCCCTTCGGAGATACGCAGTTCACTCACACCTTCACCAACCGGTTTCACATCACCGGGATTGCCCAGGCTCAACCGCGTGATGCGAACCAAGATCCTGGCTCTCGCCCTTTGGTCCTTCAGGCCCTTGAGCCACTTGTCGAACAGGTCCGTCTTACGAATTTCTATCATACCTATATGTAGCCTACAGGCTACAACCTTTCAAGTCAAAACAACCTATACCATTGAACTAAAATCAAAAATCATTGCTGAAAAGCAGGGCGCGTTGCGCCCTGCCCTGCCAGTTTCAGAAGCAATCCGGCACCCATGCATCGATCCGGGCTTTCTGTGCCTCGGTCACGCCCAGTGCCTTTTGATGCTCTGGATCATTGAAGAGCTTGTGCAGCGCCTCGTTCTTGGCACCCTTTTTGGATTTCGCGAAGGCTTTGAACATGTCGGCGTCGATGTGCAGGTCCAGCAGGTCTTTGTAGAGATCATCCAGCTGCCAGCCTTTCAGACGCTTGAAGCAGTTTTCAGCCGAAGGGGTCCAGATCGCGCGCATGTCAGCCTCGATCTCAGCCTCGATCTCCGCCATGAACTCCGGGCGTTGGGTCAGAAACCGCCGGGCCAGAAAACCCGTGATCTCACCATTGCGGGTCTTCTTGCCCAGATCGCGAAACGCTTTGAACGCTTCCACGCTGCCTTGTGCGGCAATCTCGTGGAACTGGTCATAGGCTGCCTGTGCCGCTTCATCCCGTTCTCCGCCAAGACGCGGGTCGAGGATGAACTGGTCATCGATCTCGGGTGTGTTCCGCTCGGCACCACCATAGCCAAACCCAAACAGATTGCTGCTCAGACCGGAGGCCGGGGTGGCAAAGAAAGCAAACAGGCTCAACACATAATCAGGCTTGTCCAGCAGGGCCGTTTGAACCGCTGCCAGCCGGATCGCCACCATGTCGTCGATGAACTTCTGCGAATAAACTGGTTTTGGTTCTTCCTTGATCTCCGGTTCTTTGACCGGGGCCAGAACACCAGCCTCAATGGCAGCCTGAACATGTTCCGCCGCGACATAGGCCGGGGATGTTTTGATCTCGCCATTGTTGGTGACATAGACAAACACGCCGGACAGCTTGCGCTGCGCGTCAGAATAGAACGGCGCCGTATAGTCCTCAAGCGCGGCCAGCTCCTTTTCACCATCCGCGTCCAGAGCCTCACCCTCATAGAGTTCGGCAAGTTCGTCATACCGTTCGGCCTGTCCTTCGGTGAAGTCCCGGCTCACCATGTCCAAACGGTGCATGTCTTTCGTACCCGAGAACCCATAGGGAATGTAGCTTTCCTCATGGGTGTCCACCCAGTCCCAGCCTTCCGCGTCGCGCAGTTTTTCCGCTTCTACCGCCAGTTTCTCGGCAAACAGACGATCCAGTAACGCGCCTTCATTGAATAGGGTTTCATCGGCAAACAGATCAGCGGTGACGGTGCCGCCCGCCTCAACATAAGCCTTCTGCCCGACAAATACGGCCTTGCGGCTAGTGCTGCTAACAGCCTCCGACGTCAGTGCCTGTTTGACATCATGCTCACTGAACCACCGACATTCTTTGGCCCGTTCCAGAACCTCCAGAATTTTCTCTTCTTCGGTGCTGACGGTCATGGCCTTGGCCAGCCCCATGCTGATCTCACCGGCTTTGAGCGCATCCAGAACGGCGGCGGGCAGACTGGCAAGCGCGAGGCGGCGGCGCACATGGGATTCGGTCACGCCAAACGCATTGCTGATCTTGGCAATAGACAGAGATTTCTCGGCCATTTTGCCATAAGCACGGACCTCGTCCACAGGGTCCAGTTCTTCACGGGCGGTGTTCTCCGCATTGGCCCATTGCTCAGCCACGAAGGGATTGTCCGTGACCTTAACGGGAACCTGTGCCAGATCAGCGCGCTCAGTCACGGCGATGTTCAGAGCCCGTAGGCGGCGACCACCGGCAACGATTGCGACTTTGCCATCGGTATCGCGCAACCCGCTGAGGTTCTGGATCAAGCCACACATAACCAAACTGTCGGCCAGAAGTGCAATACCTTCCTCACCAACCTCCTGTCGTGGGTTGATGTCAGACAGGTAGAGATCGGACAGGGATACGGTTTCGATGGTTTCCGGTGCGGTGAATGTTTCGACTTTGCTCATGGGGCAAATCCTTGTTTGAGTGTTTGAGATCGTGTTAAGGGTGCCCTACCCCTTCCGGGGTAGAGCGGAGCCGTTTAGATGGCTGCGTGTTGGATCAGGAAGCGGCGCGCGATGTGGAAATTGTCGCCCTTCCTGATTAGCGCCCACGCTTCTGCGATACGTTGCTGCAAGATTTCATTGCTCATGGTGTTCACCTCCTTTCCGGTTTGGGATTGAGATCAGTATTCGCTGGGGCACATGATGGTCAGAACGCGGCGCGTCACTGACGTGTCAAACGGCCGGTCGGACCCATACGTGTAGTCCGTGTCGTAAAGATCGATCTTCCAGAACAGCTTCTGGTCACGGACTGTCACCGCCCCAAAGGTGTGATCGCCATAGGGGTCATTGCCCTCGTCAAACTGGTCATCCGACGCCACCGCTGCCAAAGCTGCAGTCTGGAACTCCATCCCTTCACCTGACACGCCGGGCGTGACAAATACCTGACCCTGAATTCCCTTAGAATGCATCTCGATTGCCGCAGTCGGATCGATCAGCGCTTTCCGAAATAGGTCATTCTGGGTCGCAATCTCTGCCGCCTGCAGGCTGGTGTCAGTGTCGATGTCTTTTGTCTTTTCAATGTCCAAAACCGTCTCTCCTTTTGTGGTGCGACCTCTGGGGTTGATCCCCTTTGGTGCTGGTTTTGAGCCGAGCCCTGAAAGGGCGTCGTCTCTAAAACCTGCCCCGTGGCGAACGCGGAGAGGGGCGAGACAGGACCAATCGACAAGAGTGGTGCGGCCCGCAGCGCAGGCGCGCGAGGACACGGTATTGTCTATTTGTCTTGTCCGAGGGGGGAGGCCGCGCCTTCCCCCTTACGGAAGGTAGCGTTTGGCTTGTCCAAATCCCGCCTGACCCACAAGGAAAGGACAAAGGATCTCTGATCCTGCGTGAGCGCAAAAGGGACCGTCACCCGAATGGGCAGATCACCACGGCATGGACCGACCATGACCCAAAGCCCCTGCCCCGGCTCGCAAGAGACGGGTCAGGGGCTACTGGGACAGGGAGATCATTCTGGGGTGTTCTGGGTGGAAGCCGATACGTCGGCTGAAACCTAGAGCCTGCTCACGAGCCGAAAGGCTCGGGATTTGCCACAGAAACAGACTGCAGCCCGAAGTCACTCACCGACCGGAACATACCCTCGACGGAGCTTTTGCTTTTCGAGATTGTGGAGCGCTTCACTAGCCAGGGCTTCGTCATCATACGTCACCATCATGGCTTGCCCGTTCGTGCCAATACGCCCCCAGGTACGAAGCACTGAAACCTCCCCAAACAACGTCGGCTGCAACTCGATGCCATAGAACCGCGCCATGTTGATCTCAGGGTCCACATGGATCAGGTGCACAGGTGTGGTGTCTGTCAGCTCCATGACGCGATTGTCGATCAATAAAGCTCGTCTGTCCAATGACTTTGCTGGAACAGTCAATTGGCAAGGATTCAGAACCGTGATGAAAACATTCGACAACTCAATCTGTCTGATGCTTGCCTCGTACCCATCCAGGTACAGGAGCTCATATTGGCACCATTCCACATTCCGCTGCTGGAACCGTTGTGACCACTGGCCAGAGTAGGTACGGTTTTCTCATATCTTGCAAAACGAAATAGAAGGATGAAGGCAACGTGGCTGAAATCTTGGAAGGCGGATGTTTTTGCGGTGAGGTTCGATACCAGGTCACTGGCAGCGCAGTAATGCAACTCATGTGTTTTTGCAGTGATTGCCTATCGATGACCGGAACGGACGGTTATGCCGGGTACATGATAAAGTCGGAAGACCTGCAGCTGCTGAAAGGCAAACCACGGACCTTTGAGAAGACCTCAAAGGAAGGTCGACCTGTCATCAAGCATTTTTGTGGCACCTGCGGATCAGGCCTGTGGGGCGTGACAGCCTTCGGATTGACGAGCATTGCGGCTGGGACATTGGATGAGCCAAACAACTTCAAGCCAACGAGCAAGGTTTTTGTGAAAGATGCCCCCAACTGGGCCAGGGTTCCCCACCATTTGGAAGAAATGTAGCGTTTGAAGCTTTGGTATCACCTACATTTCTGTCTTGGAGTTGTTCCTCTTGGTGACCCGAGTTGCTACGATTGTCGTTGAGGCAATAAGCAGGACATCGCGATGCGCAATGCAATCTTTTTACCCCTAATGGCTTTGTTCCTGGGGGTCGTCATGGACGTTAAACCGGCGGCGGCCGCGTCACTCGGAACATATGAGGTTTTTGGCGTCGAAGACGGTGACATGCTAAAAATGCGCAGTGGGCCTGGAACAGGGTTCAATGTGATCGTTGGTCTTCCAAATGGAACCGCACTACGAGTTCACGGCTGTGAGCAGACCGGTGGCACCCGTTGGTGCCGCGTCTCTTTGGAGCGCGCGCGCAAGCTTAAGGGATACGTCTCTTGGGCATATTTGCGGAAAATCTAATACGACAGCGATCAGCACCACCATCTTTTAGCAATCATAGAATACCGGCGGAAACGCCCTGACGAATCCACTAGTTGGGCTCACACCCGTCGTCGAAGCGGCTCGCAACATCCCCGAATTCGCTGGGTTCAGGACGGCCCTAAGGCTTTGACTGGGGAGCGCTTGATCGCCTGCACCGTAACGGATTGATCCTGGACCCGGTTGGAAAGGCAAAATCGGTGGTACTGACCGATGAAGGCCTGCGCCGCTCCGAAAAGCTTTTCACAGAGCTTTTTGGGCGGGAGCCAAAGACATAGCATTCGCCATGACAAGTCCCTCCATGTAACGCAGGTCTGCATACGCGTGTGGGCTGGCTGGCGGTTGCAATCTGCGCTAAATCGCCCCTGTCCGGCAAACAGGGAGAAGCTGAAGATGACAACGGGGAACGATCTTGGTGGGCTCATCGGGTTTATCACCCGTGACGAGATTTGGCATGAGCGGCTCGCTGATGTGTTGGACGAGCATTTTCTGCCAGCGCTCGAGGCCTTCGATCTTGAGTTCGAGGATCTGGGCGACTTGCTGGGCGAGGATTGGCCGATGGTCCTGTGGGGTGGTGGCCTGGAAGATTTGCTGGGCAGGACATTCGGAGCGGACGCCGAAAACGCTGCGGATGCTTATCTGAAAGGGAGCGGTTCCAAGGAGAGTGCGCAGACCCGCGCCTATATCAAAGGATTGCGGGACGCGTCGGTCAGCCTTTATGAGGTGAGCGAGGTAGACCCCGGCAGATCCATGGTCTTGCGCAACATGCTTTCGGACGCAGAGCCGGTTACCGTCCGGGAACACAGCGCGACGCAGATGCTGCAGCGATGGGATCGCATCGCAGCTCGGGTTGTCGCACAGGGGGATTATAACGTGATCTCGGGGGCGCTGCTCCCATTCGACCCCGACACCGTCGCGTTTTTTGAAGACGGGCTCCGCTCCGTGTTGAAATTGAACCCCGACGTTGAACTGAGGCTGACACAGGATCAGCTACACCGTTCCGCACCCCTCTTCACCAATGCCTGGCTCTTCGCACATCTGCCGAACCTACTGGATCCGGAACCACCACAAATCAGCAACAGCGATGGCGACAACCTGCTCTTTCACGACATGCGCTTCCCCCTCGCCAGCAAAGTGACGCAAAGCCAGGTATCTGAAAAGCTAACACAGTCCGCAGAACTCGTGATCTCAGGCCAGAAGGATTGGACCTGGCTTGACCTCGACACCCCGTCCGGCACCAAGCACGGCACCGGCCTCGTGTTGGACAAATCAATGTCAGGGGCCTCCGTGCTTGGGTCCCTAGATCTGAAAGGTCGGACACTCACACTTTCTGTGAGCTCTACAGCGCGCGCTGAACGCGGCGAAGCCCTGGTCCGGGACCTCCTGGGCGACCTGGTGAAATCTCCGCTGACATCAATCCAGACCGCCGAACAGATGATGGCGGATGACAGCACGAGTAACGGAGTGGCAGAAGAAGAGGACATCCCCCGTGCCCTTGCCCGTCAGATGGCCCACGAATATCTCGAACAGCATTACCGCGATACGCTTGACCAGCCGATTCCTGCCCTGGATGGCAAGACCCCGCGCCAGGCCGTTCGCAGCACGGCGGGCAGGAAGAAAGTCATAGACTGGCTGAAGACAATCGAAAACCGCAGCGCGCGCCAGACCGGCTCTCCGGTGGCTGAGTATGATTTCGGCTGGATGTGGGACGAGCTTGGTCTGTCAGACTACCGAAATTGGACCAGCGATGGTTCTTGCAAAAACCGTTCCAAAGCTTCGCCTCCTGAACCCATCGACTAACCCATGTTTTCCCGGCTGCGTCTTGCAGAGATGTGGCAAGGGTTATGCTGTCGCTGCGCGTCCAGATGGTTTGCCTCGTGACAGCTGGGGCACAACAAAATTTCAGTCTCCGTGGACACACCGGTTTCATAATCGAAACAGTACTCTTGTCCACATATTTCCAGCACCTCTCCACTCTTGGCCAGTTCCGAACTTGTCACCTCGCAGTGATCACAAATTCCGTCCAAGAGAGCTGATTGGAGTTCAGAAAGAACCACTGTTTTCTGAAAATTGCACACTCTGTCACTCATAACTGCTTCAGGCTTTCACAAAATGGTGAAGAGAGAAAGCTTGTGAAACAAGAATTCAAGGGAATGTGACATAGCCCAATGGGTTCGAGATTTAGTTTCGCCGATCATTGCCTGTAAGCTGCGCGGCGCGTCGAACTTTCACGTCAGCCGCCATCCCACAACAGACCCGCGCACATCAAAATACAACCTGGGCTAGTCCTCCCAGCGAAACGCGTCGTTGTCCGCCTTCACCCGACCAATAGACGGCAAAGCGAAGTGGTTTCCCAGCACAATACATCCCGTTTCCGAGGCGCTTTCCAACAGTTTCCGACGGGATGTCACGGCCATCTCAGCATCGGAATCAAACATAAAATGCCACTCGGGATGCCAGCACTGGGCGGTTGTATGGATTGCATCACCTGTAATCAGAGCGCGCCGGTCGCCACTGGTGATTTCGACCGAGACATGACCTGGTGTTTGGCCTGGCGTGGGGATCAGAGTGACGGAATACACCCTGTCGCAGTCCTAAGGTTCACAGGAGGCCCGAGACAAAGTAGGTTTCTTGTGCAGAGGTAACGGCAATAGGCGTGGATCAGAATGGCGCGACAGCTCCCACTCGAAGGTAACAAGCCCTTTCTGGTTTACGCCGGCACTGGCACCGACCTGATTTTCAATCATGGAATTGAGCTTCCCGGTTTCGCGTCGTTTCCATTGCTGGAAGAACCTGGCACCAGGGTGATACTGGCCGGTCAAATGCAGGCTCTTGTCGATCTGGCCCGTGAAATGAATGTCGGATGCATCCTTGATGCGCCCACATGGATGGCGAACGCCGACCGGGCAGCGCCCTTGGGGTACGATGCAGAGCGGCTCGCCGAAGTAAACAAAGATGCGGTCAGTCTAATGGAAGACGTGCGCCAAGCTGCCGCTCGCGATGATGTACTGGTGTCGGCCTGCATCGGCCCGCGCCATGATCCTTACGCCGACATCCCGCCGGTACCCGTCGAAGATGCACGTCAATACCACGCCGCTCAAATGCACAGCCTGAAAGACACAAGCCTCGATCTGGTCACCGCTTATACATTCAACCGCCCAAGCGAGGCAGCGGGATGCATCCTCGCCGCCCGGGACGCTGAACTGCCGATCATCATGTCTCTGGTTGTTGAGACAGACGGGTGCCTGGCAGACGGGACCAAACTTGTGGACGGAATTGACCAGATCGACGCAGCAACCGACTCGGCGGCGCTGTTTTTTATGGTCAACTGCGCTCACCCTACCCATTTCGCCGGAGCGCTTGGCAACCACCCCCGGCTGAGAGGCCTTGTGGCGAACGCTTCGAGTTGCTCGCATGCGGAACTTGACGAAGCAGATGAGCTGGACGAAGGCGATCCAGCTGAACTTGGTAAACAGATTGCCGCGATTGCGAGGCAGAATCCGTCGATCCAAGTATTTGGAGGATGCTGCGGTACCGACATGCGCCATCTGAAATCGATGATCAGCGAACTAGCATAGCCAACTTGGTTCAATCTGAGCGATAACGCTGAGATCTAAGGTGATCCCGTAATTTCTTTCCACAACTTGTTAGGAGATCGGCCCATTCCTGCCGTTCACCTGCACATACCGATGCCGCGGTCGCAGCCCGCTTCTCGGACATTCGCTGCATTTGCATAGTTTAGCCTGAGCAGACGTTAGAGCTCTTTCAGGATGCTTTTCCCGAGAATTGGACAGTTAAGAGAACTTTCGCGGTTCAGCAGCAGAGTGCCGCCAATCCAGAATTTAAACTGTGTTTTCCGACCGGGCATATCTGTCAACGCAAGTTGAAGTCCAAAGTGCGATACATCGTGAAGTCATCACACCAAGACACAGCGCAGTCGTCACATGCATCTGGTAGTCGTGTCGCGCCAAGGCGCTTGGTTCGTTTTGTGACTTCTTTCGTCACAACTGTTCTGTTGCTACTAACAAGGCCATAAGCAACAAGGAAAGCGTCCCGACCTACCTTGATCAGTTCGCTATCTGTGAATTTGGCGTCATCGCTTTGATACCCGTCACGTAGCGCTTGCTGCACTAAGGCGGGGTCTGCATCCTCATCTAAAAGTAGCGCTTCCTTTGCGTCTTCTCCCTTGATCCAGTCGGCCAAGTCATCGCTACCGCCTGACACTTCTTCATAAATCTCACGCGGCATCTTGATTCTACCAGCATCACCTTGAACAACGAGCCATTCCCAAAATTGGGGAATGTGTTCTAAAGGGTAGTAGGTGTTCTTCGCAGTTATCAACACGTTGGCATCGATTAGGTACATCAATGCGCTCCGCTTGCGTTGGAGAACAGATCACCCTTTTTTCGTTTCGCCTCGTACCTTCTCAACAGCGGTTCTACCGCAGATGGTTTCGACCCCAAAAGGTTTGCAGCTTTTGTGTAGGTAAGCGCATTGCCGCGAACGGAGCGATAAACTACCTCCAATAGTGCGTTGCCCAGATTGTGAGATTTCACAACGTGCGGGTTTGGTCCGTCGCTATCTTTCATCTTTTCTTTTTGGCTCTTGAGAGCAGCCTGCCAACGTGCCGAGTACACCCCACGAAGACGGCCATAGGCATCGCCACTTAGGTCACCTGTTCTATAGAGTTGATAGGCGACCATCGGACCACTGACAGACCACTTATAGGCAATACTATCAACCACTGCCTCCGCACTATTGCTATCGTCAGGGTCAAAGTCAGGCATACCCTTGCGGAAGTGCGCCGAAGGCAAAAGAAACTCTCCAGCCACATCATTACAAAACCGTTCAATCTTGGCGGATTGGTTCGTCGGGGTGGCAGTAGAG